>NZ_JAMZMM010000007.1 GCF_024178385.1 Limnofasciculus baicalensis BBK-W-15 | reverse complement strand
CCCCAGAATACTTCTCAGTGTTGAGTTCTCAATTTTCAATTAAAACGGACTTGATCCCGCAATGCTCTCCAAAACTTAAAACTCAAAACTTAAAACTCAAAACTCTCTTCCCTATTCCCCAAACAAAGGTATATCCTGAATCCAAGGAAACTGGCTCAAGTCGCTGGGTTCATAATTATTATTTATCAACCTAGCCTTACAGTTTCTCAGATATAATTTAGTCGCTTGATCTTGAGGATTTACCTCTAAAATTTGCTCAAATATTTTATAGGCTCTAGCGAAGTTTTCCTGATGGTAAAGGATGATAGCAGATTCAAATTTTGTCTTAGTTTTACTCTTTAACTCTTTGAGATTATCCGGATCTGCATCGAATACTTCAAACACACCTACTAAGTCTTTTTTGCCTTTGACTTGTACTCTACCGAGAAATCGATAGTTACAACTATATTCCTCCTCTAGACTAAATAAAGTATGTTCACTCACGAGAATTGAAGCGCCGTATATCTTGGTTAATCCTTCCAGTCGCGAGGCTAAGTTAACCGCATTAGAAATTACTGTGGTTTCCATCCGCTCTTCTTCACCAATCGTACCCAACATTAAACTTCCTGAATGTAAGCCAATCCCAATAGCAAGGGGCGGATAGCCAGATTCTTGTCGTTCGATATTATAAATAGAAACTTGTTTCTGCATTTCAATGGCAGCCTGGAAACCGTCGTCTACTGATCTGGGAAATAGTGCCATAATTGCATCGCCAATGTATTTATCGATAAAGCCATTATACTTGCGGACAATTGGTCCTACTCGTTTCAGGTAGGCATTAATAAAGTCAAAGTTTTCTTTGGGAGTCATTCCCTCAGAAAAGGTAGTAAAATTGCGAATATCAGCAAATAAAATTGACATATTTTTCTGGACTTGATCCCCTAGACAGACATCGATAATACTCTCCCTTTCCAGAAAACGAATAAATTCCTGGGGAACAAAACGACTGTATGCAATATTAATTTTCGATAGATTAATGTGGGTTTTAATCCGGGCGAGGAGTTCGTTTTTGAGAATTGGTTTGGGTAGGTAATCATTTGCCCCAGATTCTAATCCAATTACCAAATCGGAAACTTGATTTTTTGCCGTTAACATGATAATAGGTAGTTGATGGGCGGGAAACTGTTCCCGAATTAGACGGCAAACTTGATACCCAGACATTTTTGGCATCATGATATCTAGTAGAATTAGATCTGGTTTGAAACCTTTCTCAATCATGGCTAAGGCTTCAATCCCATTGGTAGCATGGACGATTGCGTAGTTGTGCAAGGATAGATGGTTGGTGACAACTTGTCGATTAATCGCTTCGTCGTCTACTACTAAAATTGTTAATTGATTATCGGATTGGGGGGTAGGAGCGGGTGAAAGTAGTAGGGAGTTATCATGAGGCTGAACTTTGGCGATTGGATTGCTGATTTCTAAGGATACCTGAATCGGTTTAGTAGCAATTGGCAAGGTAAAAATAAAGCGGGAGCCGACACCAACTTCCGACTCGACGCGAATTGTGCCGCCGTGTAATTCTATCAGTTGTTTAGTAATACTTAATCCTAATCCGGTACCGCCATAAGATCGAGATATAGATGCGTCAACTTGTTCAAAAGATTTGAAGATATCGTCAAATTTGTCGGGGGGGATACCTATTCCTGTATCGGTGACGGTGATTTCGATGGAAAACCTCTCCCCCAGCCCCTCTCCTGCGTTAGCGAAGCGGCACGTTAGCGTAGCGGGGCGAAGCCCAGTGCGGAGAGGGGAGTGATTTTCCTCCCCCTGATTTTTCTCCCCCCTTCCCTGCCAGGGAAGGGGGGTTGGGGGGGTTAGGTTTGCCGATACGGTAACTAATCCAGATTCAGTAAATTTAATAGCATTCCCCACCAAGTTATACATAATTTGTTGAAGGCGATTCTCATCACCATGTACAGGAGGCAAATCTGATGGAATTAGATTTTTTAACTCTAGGGATTTACCTATCACTAATGGTTGACAAAGAGTCAGGACAATTTGGGTTATTTGGCGGAAGTCTACTGATTTAGATTGCAGTTCGATATCTTGGTTTTTTAGTTTAGCAAAATCTAGGATATCGTTGACAAGATTAGCCAGACGTTTGCCACTAGAAACTACCATAGAGAGGTTGGTAATTTGGGGATCTGAGAGGGTTCCGGCTGCACCATCAATGAGGGATTCGGCAATACCAATAATACCGTTAAGGGGAGTGCGCAATTCGTGGGATGTGTTGGCTAAAAATTCGTCCTTGAGTTGATCTAGGCGTTGTAATGCAGTATTTTTGACTTCTAATTGTTCGGTAAAACGGATGCGATCGCGTTCGGCTTGTTTCCGGTGGGTGATATCTTGAAAAGCTGCCATTGCATAGACAATTTCACCCTTTTCATTGAAGATTGGTGTACCCCATATTTCGAGGGGAATTATTTTGTCATTGCGATGGATTTCGATATCATCTATGGTGATGCTTTCTCCGTTTAATGCTCGCAGGATGGGTTGGCGAGCGCTAGGGTATAATTCTTCTGTTCCTACAATATAGGTTTGATAAATTTCTGGTAATTGTTCGACGGTGGCGTTAGGGACTATTTCTTTTCCTAATAACTGTTGGGCGGCTTGATTGGTGTAGTAGGGTTTTCCTGTACCATCAATGACAAAGATACCGACTGGCAATGTTTCTAGGAATTTGGTTACTCGTCTTTCGCTTTCTCGCAATGCTTCTTGGGCTTCCTGACGGATAGCGATTTCTTCTTGAAGCTTTTGCAATGATTCTGCTTTGGCTTGCTGGGCTAATTGTTCTTTTTTTAGAGCGGATTTGATTTGCTGTACTTGAGCGATAGTTTTGTTGACAGTAATTTCTAAATCTTGTAAGTCGATGGGTTTTGTCAGGAAGTCAAATGCGCCACGATTCATTGCGGATCTTATATTTGGCAAGTCGCTATATCCGGAGACAATTACTGTTTTAATGGTAGGATATTGTTCGGAGACTTTAGTGAGTAAGGTTAGCCCATCCATTTGGGGCATATTGATATCCGTTAATACCATATCGATATCCCTTTGGGCATGTAGAATCGCCAGGGCTTCAACGCCATTCCTGGCAAAAATCAACTGAATTTCCTTTTGCCGAATTCTTTTTCTAAATTTTTGGCGGATTAGGGTTTCTAAGTCTGGCTCATCATCCACAACCAGGATTGTCGCTGGCATAGCTTATTCTCGCTCATAAAAACACCTCCGTCGTTGGAAACTCTGTGTCTACCCTGCGGGAAGCAAGCTATAGACCAGAGAGGAAAACGCGGCAGCGGTTTTAACCGCCTACCCCTTGCGGGGCGGAGGAGTATGGTTGCTCCTCCGTGGAGATATGGTTGTCTCCAATCTCTTTCGAGTAAAGTTAGCTTTGACCTGTTATCTGAGCTTGTTAGAGGGATAGGGTAGGGGCTTCCCAGCCCTGTTTATAGGGTAGTTATATCATAAGTTCCCCAGGGAAATTCTGCACTCCTGACTCATCAACTATATTCTTGCAATATTTTTTCCTTAAGCTTATCAAACTCCACGGGTTTGTGCAGGTAGTCATCGGCTCCGTATTCTAGGGCTAATTGGTGACTTTTATCATCTCCATAGGCGGTAATGATAAAGACTTTCAAATCAGGAAACGTTAGTTTGATAATTTTCAATAGTTGCAGCCCGCTCATCCCTGGCATATTAATATCAGAGAGAATTAGCACAAAATTATGGGATTCTTGACTATTTAGGTATTTCAGAGCTTCTTTAGCTGAGAGAGCAAAGTCAATGTGTATTTTACCGGATTTGATCTCTTTTCTAAACCTTTGTTTAAATAAAATCTGAACATCTGGCTCATCGTCTACTACCATTATTTTCATGTTTTTTCCTCTGGTATTTTAAATGACTAATCGCTAATGGTTAATGCTAATATAGCAAAAGTTAAAAGTCAAAAGTCAAAAGAGTGGGATGTGGGGTGGGCTACGTCCCCAATATAAGGCGAAAAGCTGTAAGGATTGCCCACCCTACTAACTGCTGCAACTCTGGGAAGCGCTCAATTTGACTGGAACTTTTTGGAAGCTGAAGATGCGCCCTTATAAAATTATAGCCAAACTCCGAGATAATTTCATCCGTATCATTAGACATCTCGAAGTAAGAGCGAAAGGTATAGCTAAATCCATCTTGTGAAATTTTTGGCTCAGACATATATTTTACTGAGTAATTGGACAAAAGTTATTGGGGGAGTAGGGAAAAAATTCTTACTTCCCTAAGCTAAAGGCAAATAAAACCGAAAATTACTCCCTACACCTACCTCACTTTCTACCTCAATTATCCCACCTTGTAACTCCACTAACCGCTTAGAAATTGCCAAACCAATCCCCGTCCCCCCAGTATGTTGATTGCGAGACTTTTCCGCCCGCCAAAACCGCTCAAATACATGAGCCAAATCTGACGGTGCAATCCCAATTCCCGTATCTTTCACAGCAATCCATAACCGAGATACACCTGCTTTCATCCCTATATATTCCGTCCAAACTCGAACCGTAATTGCACCAGACTTAGTATAAGTTATTGCATTACCCAAAAGATTAACCAGTACCTGTTCAACCCGATCGATATCAGCCAAAACCAAAGGCAATTCTTCCGGACAATCCAACCCCAAAACCGGACCATCATCCAATAACTGATCCGCAAAACTTTGCACCAGAGCCATCAACAAAGGGCGCAAATTAACATGCCCAATCTTAATTGGTAGATAGCCAGCTTCCGCCTTAGAAAGTTCTTGCAAATCCCCAATTAAACGCTGCAAACGCTTAGTTTCTTTCGTCAAACTCAGATAAATTTCTGAAGACGCTTGAATCCGCCCATCTGCCAACTCTTCCAAATAACCCCGCAAAACAGTTAGCGGAGTACGCAACTCATGAGTCAAATCGCTAACTAATTCTCGCCGACGGTATTCTACATCCTCCAAACTAACAGCCATCCGGTTGAAACTAGTCGCCAATTGATTAATTTCCGGAATCTCACTCGGTGGAATTCGTTCCTGCAAATTTCCCGCTGCAAACTTCCCAGTAACCTCCTCAATTTGCGTCAACGGTTGGACAATCCGTCTCGAAACCCAATAACTAAGTCCCCCTGCCGCCGTCGCCCCCACAATTACCGCCCAAATACTACTACGATTCCAAGCAGTTTCAAAGCCTTGAATCAAATAAGTCCGCGCAAAACGTAAGGTGACACCTTGCCCTTCTAATTGTTGCAAATGCAAAACAAAAAGGCGCGGTGAAGATAACTTAGTGATGAAAGCAAAAGATCCTACTCCTACTATCATTACTAATAAGTGGGAGAGAAAAAGACGCGAAGCTAAAGGTAAAGATTTCGGTTTACGCATTAGATTTTGTGGGGAGTGGGGAATGGGGAGTGGGGAATAGCTTTTAGATAAGGCGTGTTTTAAAAACCTGGAAGGGCGAAGCATTCGGATATCAGTATTACGGGTTTATGTCAAATGTTATCGCCCGAATGCTACTCTAGCCTTCGGCAACCCCTTCGGGGAACGAGAAGGCTAATCGAACACCCCTACAGTAAAGACAGAATAGGAATCTTGCCCATCTAGTTTCAACCTTCATCCTTCCCTATCTTCAAATTTATAACCAACACCAATTACCGTTTTTACAAAGATGGGATTAGCAGGATCATCTTCAATTTTCTTACGCAACCGCGCTATATGAGTATCCACCACCCTTTCATCACCAAAAAAATCATTCCCCCAAAGTTTATCAATCAGTTGAGTTCGATTCCAAACTCTACCTGGTTGACTAATAAATGTTGACAATAAATTAAATTCCAAGGTAGTCAAATCTAGAGATTCTGATTCATCAGACGACAACAAACGACTAGCTACATGTCGATCTGGATCTAATATAAAATTTTTGGTACGATAGACTAAACTCTGCCCCCCGTGACGCAAACTCCGGCGCAAAAGTGCCCTAACTCTCGCAACTAATTCTGTTGGGCTAAATGGTTTAACCATATAATCATCTGCACCCGTAGATAAACCAATTACTCGGTCAATTTCTTCCCCTTTAGCAGTCAACATTAAAATATAAGGATCTTTGACTCCAGGTTTTTGGCGAATTCTGGCACAGACTTCTAATCCATCTAATCCTGGTAACATTAAATCCAGGATAATGACATCAGGTTGTTGTTGCTGGAAAGCTTGTAATGCGGCAAATCCATCCCGACAGGAGTGACAGGTAAATCCTTCTCTTTCTAAGGTAAGTTGGATGAGTTTTACGATTTCGGATTCGTCTTCAACTATGAGAATATTCATCGGTGTTATTGGTTGTTTGTTATTGGTTGTTTGTTGTTTGTAGTCACCAATAACTAAAAACTAACTTCCAACTCACAACAACCAATAATCCACAAATATTATATCGCAGTCGCCTTGGGTGTTAAGACAAGGGGCTTAAGCGGAAGTTACCCCGCCTTTAGGGGGACTTCCATTCCAACCTGCTATCAACCCTAACAACCTTCAGCTCTAACTGCTATGTTGATTAATTAAGTGTCAAAAATCTGAAAGGGCTGCTTTGGTTGTCAGCCTGGATTACGGGAGCTTATTTTCTGTTTTTTTTACGCGCACAGATTTCCATTATCCTAATTTAACAAAAAAAAATCAACCTGTCAAGGGGTTACGGCAAGAAAATCGCGCCATGAGAAGCTTACCTTCCGTATCGCACCTCTAACATCTAACCTCTAACCCCTCACCTCTTACCTCCCACCTCTTCTTTTAAGATACGATGGGTTGTGGTGAACGCCTAAAATTAAGCAGTTCCTAATACTTAAAAGCTTGGAAAGGTACGCAGATGGAAGTTACAGTTGAATGTCAGAAAAGAGCGGAAGGCAGTAAACCAAGAGCCTTACGTCGTTCGGGTTTAATCCCAGCTACTCTCTACGGTCACAAGGGTGCAGAATCGGAGACTCTCACGTTGAAGGCTAAAACGGTAGAAACTTTGCTGAAAAGCACTAAGGTTAATGATACCGTAGTTCAGTTAGAGATTCCGGAGTTGTCTTGGAGTGGTAAAGTCCTACTGCGAGAAGTACAGACTCATCCATGGAAGAGGACTAATGTGTACCATCTTAGCTTTTTTGCGGTAGCGAGTTAATATACGGTTTATCGCACAAAGTTAGATCGAGTTTGGTTGTATTGGTAGTGTAAAGGCAGGGTGAAGCATTCGGCTCTCAAAACTTGGGATTTATTGCAAAAGTTATCGCCAGAATGCTTCACCCCAACAAAATCTAAAAATATACCCGAAAAACTCCCACAAACCCGGTTTCTTGAAGAAACCGGGTTTCTCTGTACTTTCTTTGTACCTCACTCAACTGAGAACCGCTACAATTGAGTGCGATTGGCGCAAGATGGTGCTATTGGAAGGTCACGCTTTACAGTGTTTTCAGCCTAACAAGCTCAGATAACAGGTCAAAGCTAACTTTACTCGAAAGAGATTGGAGACAACCATATCTCCACGGAGGAGCAACCATACTCCTCCGCCCCGCAAGGGGTAGGCGGTTAAAACCGCTGCCGCGTTTTCCTCTCTGGTCTATAGCTTGCTTCCCGCAGGGTAGACACAGAGTTTCCAACGACGGAGATGTTTTTATGAGCCAGACAACCCTTCCCCCCTTAATCGAGCAAATGATGGAACCTGGGTTTTATCCCCACCCAGTCACGGAACCGATTCAGATGCTGCAAACCCATATTTCTTATGTACTCCTGACAGGAGATTTTGCCTATAAAATTAAGAAGCCAGTTAACTTTGGTTTCTTAGATTTTTCTACTATAGCACAGAGGGAGCATTTTTGCCATGAAGAAATTCGCTTAAATCAGCCGAATGCCCCGGAAATTTATCTGGATGTTTTAGCCATTACTCAAGAGGGCAATCGCTTTATTCTCGGTGGCACTAGTGAAGCTGTAGAATATGCCGTAAAAATGTGCCAATTTCCTCAGTCTAGCCTCTTAAGTACTATGTTTGAAGAGGGAATGCTAACAGAGGTACAGATGGAGGAATTGGGTAAAACTGTTGCCCATTTCCATAGTAAATGCAAAACTAGCGATTACATTAGAAGCTTTGGCGAAGTAGCCAAAATCCGCGAATTTATTAAAGATAATTATCAGCACACCCTCAAATATATTGGTGGTTCGCAAACTCAAGAGCAGTATGAGGAGACTAAGGCATTTAGCGATCGCTTTTTTGCCGAACAAGCAGAATTACTAGCCCAGCGTCGGGACAATAACTTCATTCGGGAATGTCACGGGGATTTACACCTGAGAAATATTTGTCTGTGGCATAACAAAATTCAGCTATTTGACTGTATTGAATTTAACGAACCATTTCGGTTTGTGGATGTCATGTACGATGTCGCCTTTACTGTAATGGATTTAGAGGCGCGGGGAAGGAAGGATTTGGGCAATGCTTTTTTGAATACTTATCTAGAACAAACTGGCGATTGGTCAGGATTGCAGGTATTGCCATTATACCTAAGTCGGCAAGCTTATGTAAGGGCTAAGGTAACATCATTTTTATTAGACGATTCAGCAGTATCAGCAGAGGCGAAACAAGAAGCAAGTACAACCGCCGCTAATTATTATCGGTTGGCATGGAATTACACGAAAATAGAGCGAGGAAGGATAATTTTAATGTCAGGCTTATCTGGTGCAGGAAAAAGTACCGTAGCCCGAAAATTAGCCCGAAAATTGGGTGCAATTCACCTCCGTTCAGACGCAGTGCGGAAACACTTAGCCGGAATGCCCCTAGAAGAGAAAGGAGAAGATACACTTTATACCGCTGAAATGACCCAAAAGACTTATAATAGGTTATTAGAATTGGGTATTTTACTGGCTAATCAGGGATTTACAGCGATCTTAGATGCCAAATATGACAAACAGGGATTACGCGAATCTGCGATCGCACAAGCTCAGACGCATCAGATTCCCCTGTCCATCCTCTATTGCACCGCACCGATGGACGTATTGCGCGATCGCCTTCTATCCCGCACTGGTGATGTATCTGATGCTACCGCAGATCTCTTAGCAAGTCAGGAAGCAGCCGCTGAACCCTTTACGGAGGAGGAGCAATCTCTGGTTACAATATTAGACACAACTCAAGATTGGGAATCAGAATTAGTTGTTGGTTGTTAGTTATTGGTTGTTGGTTATTAGTTGTTGGTTGTAGACCTAATTGTTCGTAAAAAGAATCATAAGTATAACAGGTGAAACGCCTGTTATACTAAAAAAAACAAAGAACTTAAGCCCTTTGTTAACAACAAAGAACAAACAAAAATATGAGTCAAAAGAAAACTATCGATCAAGTCTTACCGGGTTTCTCAGATGGGTTTCCCCTTGCATTAAGACTCTGGTTATTATTTCTACTCTCCCTTTTCTTTTTAGGATATCCCGTGCCATTTAGTATTTTAATGGGCGCGATTGGGGGATTCTTTGGTGGGTGGGTGTTTTCTTGGTGGAAAAGGAAGGATGAACCTGTTACCATTCAGTCAGAGGAATCAGAAGAGTCAGAAGAGTCAGAAGAAATTCCAGTCAGAGTTAGTGGCTTAACTTTAGCCAAACAGCGGCGAGATGCTCAAAAAGCTAAAAAGAGATCTCCTCAGCGTAGCCTAACACTATTTGGTGGTTTATCGAAACGATAATTGGCTGTGCAGGTGAAAGATGAAGGGGGAAGAATAGTTTTGAGTGCTAAATTCAGAATTTAATCCTCTTACTCCCTTCGCACTCTTGGGAATAACTATTTAAAAACCACTAAGACACTAAGGAAGATCTAGATAATCTTCTACCGCAAAGGGAGTAATCCTGTTAATTATGATCTAGTTTGACTTTTTGACTTTACCCCACTCCCCATTCTTCATGTTTTTATTTTTTTCCAAACTTCTCCCGTTATTTATATATCCATTAGGATTAGCTTGTCTCCTGCTGGTTGTGGCATTAATTATGTCGTGGAAACGTCCGCAATGGGTGTCATTACCAGTGGCTTTAGCATTAATTATCCTGTTAATCTCTAGTAACAGTTGGGTGGCAAATAGTATAGTTCAGTCTTTAGAATGGCAGGAGATTCCAAAAGCATCATTACCGCAAGCTGATGGAATTGTAGTGTTAGGAGGAGCAACCAGATCCGCATTTCCGCCACGCCCTGCGCCCGATTTGAATGAAGGTGGCGATCGCATTCTGTATGGTGCAGAATTATATCGTGAGGGCAAAGCACCTGTAATTATTGCTTCTGGAGGTAGAATTGAGTGGCGTGGTGGGGGACCATCGGAATCAGCAGATATGGCGACTATTTTGGAAATGATGGGGGTTCCTCCTGCTGCTATCCTGCAAGATCCTACTTCTTTAAATACTTATGAAAATGCAGTTAATGTGGGTAAAATTATGAAAAAAGAAGGTATTCGCCGCATTTTATTAGTAACATCAGCAATGCACATGCCGCGAGCATTGAAAATTTTTAAGCGTCAAGGAATTGATGCGATTCCTGCACCTACTGATTTTCAGGTTACCCAACAAGAAATTAACGAATCCAACAATAGTTTGGAAGCTACTATATTGAGTATAGTACCAGATACTCAGCGATTAGATAAAACAACTCGTTCTATTAAGGAATATGTTGGTACATTTATTTATTGGTTGCGGGGTTGGGTATGAGTGGGGATTGGGGAGTGGGTTTCCTCCTGCTTCCCTCTTCTGGTGAATTTAATCCTGAGTTCAATTCTCAACCATCAGATTCAAACCAACTAGCATCAATATAATTAATCCGAGCAAAAGGGCTAAGAGCAGATAGCACTTGAGAACCGTAACTGCGATGATTCACGCGGTTATCTAAAAGTGCAATAACTCCTTGAGAAGCTCGTACTGGCGCGATCGCTCTTTGTAATTCATTCAATGCTGTAGGTAGTAAATATAATCTAAACCAGTCTAAATGCCGATCTTTATAATACTTGACTTGACCCGCCACTAGGGGATTTTCTAGGGAAGGAATGGGTAATGTGGTGATAATCAATAGTCGAGGATGGGGGATTAATTCTTGATGAGAATGCCAGAATTCCCAACCGCACACAAGAATTCCTCTCTCACCTAACTCAGTTTTTTCTACTGCCACTCGCGAACCGAATTCGGCGGCTAATACAGCACCGAGTTGCGCTTTTAGGGGGACATCCCCCACGAGAATAACTACTGGACTGGTGCTATTTGTAGTTAGAGTAATTAGGCTGCGAACTTGTCGAGTTAGAGCTTCTTGAAATTGTGGTGTATTTGGCATAGGTATGCCATCGGGTAAATAGAGTTGAATTAGTTCGCTAGTTCGATCGGGGGAAAACTTCAAACAAGTCAATTCTCCTAAACCCAACCGCTGACGGTAAACAGATGCTGATGTTTCTAAATCTAACGCCCTACCAATTAATACTACGGGTTGATCTGACCAGATTTTTGAGAGAGAGTCTGCTACTTCTATAGGTTCGCAGTATAAGGAAAATTGACCTTGAGATCGCGCAATTCCTGCCCAAATTAGCCAGTCTGACTTTTTCGAGTAGTGCCAAAAATCTTGCCATGATTTTGGTAGATAGTGGTATTGCTCTTGGCTATAGTCTGAACTCCTATAAATTTTATCCTCGTAGGAATATAAAGTCCCGTATTGCTCTTTAATATTAGGATCTAGCCGTTCAAAAAGCTGCTGTAAGGCATTTCTCTCCGTCTCCTCAATCAGATAGCAATTATATGGATTAGGTGGATGTTGAAATACGGCTTTTGTTAGTCGCACCCGCAGATCCCGGATCAAATCAGCCTCTTGGGGAGATGCTAGCATCAATTCATCCCAATCCCAAGGATTAATGGAGCATTTAAGTTGATTTCTTGTCCAATTTTCTAAGTCATCAGCCCCATCAATCAGGGTGGGAATACCTGGAGGAAACCCGCCTTTTTTGAATATGCGATCGCAAAGCCAAGCTGTTGGTGAGGTAATCAACAATCCCTTAAATTCGGGATTGGGGAAACTATCGCCAATTTGAATTGGCTTATCCGTGCCAATCCACTCTCGCATCAGGGGGATTTCCATCCGCAGCAACCATTGTTGGGTGGAGATGGGTGCGACGAGAATAACTGGACCAGACCATAATAAGGCTGGTGCTAGATAACTCAGGCGATATCGCCCTTGAGTGCTACCAGTCTGTATCAAAGCGGAACGCCCTAACCGTAACGCTCGTGCTACCAGTCGTGCCATTGTCAAGTGATGGGGCCAACTGAGTTGGCCTTGCTCTCGCAAAAAGGCACGTAGAGAGGCATGGACTTCTACTTCAATCACCTGAATCTAACGTTTTAACGTCCCCAGAAAATTAGCTTACTACTTTTGCTCAAAACTAGAACAAATTAAAAGAGCGATCGCTCCTTTTCAATTATGCCAGGGGGAATTTTTCTGGTGATTGTTTGATGAAAATTTAGATTATGTGGTATAATCCTACCTTACCTTGCTCTTAAGGGGGCTGGGGGGTTAGGTTTTTCGACTTATTGAAAGGCGTGCAAGTTATCAGTTACAATAGCTAACGCTAATCTGAAAAGACTTAGGTTTCTGGCTGTCTACTTCTAGAAATCGTGAACCAACCAACTTTACTGGAAAAGGCGAGGCAGGGCGACGATCAGGCGATCGCTGCTGTGCTAAACTACCTCCTCAAAGATCGCAATATTACGGCAAAAGTGGCTATCAGGGGCAATGGCCTCTTGGTATTGCTGAAATCTGCCCAAGTGCCAGAGCAAGAATCATCAGTTGCAGTTGTTAGTAAACTGATGAAGCAGTTAAATGTTGAATCGATTAAATCTGTAGAAGTCTACGGTAAGCAAATCGGGCAACAATCTCCTGCTTGGCGTGAATCTTTAGATTTGACTAGAAGTTCGTCAAATAGGAGTAACTTCCGTGTAACGCATAAAGATAAAGTTGAACAACTGCAAAAATCAACGTATCCTGTAGAATCAAATGCGTCAATTAATCCAAAAACAAGACCGGAAATCGCTTTCAGATGGTATGACTGGTTTCCTTATCCCACTTCCTGGCTGAAAGCCTTTATTTTATGTTTTGTTTTAGCCTTTATTATAGGTAGTATCAGAATTACTGGGCGGCTAACCTATGCTTTGGCGATACTTGCTGACAGTCCAGAAATATTCATTTTATTCGGAATAACAGCATTATTATCTCCGATCTTAATTATTGCTGTTCTTCACCAGAGTTTTAATCTGTTTATGGGTAGATTTTTGCCATTTTGGAAAGGTTCAGAGATTGGTATAGATAAAATATTCCCCCCAGGATTGCTCAGTTGGTGGGAAGGTTTATATGGCTGGCTGGCAATCGTTCTGGCAACACTGATAACAATGCTAACCATGGCTATTTTTATGTCTTTTTTCGATTTTAATTATGAAAGAATAGAATATTTTTCTAATTACGGGAATGATTGGGAAATAGAGGGTTTGTTTAGTTTGATTTGGTTTGTTAGTGTGGCTTATCTTTACCATTTAGAGCAATTAGTCAGGCGACGTTTGATTACTTCTTATTTTGAGGGTAACCAGGCAATCGCCACAGGAGCAAAAGCTGATTCATCGCTAGATATAGAGTTTGATAGTTTGCGCTCTCAAATGGGTATGACCCAGATGACTAAAGGTAGTAAGATCGCTACAAATAAAATACAACATAATCGATATAAATCAATAAATCATAAAACGATCGCAAAGAAAATTCTTGTAATTATTTTAATTCCCTTGGTTGCTGTAGGGATTTATCTATTTTCCAAGTGGTCAGAATTACCGAAAACTAGATCCGTTGCTGTATCATCTCAAGTTCCATCTGTTACAATACCACCTGCAACTTCTACATCACCGATGGCTTCACCTCAAGCTGACTCGTTTAGTGAGGGGGTGAAAAAAGCGATGAATGGAGCACAACTAACGCAATCAGCGAAATCTAAAGGAGAGTGGAATCAGGTAGCAAGTGAGTGGGAAAGTGCGATCGCACTGATGAAAACTGTACCAGAGTCTAGTCCTAATTATGCTCTTGCTCAAAAGAAGGCAATTGAGTATCAGGGTAATCTTGAATATGCTAATCGTGCTGCAAATCTGGCTCAATAAGCGAAAATTTTCGGTTATTATGTCCGATCCAGAATAGGGAGTTTTCCCCTCACCCTCAACCCCTCTCCCCCAAAAGAAATGTCATTTACATAACTTAATAAATTGGCAATGGCTGAAAGTGCCTTAACTTCGTTAAATTTATTGAGATTAATTATCAATAACTAACGAGATTGCGTCGTTTCAGCGATCGTGGTATAATAATCCAAAGGAGGGCTACTGACCTTTAATGATTTTGACATGCTATTGCGATCCAATTCAATATTTTCTAACCTAGGGCATTTCCTCTAACTTTTCCCGTACCCATTGCCGAAAATTTAATTCAGCTTCTACTTCATCTTGTGTCGCTTCTGTCAAAAATCGATATAAATCTGATTTTTCCACTATGGGAAATGTGGGGCTGCGATCGCTCTCTATATAATAGCCCTCATCTCCTAACTTATATATGGATAATTCCTCCCCATTGTAGCGCCAAAATTCTGGTACGCCCATACTGGCATAGAGGCGATTTTTATCAATATCGGTGTGAGTAATATCTACTTCAACAATCAAGTCTGGTGGGGGATCTTGTTTGAGATTTACTTTGCGCCCTGCTACTTTAAGTTGATTTTGAATATAATAGGCGTTATCTGGTTCCGAGCCACGATCTAGATCTTCGCGATCGAGGGTTGTCGATCCCATAGTTTTTACCTTCATTCCTAATTCCACAATCAGGATGATCATAAATCGCTCAATCAAGCTTCGAGAACTTTCATGCTCTTCAAGTGGCATAGAAATCTCCAATGTACCGCAATCGTAGGTTAATCGCGCTGCTCTTGTCTGGGGGAGATTTGTGATAATTTGCTGATAATTTTGCCAGGTTAGCCCGCGTAATGTTACTCGCTTCTCACCAGATAAAATTATTTGAGGTGGTTTGGGAATTACGCTTACCATAGAAATACCTTTTCTTGCCTATATTTTTATTTTTGGCTCTAAGGGATTATTTGTAGGGTGCGTTATTAAATAACGCACCCTGCGGCTAGATACTTACCTTTCGGCAATGGGAATATAGGGTTCGTCGTGAAAACCAGTGTAGATTTGAGTGGGACGGAAGATCCGATTTTCTCCTAGTTGTTCTTTCCAGTGAGCCAGCCAACCTGCCACCCGCGCGATCGCAAATATTGGCGTAAATAAATCGCTGGGAATTCCTAGTTTCCGATAAACTAAACCAGAATAAAAATCGACGTTGGCATAAATTCCTTTATGAGCGAGTTTTTCTTCGACTATTCGTTCCATCTCCAAGGCAATATCATAGTATTTGTCGTGTCCGAATTTATCAAACATTTGTTCGGCTAAGTTTTGTAAAATCGTGGCTCTCGGATCTTTTACTTTGTAGACGCGATGACCAAACCCCATAATTTTCTTTTTGTATTGTAAGCAATCATCCAAATAGGGGCGAACCTTTTCTACTGAACCAATTTCTTCTAACATATCAATAACTTCTTCATTGGCTCCTCCATGTAATGGTCCAGCAAGAGTTCCCACAGCGGATGCTACCACTGCATAGGGATCGGTTAAGGTTGAGGCTGTTACCATGGCTGAGAATGTGGAAGCATTCATGGTATGCTCGGCGTGGAGCGTCAAACATATATCAAAGACCTTAGCAGCTAGAGGATCTGGTTTCCGCTCATTGAGCATATACAAAAAGTTAGCCGCATAGTCCAATTCATCGTTAGGCTGGACAGGATCGTTACCTTTTCGCATTAGCTTAAAAGCGGCCACCATGGTGGGGATTTTTGCTAAGAGGCGGACTACAGCTTCCCGAATATAATCGGGATTATCTAAAGCGCGTTTAGAATAAAAAAGACCCAAAGCCGCAGCAGATGCTTGAAGTGCATCCATCGGGTGACCAGTTTCTGGGAAGCATTTCATCATGTCTCGAATCCGGTACTTAATCCGCCGATGGTAGCGAATATCATTTTCAAACTTGTTCAGTTCTTCCTTGGTGGGTAATTCACCCCAGATTAGGAGGTAGGCGGTTTCGAGGAAGGTACTTTTAGCTGCGAGTTCTTCGATACGAATGCCGCGATACTCCAGTATCCCCTTTTGTCCGTCAACATAGCTAATACTGGATTGGGCGACAGGAATGCCTTCTAAACCTGGCTTGTACTCGCAAACAGTGGTCATGCTGCTACTCAATGAATGGGAAATGTTCTCAAACTAACTCAGCAGAAACTGCTGTATTAGTAGTATATTTTACCAAATTTCTTAAATATTTGTTTAAAGTCATAGATTGTGACATTAAGTAGAAAAACCTAACCCCCCAGCCCCCTTCCCACCCCTCCGGGGAAGCAAGCTACAAAGGGAAGGGGGAGAATGAAATCTTGCTCCTCTCCTCTTAGAGGAGAGGAGAAGGGGGAGGGGTTAAATTGGTTATTGCGACTAGTGCAAGTTATCAGTTTAAAGGAACCATTTCGGGGAAGTGAGCAAAAATAATTGGCTTTCACCAACAGGGTTTCCGGTTTCTGGAAGGGTTAATCCAATAATTCCTGCTTTCTTGAGAACTAATTTTCCTTTTGTCTCACCCCATACTAAGGTTTCCGCCCAATTACCTAAATCTGGTTGATGACCGACTAGGGCTAAGTATCCTTTAATTGTAGTATTTTTCCGCCATTCTTCTAGCCAGTTTATCCAGGTATGGATATCACCGTCAGGAGATAGACTGGTAAATTCTTCTATTTGGGAACTTAGTCCAATCTCTTTGAGAATAGTAGCAGTTTCTCGCGCCCGTATTAGGGGACTGGTTAAAATTAGGTCAAAATGGAGTTCTTTGTCCCGCAGTTGCTTGGCTACTTGGCGAGTTTTCTGTCGCCCTTTTTCAGTTAGGGTTCTTTCTGTATCGTTGGTATCTGCTTCTGCTTCAGTGGCTATGCCGTGGCGAATTAGGTAGAGTTGCATCATTAGTTGTTATTTTTCTCTAGATTATAGTATTTACAGGGTTATCTACAGTGGGGCGGCGGCGGATTTTGGAGATATAGCTAGTGCAGCGCGGTAGAAGTTTCTCACCCAAGCCGCTTTCTCACTCTAAAATGACTAAATGGAAGAGGATATTAAACATCAGAAATAACTAGCTGAAGATCAAGTAATTTGACAAAATACTTTCTCACTAAAAGTACCCAAACTAAACATTTGCCACCGAGTTTTTTCGGAACCATCATAATCAACCCAAATAGGTAGTGTAATTTTACCACGATCGTCTTTAACTAACCATTCTATGGATGGTGGTAATCGATCTAAAATTTGCAAATCGTCAATTAAATCTCGACTTTCCCCTAAACTTAATCCTCCAAATCTGTCAATGGTTTCTGGGTGTCTTAGTGCTTGGGCTATGCGGTTTTCTAGATTATGGGCATCTTGAGTTGAATCGACAGATACTACCAAGTTTAATCCACATAAAACCTCCTGATAATCTGGTTTAGAGTTAGATCGATGGTTAATCTCATTTTTCTTGCGGCGTTTAAAGGTTCTCAGTACTGTGGTAGGCTTGGGGAGAGAGGCAACTGCGATCGCAATTTTCACTCCTAGATGTTTGGTTCGGTCAGTTTCTCCCACTAATGCCAATAGCGTACCATAAATAGTGGCAGGTGGTGGATATAAATAGGAGGCAGCATACTCTCTAGAACGGGAATTTGTGAATGTGGCAAAGGGTGCTGTGATTTTTAGTAAAAGCATCTGTCTTTTTTTTGAGATAGTAAGGATATATTTTAGATTGGGTGCGAGGCTGCGCACCCCAAACTCTACCCCACTGCTCTTTCAATGTTAAACCCTAAATCTTGGGCAATCTGAGCAGTTAAATCTTTTACCCCTTTCCGAATACTGGGGTATATTTTTACTCCCTTTTCTGCTAATTTTTCTGCTTCTTCTGTAAAAGCATAACCTCCCAAAATCCAAATTTCTTGAGGAGGTATTTCCTCACAGGTAATTAACTGTTGCAGTCGCGGTGCAGTTAGGGTATCCGCATCTGGCTGTTCAAAGCAATAGAGAAATTGCGGTACGGGATGATGTGTCCAACGAAAAATAACTGATTCTGGGGAAAAGTCAAATAAGAAACGGGCATGATTACCGCCAACATTAGGTAATTTGGTAATCGCATTCACTACATCTAATACTCTTGGTGGTTTAACTAGCCGTTGGGGTGTAATGGCAAAACCATACTGAAATCGAGTGGTAATTGTTTCGGTAGAATAGATGGAAATTTTTGCTTTTTCTGCGTTGGCATCTTGTCCGCCTTTTTTGCCTTTACTACCACTTTTAGAATTGAAGGTGATTTCAATTCTTTCGGCACTTTGGAGGGAAACAGCGCGAGTCACTTCTAAAGCGCCCCGTCGTTTCACTGGTACTTCATTTTTGCCCGGTTTGGCATCCATATAACCCATGATGTCGTCATCAATAAATTGGGTTGAATCGAACTTATTTTTGTCATTTTCTAGCATAAGTTTGATATCTTGGGTTTCTTCAATCCACTGGCGATTAACGGGAATTTCCATCATTTGCCAGTAGTAGCGAATTGCCCAGCGAATGGCTTCTGCCGATACGGAAACATGGAGTTTATCTCCCCAAAAAACTTTAGGTAGAGTGGTGCGATTTCCCTCGGTTTCACCGCGATTGTTAGCTGCGACACCACGGGGGGTAATGATATTGCCAAATAGATGAAATGTCATGGGTGAATTCTCCTTTTTCAATAGTTATGTCAGGGGAAAAATCTTTGGCTGTGATAGCTTGATTCGGTTAGAATTGATAACTGGCAGGAGTAGCGATAACCCGACAGTGCTTCAAACCACTGCCTAATAGCTCAAGTCAGTTAAAACTGACTGAATCATAATGAGAGTCCATTTTAATGGAGTCTAGAAACTAATGGTGATTTTGCCATTTTTATCAATCGCTGCTAGGATTGTCATCGGTAGATTGATAAGGATTGTCATCCTCATCTGATTCTGGTATCTGAGAGATAGAATCGACAGCTTCTTCATCAGTATCATCAATCAAGTATTGCGGTTTTTTCAACCCCTTAGACTCTAATATTTTAGCTATTCTTGGGGTTTTCCAAGGATCTTGGTAACCCACAATTGCCAGTGTCATCAAACTTAAGCAATCTTGCCAGTGCTGCGTCATCCACAGGTAAAATTTAGCTAATTCAATTCCTTGTAGAAAGGGATTTTTAGCTGAGGTGGGACGACTGAAAACTAAGGTTTGTAACTTAGTAAAAGCTTGTGATGTGCGGCAATCGCGAATTGACATCAGTATATCGGTTCTAACTTTATCGTAGTTAGGTTTGCCTGATGATGTATTGCGCTTTAATTCGCTAAATCGCTGTCGCAATTGCCAAGTAAAGGCATCGCTAAACAGGGTTGCCATTTCTTCAGTGAGGTTTTTTTCTATCGTTGATTCTTTCATATTGCGGAGACTTTTCCTTTCATAAGTGAGGAGGGTAAATACTTCGGAGTTAAATTTCAGGATTTCATGGATTCCCCGATACCATGGTTTCCCTTGCACCAAGTTTTCTGCGGCAATTTCTCGCCCAAAACTGACATCAATAAATGTGCCATTTTTTCCGACTTTTTTCCCGTTTTCTAAGTGAAGTTGACAAAGCTCGTACTCTTCCCTGAGTTGGGGAGATAAATCCACCACATGACGCTGAGTAATAGTTTGTTGTTGGGACCAATCTACAGCACCAAAGCTCCAAACATCGCAAGTTTGAACCTTTTGATAAGTAGCTGTTTTATCTCCAGCAATTAGCATCAGATAGCGGAGGGAAGCATCGGAGACACCAGAGGCAAAATAATTATCATAACTTACTACTTGAAACCCTTCTGTCAAACGAATGTTGGCAAAAGTTTCTAAGTCTTCTACATGGGGAATAATCAGCGCCCAGCGGGATTTACTTGCTTTGAGACGCGATCGCACTTGATAATAGCTACAGGCTATTGGTGCAAAGAGTAAGCTGATAAAGCCCCCAGGTGATTCTTGCAATTCTGTTGCACCGCCTAATGCAACGTGTTTATCGGTTGCACCGGGGTAAAGCCAGCTTACTATGCGAATAAATGGCTCAAAGTAACCCTGGGAGTTATAGAGTTTTTTCCGACTGTCGGTTTTTTTCTTGGTTTGAGATGGTAAGTCATTTATTTGTTGGTGATTGTAAGATTTGAGGTTTTGGTGATTGTATCCTGTAATGGCTTTGTATTTGACTTCGATTTGTTGGGATTCATCTAACTGAATGACGCGGTTTTGGATGCCACTAGAGGCAACGGATTTGGGATGCTGCAAAAAGGTATTGAGGATACCGTTGTGCATCACAATTGCCGTATCTGAACTAATTCCTCCTAATGCGGGAATTTTAATGATGCCTTCAGGAGTAAGCTGATAGGTGTTATCTAATAACCAGGTTAGGGCTTCTCTATCGGTACAAGTCCAGTTTAAGGTAATTTTATTGGTATTTAATTCCCAATCAATTACTTTACCTTTGTCGGGTTGTAGGTGTTTGAGTGCCATGGAAATTCCGGCTAAACCTGCACGGTGTAAGGGGGTATTAAAAGATGACCAAAGGGATAGGTTAATTGTCCTTTTGCTTGGTAGTTTGGCGAGTTTATGTTTTGTGCCCATATCGATTTTTGAGTAATTCATTATTTGGTTCGTATTCACCAATTTCTGGGTGATAATATACCTCTTTCGTTGGCGCAATTCGATAGAATTTTAATGCTTTGTTACGTTCCCAATTCTTGGTTTTATTAGTAATTCTTACAGAAACAGCCCACTTTTGTGCCTCCAAGGATGGCTTTACCAAGGGTTGGAAAATTTTAGCTATGTCATCTGCTAAGATTACTTGGATAGTATAACCAAGGGGTACTAATTCCCCTGAAGTAGCTTGCCAAGTTTTCAACCACTCAGAGGTTTCGGGTAGTGGTGCTGCTATAGATATTTTGCTGATTTGTTGGGCTAACTGAATTTGGTTGACTCTCTTCCCTGTTAAAGCATTTACAAAAGTTGTACCTGTTTCCAACTCTTCCTGTTTATAGGGGTGTTTGTTATCCCAAGGATAAATTAAAGCTTGACATATTCTCCCAGTTTGCAGTTGATATTTACCTCCTGCTGTTCGATTAACCCAACGATTTAACCTCCCCAATCGTTGAATTAATGCCCAGTTAATCCTATTGGTTGTTTGGATTCAACACCTGATGGTGACAATGGTTAGTGGTGATAATCGTAAGCCTAATTACCCGCCGTAGAATTAATTCTACGGCTAATAGCTTAAGTCCATTAAAATGGACTGACAATAAGCTGATAAGCAGCTAAATTGAATAATGAAGACAGGGAGTAGGGAGTAGGGAGTAGGGAGTAGGGAGTGGGGAAGGATTTGAGCCAATTTACTCTTTTTTAGAATATACAATTTAACTGCGCAGCAGATTATTATCCAGTCGGTTTCAACCGACTTGAGCTATTAGACAGTGGTTTTAACCACTGTCGGGTTGTCGGTTTATCGGGTTGTCGGATTCTCGAATTGTCGGATTGTCACGATTAACCCAATATCTCAATTTAACCCGATGTAAAAGATTGTCAATCATTGAAAAAAACCTGCCCCAAATTTTCTCTTCCCTCCGATTCCCATCTCTTTTAATTTAATCGAATCCGTTTCAGATAAGCCGCTAACTTGCACCCCATAACCTGGTATTTTACCTCCCTTAACTAGCAAGACTTTTCTGTCTAGCGCTCCCTCTCTTAGCAATAGAGATATCCGCCCATTAATACCCAATTCTCTTAATTGGCGAGTAGCAACCGCTAGAAATTTGTCCGGGAGAATGCCATCGCCCTCCTCTTTTAGGTGAATGATGACTATTCTGGCACTCAAAACTGATTTGGCAATCAGAGGTGCAATAGTTGGTATTCCTAGTGAAATTTGTCCTTCTCCTATGCTTAGGGTTTGCCCCGCTAAACCATAAAATAAGCTGGCTTTGCTGAGTGGGGTACGGATGAAAAGTCGCGAAAACTCTTGGGTTTCGATTAACTTTTTCCCGTCTCGCACTCCCGTAATTGAGCAGATTGAAGTTAATCGACAATCACCAATCCAGGGCAATTTTTTCTTGATTGCGCCATAGAGGGAATAACCGTGGAGGGAAGAAATCTTAGATCCCGGCATCACGGGAAATGCCACTTCCAACAGTGGTTGGAGGCTTTGAACCTTTTCTTCGCATATTGTAGTTTCTAACATATTAAAATATATCCAAAAAAGTGTCAATTGAAAATTTTCACCAAAAGGTGTCAAAGGCTAGTGCCTGGAGAATCGGTTTGAGATCCTCGCATTTTGCTAAAATATTTACGGGATAAGGATTTTAGCGTTTAAGTGTGGGCGCGATCGCGGTTCTTTTTATCAATAAGTTCTAGTTGTTGATAAATGGGCGGAGGTGCTTGCAAAATTGTCGGGGAGTGGTTATACTGTAGGGGTCTTGGAAACTGCCATGAAATAATCTTTGACGCTGTTAGGCGTTGATCGCAGAACTGATTCAATGCCTATTCTACCTCGAAGAAGTAGAAGAACTCTACACCCAAAATGCCGCTGTATTCGCTGGCAGAAGACTCCACGTCGAAATCGAAAAACAAGAAGATGAAGCTTGGGAAGATTTATATTTAGAAAGTGCGGAATTAGGATTGCGGGGACGAATGGATGCACTCCGTACCCGCGACGGCAAAACCATTCCTTACGAACATAAACGAGGGCGTTGCTATCGAGATGAACAGAAACAACCCCAAGCATGGGAAAGCGATAAGCTGCAAATTTTAGCCTATTGTTATTTAATCGAATCTGCCCTCAAAATAACCATTTATGAAGGAAGAATTCGCTATCATGCTGATAACGTACTAATTCACGTCCCTTTCAACGAGGAAGGGCGTAATGCGGTACTCGAAGCAATTGCCAAAGCCCGTTTTATCCGTTCCTCACCCTATCGTCCTCCCGTAACAAATAACGAACGTTTATGTGCCAGTTGTTCTCTTGCTCCTGTCTGTTTACCAGAAGAAGCAAGACTCGCCCATAATCGGGAATTCCAACCCATACGCCTATTTCCCAAAGACGATGAAAGGCAAATCATTCATATTTTAGAACCAGGTACATCTGTAGGAAAAACCGGAGAACAACTGAAAATTACCCGCCGCAATCAACCTGTTGAAACTATCCCCATTCACGAAATTGGACAGGTAGTTCTCCACAGTTTCTCCCAAATTTCCACCCAAGCATTACACTTTTGTGCCAGCCAAGGAATCGGAGTTCATTTTATTTCCGGAGGTGGGCGATATATCGGTAGTTTCGATACCAGACAAGGTAGCATTCAGCGCCGGATTCGCCAGTACGGAGGCTTAAATAATCCCCATAATTGTCTCAAATTAGCCCGACAATTAGTTACCTGTCGCGGACAAGGACAGCGGAAGTTTTTGATGCGAGGACAGCGGGGGATGAAGGTAGTATCTGCCAAATTAAAAGATGCCATATCCCAAATGAAAGCCATCCTGAAACAAGTTCCCAAAGCCCAATCTATAGACTCATTATTGGGATTTGAAGGTAAACTAGCTGCTATCTATTTTAGTGCCCTATCTTGTCTCGTTTCTCCAGATGTTGCCCCAGAATTACACTTCGATCATCGCAATCGTCGCCCACCCAAAGATCGGTTTAATTCTTTGTTAGGTTTTGGCTATGCTTTGCTCCTGAAAGACATCATGAATGCCATATTAACGGTAGGATTAGAACCTGCTTTAGGATTCTACCACCAACCTCGCTCTCAAGCATCTCCTTTAGCCCTAGATTTAATGGAAATTTTCCAGCCGGAGAATTAATTCTCCGTCTCATAGCTCAAGTCCATTAAAATGGACTAAAACTTTGTATAATTCAGTCAGTTTCAACTGACTTAAGCTATTAGACAGTGGTTTGAACCACTGCCGGGTTATCGCAACTGCTGTAAGTTGTCAGTTTTAACGGACTTAAGCTATGAGAGGTGAGAATTTATTCTCTGACGGGTTTTGCCACTAACAGAAAATCTAATAGCTAACAAAATTAAACCGTAATTCAGTCAAAAAAATATCCAATTAAATTACACAAGTATTGGATAATATGCCAAAAAAGGATAAATTACCAACATGAGTGAAGCCAAAAACTGGTATTTAATTACCTACGATATTCGTTGCCCTAAACGCTGGCGCAAGGCTTATAATCTTATCCAAGGATACGGGAAAAGAATTCAATATTCCATTTTTCGCTGTTGGTTAAGTCAGCGAGAACGAGAAAAATTACGCTGGCAATTGGAGAAAATATTAGAAGCTGAGGATAGTTTGCTGCTAATTCGTCTTTCTCAGGATTGCGTTAGCTCTATCTCATCCTATAATCGTCCCGATGCTTGGCATATTGAAGAGGCGCGGTATCGAATTGTCTAAAAGGCAACGATTTCTGATTGTCGCGCGATGTGCTATATCCTTCGATGCTATCCGGTTAGTGTGGATGAAGTTATTACTACCTATTGGGGCGCTGAAGCACCTACTACAAACGAAAGAGGGCGAATTTAGTCACATTTACTCAGTGCAGTAATTCCCAAATAGACTTAAAATATAGAAACAATTGGAAAATTGTCTCCTATTTCCTTGGCAATTGAGAGCGATAGTCCCAAAATCCCAATCATTCATTATAAATGAACATTTTCAGCAACCTCCTGTCCAAACCCGCTAAAACTGCCCGTGCGCCAAAACAACGCCGAGGTATTCACATCAAATCTGAGCCAGAAATTGAAATTATGAGACAGGCGGCTCAAATTGTCGCCAAGGTACTCAAAGAAATTTCCGAAATGGTAAAACCGGGGATGACTACTGCCGATTTGGATGCTTATGCTGAGAAACGCATTCGCGAGATGGGGGCAACACCAAGTTTCAAGGGTTATCATGGTTTCCCTGCCTCTATTTGTGCTTCGATTAATAATGAAGTAGTCCATGGTATTCCCAATCGGAAAAAAGTGATTCGCACAGGTGATGTTCTGAAAGTTGATACCGGAGCTTATTACAATGGTTTCCATGGCGACTCCTGTATTACTATTGCTGTTGGTGAAGTTAAACCAAAAGCTGCCAAATTAATTCAGGTGGCAGAAGAAGCTCTCTATGAAGGAATTTACCAAGTAAAAGCTGGAAAATTCTTGCTAGATATTGCTGGAGCAATTGAAGATCGAATTAAGGCTAATGGCTTTACTGTTGTGGAAGATTTCACAGGGCACGGTGTCGGGCAAAACCTCCATGAAGAACCCTCTGTTTTCAATTTTCGCACCCGCCAATTGCCGAATGTCAAGCTAAAAGCTGGCATGACTTTAGCGATTGAACCAATTGTCAATGCTGGCTCTAAGTTTACCCGGATTCTATCAGATCAATGGACTGCTGTTACTGTAGATAATGCTTTGTCAGCCCAATTTGAGCATACAGTATTGGTGACAGAGGATGGTTATGAAATATTAACAGATCGTAATAATGTTTGAGAGCGAATCTGTGGAATATAAATAGGTGAATGGCAAAACGTAGGGTGGGCAATATCTACTTATCAAGTAATTCAACCCGATAACAAATTATGGATATTGCCCACCCTACCCAAATCGCATTTTTGAGGAAATAGCTATGTTACAGTACAACTTACCTCGGCACTTGCCCTCAGCCGATGAACTACCAGACTCTGATGATACACCTGTGGATAGCGAACTACAAGAATTAATACCAGGCTTACTCAAAGCTATCTTACTAATACTTTGGGCGGAACGAATGGATTGGTTTTTTGGGATTGATATGGCTATTTATTATCACCCAGATAAACCAGCTATTGTGCCAGATGCTTTCTTAAGTTTAGGCGTAGAAAGATTTTACGATCAAGAGGTACAACTTGCCCAACAACGCGCCGATAAATTAGCAGAGCGATTGCGCGAGTTAGGAATTGATCCAGAATCTTAGAGGTAAATTAAATAATGTCAATGCTCCACACCTTAACAGGAAATCAAGGGGCAGTAATTTCTCTGGCTATATTACCGATATAATGATATGATCTGTCTCTGTCTCAAATCTTAGGCAAAGCACATAATGGACGGAAGTTTAATCCTTTTTAACATATTGAATCCGCCAGTTTTATTCTTCTTTTTGGGGATGCTGGCAGTTTTTTTTAAATCTGATTTAGAAATTCCTGCACCTTTACCCAAACTCTTTTCACTATATCTCCTCCTCGCCATCGGCTTTAAGGGAGGATACGAACTATCAGAAAGTGGTATAAATCTCCAAATTACTATCACCCTCATTGCTGCCATATTTATGGCATCAGTCATTCCATTCTATACTTTTTTCATCCTAAAAACTAAACTAGATAATTACAATTCAGCCGCGATTGCTGCCACTTATGGTTCCATTAGTGCCGTCACTTTCATCACCGCTGGCTCATTCCTAGAAAAACTGAATATTCCCTACGGTGGACACATGGTAGCCGCTTTAGCTTTAATGGAATCTCCAGCAATTATTGTTGGTCTTATTTTGGTGAGAGTATTCGCTCAGAAGAAAGATAAAGATGATGATGAATTTAATTGGGCAAAAGTATTGCAAGAAGCATTTTTAAATGGTTCTGTTTTTCTGTTAGTTGGTAGCCTAATTGTCGGGATGTTAACGGGAGAGACAGGATGGGAAAAATTGCAGCCCTTTACCCAAGGTATTTTTTATGGCGTGTTAACTTTCTTTTTGCTAGACATGGGATTAGTTGCTGCTAAACGAATTCGGGAACTTAGAAAAACAGGCTCTTTCATCATCGGCTTTTCTGTAATTATCCCCGTACTAAATGCTATCCTCGGCATTCTCATGGCAAAAGGCTTAGGGTTTGCTCAAGGAGACGCTTTATTATTTGCTGTATTGTGTGCTAGTGCTTCCTACATTGCTGTACCAGCGGCAATGCGAATGACGGTTCCCGAAGCTAATCCTAGCATCTATATTTCCATGGCTCTTGCTTTGACATTTCCCTTCAATATTATTGTAGGGATTCCCCTCTATTTGGAAATGATTAAGCTGCTAGGATGATACATTGTGCAATATCTTAGTAAGACTACGGGAGGAATAATACAATTATAGCGAAAGTAACATCAAAACTCTCTTCCCCACTCCCCATTTCCTGCCAAATTACGTTAAAATACCTCAGAAAACCTCTAGATTGCAACTCCTGTTTTTAACCAATGGATTATCGAGAAGCTGGTGTCGATGTTGTAGCTGGTAGAGCCTTTGTCGAAGGCATCCGCAGTTTGGTCCACAGTACCCATAGGCCGGAAGTATTGGGTGGATTCGGTGGTTTTAGTGGTTGTTTTCAGTTACCGACGGGGTATCGGCAACCTGTGCTAGTATCTGGAACTGATGGTGTCGGTACTAAACTCAAAATCGCTCAAACCCTCAACCGCCATGACACCATTGGGATTGATTTGGTGGCAATGTGTGTCAATGATGTTTTGACTTGTGGGGCACAACCGCTATTTTTCCTAGATTATTTAGCGACGGGTAAGCTAAATTCTGAACAGTTGACTCAGGTGGTTTCTGGTATCGCTCAGGGATGTCGAATTGCTGGCAGTGCTTTGCTGGGAGGGGAAACTGCAGAAATGCCCGGTTTCTATCAGCCAGGAGAATATGATTTGGCTGGGTTTTGCGTGGGAATTGTGGAAAAGAGTAAAATTTTAGATGGTTCTCAGGTAGAAGTAGGCGATGTGGTAATTGGTTTGGCAAGTCAGGGGGTTCACAGTAACGGATTTAGCCTGGTGCGGAAAATTGTTCAGGATACTCTGCTTCCTGTGGGGGGTGAAGGAGGGGAACTATTAAATCCTTGGCATACCTGCCCAGAATTGTTAGGGGGTAAAAGTTTAGGAGAAGTTTTACTAACACCAACTCAAATTTACGTTAAACCTGTTTTGGATGCTTTAGCTGCTGGGGTGGAGATTCACGGTATGGCGCATATTACGGGTGGAGGTATCCCAGAGAATCTACCTCGTTGCCTTGGTGCAAATCAATCGGTGCAAATAGATTCCAATAGCTGGGTAATACCACCAATCTTTCAGTGGTTAGCTGAGGCGGGTAAAGTTAGTAGGGAGGAGATGTTTAATACTTTTAATATGGGTATTGGTTTTGCGATTATAGTACCGTCAGCAACGGCGGAAGATTCTCGCAAATGGTTTGAGTCACAGGGGATTGCTGCTTATACTATGGGTACTGCTATCAATGGTACTGGAAAATTTGTTCTTACATAGTCAAAGATTTTGTTAAACTTACCGTTCGGTTAGCGACAGTTTAACCCACCCAATTTAATGATAAGGATGGTGCGTTAACGAAGTGTAACGCACCCTACAATATTTCACACAAAACCCATAAACAAAAGTTGATCCTTTCACCTCTAAGCTCTTATTCACAACAATACTTTTGTTCGCAAGGGAATAGTATATTCCCAGTTTCTACCTGAATTGTAGAGTGTTCAATGCCAAACTTATCGTGTAATTCCATAGTGATTCTGGACAAAAAAGCATCGCCAGGGTTTCCTGTCAGCATAACTAAGTGAGTAGTTAGTGCTGTTTCGGTAGTACTCAGCGCCCAAATATGTAAGTCGTGTACTTCAATTACGCCGGGAATTTCTTCTAGGTAGGTGCGTATTGCTAACGGTTCAATTTCTTCTGGTACAGCATCTAACGCTAAATTAACAGAATCTCGCAGCAACTCCCAAGTACCAACTACAATCACCACCACAATAATCAAACTAACAACGGGATCGAACCAATTTGAGCCTGTTTTTAGAATAGCAATACCAGCTAATACTACACCTAAAGAAACTAGTGCATCGGCTGCCATGTGGAGGAATGCCCCTTTAATATTCAAGTCTTTATCTTTTCCTGACATGAACATTAAAGCAGTGATGCTATTAATTATAATTCCGACAAAAGCAACACCGATTATCGTACTACCACTGACTGAAGTTGGATTACCCAATCTTTGGATAGCTTCCCAAGCAATAGCACCCATTGCCATCAGGAGAAAGCAAGCGTTGATGATGGCTACCAAAATAGACGAGCGACGAAACCCATAAGTGTAGCGTTGTGTGGGGCGACGGCGCACTAGCCAACTCGCCGCCCACGCCAGAATAAGTCCAAACACATCGCTAAGATTATGACCCGCATCGGCTAGTAAGGCAAGGGAGTTGGTGAGGAAACCAAACACCGCTTCAACTCCAACAAAGCCAACATTGAGAGTAATTCCGACAATAAAGGCGCGGTTATAATTGGCTGGAGAGTGGCTATGTTTATTATGTTCATGTCCATGGTGATGCGTCATATTAATATGTTTTGACGGATTAAAGATTTGGGGGAGTACTGAGAAAATACCTATTATATTTTAAGCGAAATCCCCAATATTTGACATCTTGCAGTATGTAATTACTATCGTTGATAACGAATTAGCGAGAAGGAATAGGAGGATTGGAGTTTTTGCCAGACAAAGGCTTGGCAAGTTTAGGCAAAACGCGATCGCAAACAAACAAGGTTCCCGATGCGACACAAATCGGAATTGTCACTAAATTAAAAAATGGTAGTATCATTAACCCCATACAAACTAAACTAAAACTAGCACTAGCAGGGAAACTATTAAACACAATTCCTAACTTATTTCTAAACCGCAAACGACGGCGTTCCAAAGGCGAATCAAGAAAGTCAAGACAGATAATTGTTCCCGTCAAAGCGATCCCACAAAAGGCAGCGATTGCAGTACCAATTACTGGTATAATATTCAATAGCGTTAATAGTATCCCTACTCCTACCACCACCACTATTTTTTTCAATTCAAATAAAATTGCTCGTCCAATATCTCTAACAATTCCCACCTCTATATTCTGGACTTCACCAGTGCGTAACTTCTCCACCTGTTCCGAAAGTTGACCATACCAAGGTGCGCCTAGTAACCCGCCAAATTGTACCAGTAAAAAACCTGTTATTAATAGTAAGCCAAAAATTAGCAGCAAATGGAGTAACCAGCTAACACCAGTTGCTAAAAATGTCAAAAACCCCAACCAAGCTGGCAAAGACGCAATCGCGCCTTGTAACCAAACCGACAAACTCACAGTCAAATCGTCAACCGCCTGCAAACCCCAAAATAGTGACCCACCATAGAGGATAATACCCACGACAAGATTTACCATAATTGGTGCGAGCAGATAACCCCACAGACGAGGGTTGCGGTGGAACAAGCCTAACACGCGAAAGGGGTAAGTCGCCCCTGCTAGCAATCCAAATTCACTCAAGACTTTACTCATATCCCACTACAGTAGTAATCTTAACAAGAGGTTAGAGGTTAGAGGTTAGAGGTTAGAGGTTAGAGGTTAGAGGATAGAGGTTACAAGTTACAGGTTAGAGGATAGAGAGTTTTAATTCAAAACTCAAAACTCAAAACTCAAAACTCTCTTCCCCACTCCCTATTCCCCACTCCCCACCAAAGATGAAACCAAAATTTAAGAATATTCTAGCTTGGCAACAGGCGGAAATGCTACTACAACCTGCTTTAATCCGGATCGTAGATCATATTCGCCAAGAGTTAGACAAAACCAATTGGAAAGCCACTTATAATGATATACAAATACCAATACCAGGACATGAACTATGCTTAGAAAAACCAGAACATTCACTATGCGTCAATTTGTGGGAACTTTGTTTTAAAGTCTGTTTTCGCGACTTTCATCCACTACATTCTGAACAAGAAACTCAAGAAGTTGAGATCGATAGTAGCTTAATTGATGAATCAGGTGAAGTAGATTGGCATTCTCTAGATATCAAGGCACAAAAATTAGTTGCGGAACTATTTGCTGATTTTGCCTCAGCTTAACATCAAACTAACTAACAAAACCAAAAAATTATGATAGAAAAACTGCAAGATATACAGCGACGTAATGGAGCCATATTTGAACCCATGGCAGAGGTTATAGTTCCCGTAAGTTTCGATAACGATACATTAGCAATAGAAGCAGCACATCAAGGAGTTGCCCTAGCTGACTTATCCCATTGGGGACTACTGAAAATTTCTGATAATGACAGAATAAGGTTTTTACATAACCAAAGTACAAATGATTTTCAAACACTTAAACCTGGACAGGGTTGTGATACAGTTTTAATTACATCAACTGCCAGAACTATTGAATTAGTAACAGCTTACGTGACTGAAGATGCTGTTTTAGTTCTTATTTCTCCAAATCGACTACAGGAAATCATCAAATGGTTAGATCGTTATCTATTTCCGATGGATCGAGTTATTTTAACGGATCTATCTAAACAAAGCGTTATATTCACTATAATTGGAGCTGAAAGCGATCCTATCTTAGCAAAATTAGGTGTCCCATTGCCCATTGGAGATACTTATGCTAGTCACCAATTATTAACTATAAACGATCTAGAAGTACGAGTTGCTATAGGAAGTGGATTAGGATTACCAGGATATACTCTAATTGCGGCCGCGAATGATGGAGCAAAGCTTTGGAGTATATTAACAGAAGCCGGAGCAATTCCCATGGGCGAGCGCGTTTGGCAGGAATTGCGCATTACACAAGGCCGTCCATTTCCCGACTGCGAATTAACTGAAGATTATAATCCACTAGAAGCGGGTTTGTGGCAAACAATTTCCTTTAACAAAGGATGTTATATTGGTCAAGAAACTATTGCCAGATTAAATACCTACAAAGGGGTGAAACAACGACTCTGGGGTATTCGTCTTCAAGCATCTGCTCAACCAGGAACAATTATTACTCTAGATGACGATAAAATTGGTAAATTAACCAGTGTTACTGAAACTAATTCAGGCTTTTTTGGTTTAGCCTATATTCGTAGCAAAGCCGGAGGTATTGGTTTGAAGGTTAAGGTAGGAGAAATTGAAGGTGAAATTGTCGATGTTCCTTTCTTAACTCACGAATATTATTCTTAGTAGAACATAGAAACTACAGGATGTCCACTCCTTCGTGTCTTAGTGTCTTCGTGGTAAAATAATTCACAATTACATTAAGGCATAACCCTCAACCCTCCGCGACAGGTGAGTTGCTCTGGAGTCAGAATAAGTTCCTCAATATCCACTTCTGGACCCAAATTAATCGTAAAACCACCTAATATAATAGGTGGCTGGTTTGAAGAAAGCTGAATTGACAAGGGATCGAGTTGTATTTCCTGGGGTGTCGTCAAGAGCAACCCGGCACGAATTGTGACTGGTGTGATTTCCTTGGTAGAATTGGTGAGGATACCACTTAGAGTGATGTGACCTATATCGATCTTTATCTGTTGCCAATGGATTTGTTGGGAGGGAAAATTCTGTGGTGGCTGGAGGGGATTACCGCCTTTAAGGAATGTATCCAGTAACTCACTTAGGGCATTCGATAATAAGGGAGAACTAAGAGAAGCTTGAAGATCGTTCTCTAGAAGTAACAGTTTACCAGAAACCGGGATCGGTGCTAAAAGGCGTAGGGGTTTACCTTTGAACACCTCACCTAAATTACAGCGAATATTAGTCCCCTCTAATTCAATGTCAGTCAAATGGAGTCCTTGATAGATGGCGCGGCTCGCAGCAATTGATACACTAGGAATGTGACCTGTAAGGATTTCGCGATCGCCCCCTTGGATTTTAAACTGCAACGTCCCCAGATCTTGGACCTGCGATCGCAGCCATAACCGTACTGCTGGTGAGATAACCGAACTAATAATATGACTTTTTTTAATTTTCAAGGCTGGTATTGGTAAGTTACTAGTCATCCGTCATCAAAATCTGTCGCTCAACCTCTTGCCTGTTCCTCCTTCCCTATTCCCCTTTAAGAAATAACCACTTGCAATTATCCCCATTCCTGTAATATTTGTACATAGTCTAGATATGTCGGTACGGTACGCTGGTGTATTACTTTGAGTTATGGCGGAAGGTTACCCCTAGCTTAACCCCTACTCTATATGGGAAATTCCAGCATAGTAGGATAAATCACCGCCCTTCTCTAGACGAAAGAGTCAGTCATCAGGAGTCGAGCCATGGAGGAAAGAGTACAAAAAATTCTTTCGCAGTGGGGTATAGCCTCACGCCGTCAAGCTGAGAAAATGATCTTAGCAGGACAGGTTCGGCTCAATGGTAATGTGGTAGATTTAGGACAAAAAGCTAATCCCGATACCGATTTGATCGAAGTTAACGGTAAACTTCTACAATCCGGTAATCGTCCTCACCTTATTTATCTTTTACTAAATAAACCAAGGGGTGTAATTTCTACTTGCCGTGACGATCCTAAGTGTAATACTATGCAAGATAAGCGTAATACAGTTCTGGATCTACTGCCGAGCGCCCTTAGAGAAAGTCAGGGTGTACATCCAGTTGGCAGACTCGACGCAGAATCTACAGGTGCATTAATTCTCACGAATGATGGGGCGCTAACATTTGAGCTGACACATCCTCGCTATCACATCCCCAAGACTTATCAGGTATGGGTACGGGGTAATCCCCCTGAGCCAGCCCTTGAGTCTTGGCGACAGGGAGTTGACTTGGATGGCAAAAAAACCTTACCTGCCGGAGTCAGGATACTCAAGTTACAGCCAGACCAAACACTTTTAGAAATCGTGTTGACTGAAGGAAGAAATCGACAAATTCGTCGGGTGGCTGATTTGCTAGGCTATCCAGTGATTCATCTGCATCGCACCGCAATCGGGCAAATTCTATTACAAATACCAGGAGAAGCGGTACTATCTAGTGGTCATTACCGTTATCTTAGATCTTTTGAAGTTCGCTTCCTCCAAAACCGAGTCCACCAAACATCAGTTAAAGTGCCAGCAGATATCAAGGAGTACCGTGTATGAAGAAGGAGAATAAACGCAATTTGTCGCAGGAATTAGCTGAAAAGCTGAAAGAAGTCGGCGATAGGCTTCATCAGCACCGCACTGAAAAGTCTATCAGCTTAGAGGAAGTTGCCGCAAAAACTCGCATTCAGACACGGCTTTTGAGAGCAATTGAGGAAGGTAGGCTGGATGAATTGCCTGAACCCATTTACATTCAAGGGTTTGTTCGGCGCTTTGCAGAAGCAATTGGACTCAATGGTAATGATTTTGCTAGTGATTTTCCCGTGGCGATGAATGTACAGGTGACCAGACCAACCTGGCAATATGTTAGGGTAGCTCAATTACGACCCTTTCATCTCTACTTCCTCTACATCTTTCTGGTGATTGGTTCTGTTAATGGCTTATCTTATGTGGTGAGTCGTTCTAACGTACAAGTGATTAAAATTGAAGACTCCTCAAACCAAACCCAAAAAATTCAAAATAATTCAAAACAGTTCAGCTCGCAACTAAATATAGAACTCAAACCCAGCAACCCTGGAAAGCCCTCCAGCCCTGGGAACAAGCCAGTGCAAGTGGGTGTCACCCTCAAGGCATCGTCTTGGATTCGGATTGTCGCAGATGGCAAACCAGTATTTGAAGGAACCCTACCAGAAGGAACCCAGCGTACTTGGGTAGCGGATGATAAATTAGTGGTTCGTGCTGGCAATGCTGGAGGCGTGTTGGTTGAATTTAATAACCAAATAGCGAAGCAGATGGGAGCGCCCGGGAAAGTTGAAGAAATAACTTTTGCCGCGAAACCTGGCTCTTAGTTGTTGGCTCTTAGTTGTTGGTTATTTGTTGTTGGTTATTTGTTAAAACGGATAACTTACACCAATGTCAACAAGCCAAAGCGATTGGAAATCGCGGCTACACAAACAAAGTCCGCCTTCGCGGACTAAGATCAAATCAGTAGCTTTGAAACTGAAACCTGCGGAGGCAGGTTTAGTTTGTGTAGATGCGGTTTTAACCGCCGTTGAAACCTGCGGAGGCAGGTTTAGTTTGTGTAGATGCGGTTTTAACCGCCTTCTGGAGCAGGGTGCAATATCCCAGTTAAAACCAACAACCAACAACCAATAACCAATAACTAAGAACGATGTGGCTTCCGACCGTAAATATGGGTTAGAGTTTTAAGGCGATCGCGCAATTCATCTGTTAAAGCACCGGAACGGTAATACCAGTCCCAGTTACCTTGAGCTATGCCAGGACGATTCATTTGAGCTTCCTCGCCCAAGCCTAATATATCCTGAAGGGGGATAATTGCTAGATTCGCGATACTACTCAGGGCTAATCGAATCAACGCCCAATGGATGCCTTCTTCACCGATACAACCCAGGTAACGGATTGCATTCTCCCGTTCATGGTCTTGAATTTGATTAAACCATCCTACAGTGGTATTATTATCATGAGTCCCGGTATAAATGACACAATTGCGGTCGATGTTGAAGGGCAAATAAGGATTATCTGAATCACCACCAAAGGCAAAATGTAAAATCTTCATCCCAGGAAACTCAAATTTATCCCGAAGAGCCAATACTGCTGGAGTAACTAACCCCAAATCCTCAGCAATAATTGGTAAATCTCCTAACTCTTCCTTAATCGCCTGGAAAAATTCCGCTCCTGGTCCTTTAACCCATTGTCCATTAATAGCAGTAGTTTCCCCCATCTCAACCTGCCAATAGGCTTCAAAACCGAGGAAATGGTCAATCCGCACGATATCAACGTACTCGAAAGTAGCCTGAAATCGCTCCACCCACCATTGATAATTATTTTCCTGTAACTTATCCCATTTATAGACAGGATTGCCCCACAATTGACCTGTTTGGCTGAAATAATCCGGGGGAACCCCAGCCATCAGTGCAGCGGCTCCCGTCTCCTCATCAATAGTAAAGATATCTCGGTGCGCCCAGACATCGGCACTGTTATGGGCAACATAAATAGGAATATCGCCAATAATCTGGATATAGCGATCGTTAGCATACTGCTTTAGAGCAGACCATTGACGATAAAACTCAAATTGCAAGAATTTACGATAATAAATTTCATCACTCAACTTTTCCCGCCACTCCTGCACCGCCTCTGGTTGGAAATGAGCAATTTCCGGTTCCCACTCATACCAACTTGTATCCCCAAAGCTTCTGTGGAGTGCCATAAACAAAGCATAGTCATCTAGCCAACTTGCTTTGGCGACACAGAATTTGGTAAATTCAGCTTGTCGCTCTGGTGATATATTAGCTTTAAAGCGATCGCAAGCTTTCCGGAGTAAGGCTCTTTTCGTTTGAATTACCCGCTCATAATCCACCTTATCCAGGGAGAAATCTGGCAGATTGGCAAAATCTTCATCCGTTAGCAATCCCTCATCTTGCAGTTTCTCAGGGCTAAGTAACAGTGGATTTCCTGCCATAGCCGAGTAACATGAATAAGGAGAATTCCCATATCCAGTTGGTCCTAGTGGCAAAATTTGCCAAAACTGCTGATTGCTTTGAGCCAAGAAGTCAATAAATTTATAAGCTTCCCCGCCTAAATCCCCAATCCCAAAGCGACTGGGAAAGGAAGTGGGGTGCAATAATATACCACTCGATCTGGGAAAGTGCATATAGATAGAAAATTCGCAAGATAATCCTATCGAGATTAGCACAAGTGTTGAGTCTGGAGGGAATAACCTAAATCAAGTCTTCACAGGGTAACAAAACACACTCCAAGCTTGACAGGTTGGGGGATGTAGATTTTGGTGGGAGAAAAAATACACAGAGTTGTTATAATGTCAATCATTGCACGGCACAATCTCTGAAATCAGGCATGGTTAGTTAGTCGATGTCAAAAGCAAGGCTTTGAATCCAAGATGAATACAGCTAAAATCCTAAATCTATTAACTCGTGACTTACCGAAATCCCGTTCCTACTGTTGATATCATTGTTGAATTAGTCGATCGTCCCCATCGACCAATTATTTTAATCGAACGTAAAAACCCCCCCCTTGGTTGGGCAATTCCTGGTGGCTTTGTCGATTACGGTGAATCAGTGGAAACGGCTGCTGTACGAGAAGCCCAAGAGGAGATTAGTTTACAAGTTGAACTAATCGAACAATTCCATGTTTATTCTCACCCCGACCGCGATCCCCGGCAGCATACAATCAGTATAGTATTTCTCGCCATAGGGAAGGGAGAACCTCAAGCGGCTGACGATGCTAAAAATTTGGGCATTTTTCACCATTGGGATATACCAGCAAGCCTTTGCTTCGATCATGATATAATTTTGCAGGATTACTTCCATTACCGACATTATGGAGTTCGTCCTCGTTTGATTTAGTTATTTGTTATTAGTTGTTTGTTGTTTGTTGTAGAACGGGCATCTTGCCTGTTATATTTGACGAACAAGTGGTTCCAGAGCCAGTTACCAAAAACAAATAACCAATAACCAAAAACCAACAACCACAAATTAATGAATGAAATCGCCGAAAAACTCATCCCAATTGTTGGTGATTCCGGTATCTGCCATTGGGATAATTTAACATCAGACTGGCAGGAACGGATTTCTAGACCAAATGAGATAGAGCTGTGTCCAAAATATATCGTTTACCCCAATAGCGTTACCGAATTGACAGAGGTGATGAAGTGCGCTTTCGCTCATCGATGGAGTGTTCTTCCCTGTGGTAGTGGTAGCAAACTAGGTTGGGGGGCTGTGGGTAAACCCACTGACTTGGTTGTCAGTACTGGGCGTTTAAACCAAATTATAGATCATGCGGTGGGTGACTTGACAGTTACAGCACAAGCTGGTACTAAATTTGCCCATTTGCAAGAGATTCTCCTCAAAACTGGACAATTTTTACCAATTGAACCCGTCCACGATTACGATGCTACTTTGGGGGGAATTGTTGCCACCGCCGATAGTGGTTCTTTGCGTCACCGTTATGGCGGAATCCGAGATATGTTATTGGGGATTTCCTTTGTGCGGAGTGATGGCAAAATTGCCAAAGCTGGCGGAAGAGTGGTGAAAAATGTGGCAGGTTATGACCTAATGAAACTCTTTACAGGTTCCTACGGGACTTTGGGAATTATTACAGAAGTGACCTTCCGATTATATCCGGTACAGGAAGGATCGGGAACAGTAGTATTGACAGGGACAACAAATGCGATCGCGTCTGCTGCGAAAACTTTACTCGCTTCGGCTCTCACCCCCACTGCGGCAGATTTGCTATCTACAGGATTGGTAACTAAACTGAGTTTGGGCGAGGGGATGGGTTTAATGGTACGCTTTCAAAGCCTGTCTGAAAGTGTCCAACAACAATCGTCTAGATTACTAGAAGTAGGAAAGGAGCTGAGGTTAAAAGGTAATTTCTATAGCGATAGCGAAGATGCAAATCTATGGAAATCATTACCAAAAGAAATCTGGGAACCCCACATACCACCAGAAATTAATTGCAAAATGGGGGTATTACCTTCAACCGCTGTTGAAAGTCTGATTTATTTTGACGAGCTAACTCTTGGCGGAGGATTAGCGTATATCCATGCTGGAAGTGGGTTAGGTAAATTGCGAATTGATCCAGAAATAATTACACCGGAAATGATCCAGTATTTTCGTCGCTATTGTCAAGCTCAACGTGGCTTTTTGACTCTTTTAGAAGCACCAATTGCTCTGAAAAACTATGAAGGTGTTTGGGGATATAGTGGTAAGGGTGCTAATATTATGCGTGAAATTAAAATGAGATTCGATCCCAGAAAGATTTTAAGTCCTGAGAGGTTTGTCTGGGATGATAAATGTGGGAGAACAACAAAGATAAATAAAAAAAACAACTAACAATTAACATGCCTAATTCATCTTTTATATCCAATCTAAAATTGCCATTTATTGGCGCATTTAAAAAGAGTAGCCAAACATCAATTACTGATAGAGAAGAACTAGAAGATCAAGCCCCAATCCGGGGATTTGATTCTCAGAAACCCCCCAAACAAGAATTAATAGATGCTTGCGTTCACTGCGGGTTTTGCCTTTCCACCTGCCCCAGTTATCGGGTAATTGGCAAAGAGATGGATTCTCCCAGGGGTCGTATTTATTTGATGAATGGGATTAATAAAAGTGAAGCATCTTTTTCTGAGGCAACAATTCAACATTTTGACTCCTGTTTGGGCTGTCTTGCTTGTGTTAGTACTTGTCCCTCTGGAGTCCAGTATGATAAGTTAATTTCAGCAACCCGTCATCAAGTACAACGAAATCAACCCCGTACTCCGGAAGAGCAGAGAATTCGCTGGTTAATTTTTAATTTATTTCCTTATCCGGAACGTTTGCGTCTTTTGTTTATTCCTCTATATTTCTATCAGAAATTAGGCTTACAGAAATTGGTTCGTGCTACCAAATTATTGCCAAAAGTATCTACTCAGTTAGATGCAATGGAGTCAGTTTTACCCCAAATCACCCTAAATTCTTTCCAGGATAATTTCCTAGATGTTACTCCTGCAAAAGGGAAAAAACGCTATCGGGTAGGCATGATTTTAGGCTGCGTACAGAGATTATTTTTCTCCTCGGTAAACCAGGCGACGATGCGGGTTTTAACAGCGAATGGTTGTGAAGTAGTAGTGCCGAAAACTCAGGGTTGTTGTGCCGCATTACCGGAGCATCAGGGAGAAACAGCACAAGCCCAAGCTTTGGCAAGGCAAATGATTGATAGTTTTGCCGGAACAGATGTGGATGCTATAATTATTAATGCCGCAGGTTGCGGTCATACTCTAAAAGAATATGGACATATTCTAGAAGATGATGCTGAATATCGGGAAAAGGCAAAAGAATTTGCCAGTAAGGTGAAAGATGTACAAGAATTTTTGGCAGGAATTGGACTAACAACAAAGCTTTATCCAATAACAGATAAACCCTTGACAATTGTGTATCAAGATGCTTGTCACCTCATCCACGGACAAAGGATTTCTGTACAACCGCGACAACTTTTACAGCAAATTCCTAACGTAACATTAAGGGAACCAATCGATGCTGCATTATGTTGTGGAAGTGCGGGGGTTTACAATATGCTGCAACCAGATATAGCAGATGAGTTGGGTGAGCAAAAGGTGACAAATTTGCTCAATACTGGTGCAGAATTAATTGCATCATCGAATCCGGGTTGTTCGTTACAAATTAAGAAACATTTGGGGTTACAGGGTAAAGAAATTCCCTTGATACATCCGATAGAGTTATTAGATTATGCAATTAGAGGGATTCAGTTAAAGGATGAAGTGTGAAGGATGAAGGATGAATCTTGAATCTTGACAGATGAAGACTCTATCCGTAGGGTGCGTTATGCGTAGCTAACGCACCCGTATTACTAGTAGGGAGTGACATTATATTGTAATTAATTTAATCAGGACTTACGCACTCATATTATATATGATGGTTTTGGTGCGTTACGCTTTCGCTAACGCACCCTACAGATGGAGAGCTTGCGTAAGTCTTATTAATGTCGATTTAAAAGAGAGATGCTAACGGAGGGTCAATATTTGTTATCCTTGAATCAATAATCGGGATACAAAAATGAAAGCCTACGAATTTTCTACCCACATTAGTTCAGACGGGAAAATCGAACTACCAGAATACTTGAAGCTTCTGACAAATGCTTCAGAAGTTCGTATAATTGTTTTACTCAAAGAAGCCACAGATACAACTGACGACGAAGGTTTCTCAGTAGAAAGTTTTCGCACCTCTTGGCAACAAGCCTTAACTGGGAACACTTTACCACTTTCTGAACTCTGGGAGGGGATTGAAGTTGACTGATTTACCTGTAATTGAAATTCGAGTCACATCTGAACAAAACAACATAGAAGTTGCCGAAATTCAACGCATCATTGCGGCTTTTGAAAGAACTTAAATAGGCTGTTAGGAGAATTAGCGCTAATCTCTCTTTTGCCTAACTTCCTCTTACATAACAAACCCACTTCCATAAAGGATGACTTTTCCCTTGCTGACATATTCGATGGACTTGTTGTTCAAGACGCTTCTTTTCCTCCAGTGGCATTCCCCATAAAATATTGCGACTATGCCAGACTAAAACAGCAGCAGTCACGCCAACACAGAGAGAGAAACCTAAAAAGGGCAGACGGTTGAAAATAATACCATATCGGACGGCTGACCAGGTAAAATGCGATCGCAACAGTGAAATTTCATAACGCCACCCCCACAAACTTAATGGCGCAATGGTTAGCCAGAGGATCGTCACCACTAACCACCTACCATAGACTGTTAGCTGATGTAATCGTTGCACTTTAGCTTTGAAGTTAGAGTCAATTTCTAACTCTGTTGATTCAGGATTTGGTGTTTCTGATTCCTCCATGGTGGTTATTGGTTATTAGTTATTGGTTATATCAAATCCGTTGGCATTGGAATAATATCTTTTTTTTAACGCAGAGGGCGCAGAGGGTAACGCGGAGGTACGCAGAGGTTTTTTGGGCAAAATGTCACTTAATTCTCATGTAAGTGGAAATTATATCATTGGTGATTGGTCATTGATTCTGAACAAATGACCAATCACCAATGATTAACAACCATTAAACCTCATCAGACATGGGGACATCTGTCGCGGTAATAACTTGAGCATTTCCACTCCTCTCTCTCCACCAGGCTAAGAGAGTACTAGCGATGAAAATACTGGAATAAGCACCTGCTGTAAAGCCAATAATTAAGCATAGTGCAAAGTATTTTAAGGTTTCACCGCCAAATAGGAATATCGAAAACAAAGTCAATAATACGGTTAAGGTTGTATTGAGGGAACGGGTTAACGTTTGATTCACTGCATCATCGACAACTTGGTCAATGTGCATTCCTGGATGGTCTTTAATTACTTCTCGTACTCGGTCATAAATTACTACCGTATCATTAACAGAAAAGCCGATAATTGTCAAGATGCCGACAACAAATAGACTATCAATTTCTGCACCTAGCACCAATCCTAAAATAGAGAACATGCCAGCAGTAATTAAAACATCGTGGAATAGGGCGACAAAGGCGAAAAAGGCATAGTCGAACTGAAAGCGGAAGGTTAGGTAGCCCAGAATTCCAAGAAATGAGAGAATAACTGCCAGCATTCCAGATTGAAATAACTGCTTACCCAAGGTAGGCCCAACTGTATCGATTTGGATTGATTTCTGATCAAATGCACCAATTTTATCAGTAAGAGCTGTTTGTAGTTTGGTACGATTTGCTTCATCTAATGTTTTCGTTCTAATCGTCAGAGCTTGTCGTTTTTCTCCCAAAGGTTGGATGCTACTATTAGCCAATCCCTGAGCATCCATTACATTCCTAACTACTTCGATATCGATAGGTTTGTCGCAGTTTCCCGGCTGGGAACAATCGAGAGCAAATTGCAGCCGCGTACCGCCAACAAAGTCTAAACCCAGACGTAAAGGAGAACCCAGGGTAGCAGTAGAAATCACCATACTGATGATTCCTGTCAGGATAATAGAACTAGAAATAGTCCACCAAAGCGAGCGCTGTTTGATTACATTTAGTTTCATTTAGTTATTGGTTGTTGGTTGTTAGTTGTTGGTTGTTAGTTGTTAGTTGTTAGTTATTGATTGTTGGTTTTAGGCTATTTACAAATAACAAATAACCAACAACAAATAACAAATAACCAATAACAATTACTATGACACAGGTGGGTTAGGTACGAATAATTCTGGTTTCTGCCGCAATCTGGGAAATCCCAAAACCAGTACAAGCATGAAGGTACGACTGCAGGTGAGAGCAGTAAACATACTCACCATTACTCCCAAGCCCAGAGTTAGAGCAAAGCCCTTGACTAAACCTGAACCCAACCAAAAAAGTGCAGCACAAGCAATGACAGTTGTCACGTTACCATCTAAAATACTGGAAAATGCCCGATAAAAACCAGACTCAACTGAGCGATACAATGTTTTTCCAGCTCTAATTTCTTCTCGTGTCCGTTCAAAAATCAGGACATTAGCATCAACAGCCATCCCAATACTGAGGATAAATCCTGCAATTCCTGGCAAGGTTAAAGTCACACCCAACAGAGAAAATGTGCCCAGTGTTAGTATGGAATAAATAATTAGAGAAACATCCGCAATTAAACCAGGTACGCGATAATAAACACCCATAAAGATTAGCACTAATGTTAGACCGCCAATCCCGGCATAGATACTCCGCTGAATGCTATCTCTTCCAAGAGTTGCACCTACGGTGCGATTTTCGACTATTTCTACAGGCACAGGTAAAGCACCACCCCGTAGCTGTACAGCTAATTCTTTTGAGGATTGGGCATCAAAATTACCTGTAATTACAGCACTACCGCCAGAGATACCAGTTTGGGCAAATTCTGGTCCAACAACGGGAGCGCTAACTAGGGCATTATCAAGGAAAATACCAATACTCCTGCCAGTGCCAGCTAAGTCTTTGGTAAGTTGAGCAAATGCTTCTCCACCAGCAGTATCAAAGCGGATACTAACTTCCCAACTATTATTAGTTTGACTATTGGGACCATAGTTTGCATCTTTAAGGTTTTTTCCAGTCAGATTAGCCTCTTCAAATAGTTTAACAATCGCATCATTACTTCTGGCAATCGCAGCTTGATTTTCTGCGATCGCATTTTCGTCATTATTCTTCCTCAATTCTTCTTGCTTTTGCAGTAAATCTGCCCTAACCTGCTGTTCGATTCTCAACTGAGCTTCCGAGCCTGGTGCTTGCTTGCGAAACTCTAGTTGCGCCGTACCACCTAATACCCTTTCTGCTTCTTTCGGATCGTTTACACCAGGAAGTTGGACTAAGATTTGATCTGAACCTACTGTTTGCACTACGGGTTCAGATACACCCAATCCGTTTACCCTACCTTCAACTACACTGAGGACAGCTTCTAGTTCTTTTGATGTGATTTTTTTAATTTCGTCAGTAGTTTTTACCTGAATTGTCAGTTGCGCTCCTCCCTGCAAGTCCAATCCCAAGCGAATAGGAATCGTTACCAATACCACGATCGCTGCAATCAATAGTACTAGAATTAAGGCTAATACTCCACGCTGTTTTTCCATAGATTTGTTATTAGTTGTTTGTTATTTGTTGTTGGTTGTTGTTGTTGGTTGTTGGTTATTTGTTGTTTTTTGTCGGATAGGTGTCGGGAGCATCCCAATGAAGGCAAAGATACTCATTTTTTGCCCCCCTTTTCACCCCC
>NZ_JAMZMM010000078.1:8941-19722 GCF_024178385.1 Limnofasciculus baicalensis BBK-W-15 | reverse complement strand
CTGGGAGCATCCCGAGAAAGGAAGAAATGCAGGTTGTATTCTTGCTCCCCCCTTTCACAAGGGGGGCTGGGGGGGGTGAAAAGGGGGGCAAAAACAAGTATCTTTGCCAAAGTAGGATGCTCCCTACCCCCTTACCTCTTAATTCATGTTTGATTTGATTTGGTTATCGCGAGTGACATTCCTAGGATTGGCGGGAATCGGCTGTACTGCTGCCTTATTCTTCCCCTCCTTACATCACAATAATAATAATGCTACAAAAACTCCTGCGATTAATTCAGAGAATATCCAACTTGTAAGCAAAGCAGTTATCCCACCCCCCTTACCCGTAATTCAACGCCAAACAGTACGACAAAAAGAGAGTAATAAAGTAATTCAGGCTCCTCCTTTTAACCTTCAGCAAAGTTTGAGTTTTTATTCCTCTCTCTTTAGCACTCCCACATCTTTAGGCATGGTAGCAATTGGTGTCGCAGAGGGAAATTATCGACTGGTAGTTTCTAACGGTACTCTTTATGTTCAATCCACTCCACTTTACTTCGGACATACCGATCCTGGAAACTTATCTTGGGGTGAGGTAGTAACTAATTATGGACCATGTAGCGATCAAGGAAGGAGTAAAGGAAATATTGCTTCAGCAGAGCAATGGTGCTTGCAGCGAGCTATTGCTCAACTCCCTACACAACTAATGGATCTCAATGCCGCTGGGATCGATCCCAACACCGACTTAGAAGCTGTACTTAATACAGCAGATTTGTACAATCAAGCTAGCCCAATTCACTCTCGCTATTTTCCCCAAGCTTTAGTTATGGCAAAACGGGGAGGAATGACTGGCATTGAAGCCCTGGCTTGGGCAAGGACTGAATCTTTTTACCTCAATACTAACGGTCAAATGGACTTACAAAATGGTCAGAATAAAGCCACAGGGCTTATTGGTATCTGTGCTAGGGAAAATCGTCCTGTAACGGAATGGGAATGCGTGTACGGGGATCAATTAAGACGGGTTAAAGCGATTGATTCTGTCTTAGATAAATATCGCAAAATTTATCAGAGGGCTAATGGCTAATTGCTGATTTATAACTCACATTCTGCACCCTCAACTCTCACAGTAGTTTGCCGTCTAGTACTTTTATCAAATAACTGATAGATTATTCTGGTTTTGGAGTTAGAGTAGGTTGGCTTGAAGCAACGAAACTCAACCTACTTCCCGAAGACGGTGCTTCTGATCCTGGTGTAGAGCTGCGACCCCACCTACCAGCACAGTAGCCAGCGATGACCCGCTTACAGTACTGGCTCCCTCTAGCCCAATAGACCAGACATCCTGACCAGGGGCGTAGCAATCAACTTGCGGTACCTGACAACACCACTCAAGCGGCACTCCATCGGGGTCAGCCGCCGACACCGCCTTCACTCCTGGCAGACGTGCCGGAAATAGGAATGTATCGGAACCGCGATCGCGCGATCGTTGACAATTATTGCAGAGTCCACAAAATGCTGTAAAGCTCTTGTTTACTGGCTTTCCGCTTCTGGCTCTTACGTCGAACTCAGGTTTGTTAGTTTGAGAATTGTTGTAGAACTTCAGACAAGAGTTAAGTCAGTTCGCTTCGTACTAGAGGTTGCCTTCTTAACTTGACTTCCACCTCTGTTTCAGCCTTAGCTTGTGAACCCTTGGGTTAACTTCCTAGCAAGGTCTAATCTTTGTGTGGAAAGAAGCAGTTAACCTTAGTAAGGAAGGCATTCCAAGAACAGCCGCAGAATTTTTTTTTGTTTTCTTTGCACTGCTTTAACCTGTAACTCTGTAATCTCCTTATTTGGGTTGAGTTTTTGGGATTATGCATTTGAGCGATAGCCTTAACTCGTGAACCTTTTGATTGACTTATTGGGCTTGCGTTTTTAGGCTTATGCACTTTGATAGAAGGGTCAGCTTTGGAGCTTCAATGTAGAAAACTGATAGATGCACCTAATTTTATTTGCGATGACCTCTCAGGCAAACTACTGATAGCTTGCCTGATTCAGGCTACTCATCAAAAGTAGTCTTTAACAACGTTAGTTTTCCGCACAACTTTGGGGAACAGCTTATGAGTAAGAATGAGCTTGCTATAAATCTCATCCTGTGGCTTAAAACCTGTGTCCTCATTTAACTTATCGTCACCTAAAACCACGAAGAATCGAGCGCTTTCATATTCGGTCGGCGTCGAATCTGGGAAAGGTAAGACGCTTTCAAATACCCAAAGCTTGTCATCTTTTCCTTTAAGAAATTCACCATCTTCCGAACCCCAGAGTTCGCACTTCAACTTAAATTTCATCTGGGGAAGTTCTTTGATGAGCGCTAGCTCATCTGGGAAAAAGTGTATTCGGCAAGCCACAGTACACTCTGACAATGACTTTTCTTTTATATGGTTGATGGCGAGTTTTGCATTCTGGATTTGGGGCATGACTTTTTCTTCCTTTCCTCAGCTATTTCTGAGGTGATAGTTTTACGGCTTGGTAGAAAGCCGCTTCGCCGAGTTGTGAATCCTTAGCTTGCTCGGCTAGGCGTCGTTAACCAACTTGACTTCTTACGTTCGATCGAGAACCCATATCGGACTTCTCGTCTCTACAAATCAATCAAAACGTACACCTGACCGAGATCGAGACTGAGAACGTACTGACTTCTTCCCGACCTTCAACTGACTAACTCTGTTAAAATCTGTATAGCTTTCGGGGAATAGGCTATGTCACGCTCGCTCAAAGTTCACAGCGACTGCATTAAGCAAGCTAAATTAGCCCTCCAGCGCAATGGCTTTCACAGCCAAAGAGCTTTGGCTGAAGATTTAGGACTCGCTTTATCCACTGTCAGCAGGTTCCTCATCGGAAAAACTGTTGATTATGCGACTTTTGTGGAAATCTGTGGGAAATTGGGGCTGGAATGGCAAGAAATCGCTGACTTAGGGAATGTCGTTCCATCCCAACCCGTATCTGTGAAATCCGATCGCGCCACCTATACCCGTAACCCAAAAGACTTTCCGCCGGGTGGGAACGTAGAAGCAATTGACTTCGCCACCGCGCCAAGCGCGAGCGCCCACTGTCGTCAAGATTGGGGAGAAGCCCCCGATGTTACTGCGTTCTATGGACGGACTGAGGAACTTGCTACCCTAGAACAATGGGTTGTGGACGAGCGTTGCCGCTTGATTAGCGTCATTGGTATGGGCGGGATTGGTAAAACTACCTTAGCGGTGAAGCTAGCAGAACAAATTCAAGATGAGTTTGAATATCTGATTTGGCGCAGTCTCCGCAATGCGCCTCCTATTCAAGAATTTTTAGCAGATGCGATTCGTTTCCTCTCTAATCAGCGGGAAACAGACTTACCAGAGACAATTGACGGGAAAATCTCTCGCTTGCTGGAACACCTACGAACCTCGCGCTGTTTACTTATACTTGATAATGCAGAATCTATCTTATGCAGTGATGGGCGTGCTGGAGCCTATCGGGAGGGATATGAGGGATATGGGCAACTCCTAAGCTGTATCGCAGAAACCCGTCATCAAAGCTGTCTAGTATTAACGACGCGAGAAAAACCAAGAGGAATTAGCTATCAAGAAGGGGAACATTTTCCCCTCCACTCCTTGCGGTTAAGTGGTTTAGCGCAAGAAAATGTTCAGGAAATCTTCAAGGAGAAGGGCTTTACATTATCCGCAGATGAAGGACAAGCATTAGTGAAGCAGTATGGAGGTAATCCACTGGCGCTGAAGATGGTAGCGACGACGATTCAAGAACTATTTGATGGCGATATTGCTCAATTCTTAGAGCAGGGTACTGTCGTTTTTGGTGATATCTCTAACTTACTAGACCAACAATTTGAGCGACTGTCAGAAATAGAAAAGCAGACGATGTTTTGGCTAGCTATCAATCGAGAGTGGGTTTCACTTTCAGAATTACAAGACGATATCATTCCGGCTATTTCAGTCAGATCGCTACTAGAAGCGTTAGAATCTCTCCAATTGCGCTCTCTAATTGAAAAAGCTACATCTACGCTAACACAGAAGCCCTCAGTCAACTTTACTCAACAGCCAGTGATTATGGAGTATGTCACTGAACGATTGATTGAGGAGGTGTGTCAAGAGATTAGTCGGGTCGAGATTATGTTCTTTGACCGCTACGCGATGATGAAGGCTCAGGCAAAAGATTACCTGCGGAATGCTCAAATTCGCATCATTATCCAACCAATTGCAGATAAATTGATGGCTCTTTTTGGCAATAAAGAAAGTATCAAAAATTGTCTGAATCAGATTTTGTCTAAGTTACGAATGTCATCTCTACAGGCTGGATTAACGCCTGGTTCTCTAGAAATATCCCATTCACCTCAAAAACCAGGATATGCTGCGGGCAATATTCTCAATCTTTTTTGGCAGCTTCAGATAGACCCCAGTGGCTCTGATTTCTCTTACCTAACTGTTTGGCAAGCTTACCTTCAGGGCGTGAATTTGCATCGGGTCAATTTTGCTAATTCAGATTTGGCAAAATCAGTTTTCACCCAAATTTTGGGAGGTATTTTATCAGCCGCTTTTAATTCAGACGGAAAGCTGTTGGCGACAGGAATTGATAACGAAATTTGGCTATGGCAAGTTGCAAATAGCCGACAATTATTGTCTTATAAGGGACATCTCAGTTGGGTCCATTCGGTTGCTTTTAGTCCAGAGGGACAAATTTTAGCTAGTGGCAGTAATGACGAAACTGTGAGGCTTTGGGATGTTAATACGGGGCAGTGCCTCAAGACACTACGAGGTCATACTGGTTGTGTGCAATCAGTTGCTTTTAGCCCAGACGGACAAATTTTAGCCAGTGGCAGTAATGACCAAACTGTGAGGCTTTGGGATGTTAAAACTGGGCAATGCCTTAAGGTGTTGACAGGGCATACTAATCATTTACTATCTGTCATCTTCACGCCAGACGGACAAACTTTGATTAGTAGCGGTGAAGACCAGACTGTGAGACTATGGCAAGTCGTTATGGGTGAATGTCTGCGAATTATAGAAACTCACATTAACTGGGTACTTTCGGTGGCACTAAGTCCTGATGGAGGGACATTAGCAACGGGAAGCGATGGCAAAATGGTGAAGTTTTGGGATATCACTAATGGAGCATGTATTGGCACATTACCAGACTACAACAGTTATGTGTGGGCACTTGCCTATGCACATTGGAGAAGTGATGTCAATCATCCCGATCGTGAAATTTTAGCAACGGGCAGTGAGGATGGGACAGTTAAGATTTGGGATGCTTTGACGGGAGAATGTCTTCAGACATTGCAGGGTCATCGCGATCGCGAAGCGAGTAAAGAGCAAAGCGCAGATCGCGTTTGGTTGGTACTCTTCAGTCCTAATGGTAGTACTTTATTGAGTGCCAGTGAGAATCAGACGGTGAAACTCTGGGATGTTCGCACGGGGCAGTGTTTGAGAACACTAGAAGGTTACAGTAATTCGGTTTTATCTGTGGCATTGAATTCTGATGGGCAATTATTAGCTAGTAGCGGTAGAGACCAGCAGGTAAGGTTGTGGGATGTGGCGACGGGAGAGTGCATTAAAACATTCCAGGGACATACTAACATTGTCTCATCTGTCACTTTTGCACCGAAAAATAATGAGAGTCAAATCTTGGCAAGTGGAAGTGACGATTGCAGCATCAAAATTTGGGATGGCGATACGGGAGAATGTTTGAGGACAATTTTGGGACACAGGAGTTGGGTGCAATCCCTCCGCTTTAGTCCAGATGGACAAATACTAGTCAGTGGCAGTCGGGATGGTACAGTGAAGCTGTGGGATTGGCAAACGGGGGAATGTTTGCAAACCTTTGAGGGACATATTCATCGGGTTAAGTCTGTGGCGTTTAGTCCGGATGGAACTACTCTAGTGAGTGGTAGTGATGACCAAACCGTAAAGCTTTGGGAGGTGAATACAGGGATTTGTCTGCACATGTTTCCAGGTCATCGGGATTGGGTTCTATCGGTTGCTTTTAGTCCTTGTGGTAGTAGGATTGTCAGTGGCAGTGGGGATACTATCAAGCTGTGGGATCTTCGCACGGGGGAATGCTTGCAAACGTTTGCAGGACACACTCACCGCGTTAGAGCTGTGGTATTCAGTCCAGATGGTCAGACTTTGGCTAGTGCTAGCGATGATGAAACCGTGAAGCTTTGGGATGTCAAGACAGGAAAGAACATCAGGACATTCCAGGGACATCTGAAGGGAGTATGGTCAGTTGTTTTTAGTGCCAATGGAGAAACTTTAGTTAGTGGTAGTGGAGATGAGACAATCAAGTTCTGGAGTGTTGAAACGGGTGAGTGTTTGAGAACGTTATTGGCCGATCGACCTTATGAGGGTATGAATATTAGGGGTGCGATTGGTTTAACGGCTGCTCAGAGGGCAACTTTAAAGGCGCTGGGGGCTGTGGAGAGCGATTAGTTCGGTGCTATGCTTCTGGCAGAGTCACTCGTTGTCAGTATTTTAGAGGTTAATTTTTATTAAAAATTCTCGGCTATTTCTCTGTACCAATTAAACTAAGCTTTATGTAATACAAAGAAATAAAACGAGATGCTAAGGGTTTGAAGAGTTTAATTCTTAGAGGGTTAAATTGGTACAGAGAAATAAACTCTTAGCGTCTAGCGTCACTTTTCTCTCAAGTGCTACTCAAACCGAGAATTTTTATGAATATAGAGAACTCTGAATCTAAGCAACCTGATGACACTCGGTCTCCTGGCGTGACAGATAGAGATGGGATCGCTTCCCCCAACCCAGGCATCGCAGCTAAAAAGCCAGATCGGGAAGTTGAGGTCATTAGAAAACTAATTGTACCGGATGTAACAGACATTCCAGCGAAGTCTGATGACCCCCGTTCCCCTGGTGTAACAGATCGAGATATTTCCACAGAGGATATTTCTGCTAATACCACTGAGGAAACTGAAACTATTAGAAAGCTGATTGTGCCTGAAGAAGTCGAATCTGAGGACTAATCTTCTTCAACTAACGAATAGATTTTACCAAATCAGTTGTAAGTCAGCAAGAACTCAGTAAGTTCTCCATCTCGATCTCAGTAAAAATTAGATTTTGATGGAATTGTCAACTTAAAGAGTAGAACATGAAATGGGTAGTGGGGACTAGGGAATGGGTAACGGGTAATGGGCAGGACAAAATTGTGTAGAAATTTTACTCAATTTCCTGATTTTAGTGGTATGGAGTGGAATCGATTAATATCTACTATCTTTGAGAGCAACTCGGTATTAGATAGACATTGACGACAAATAATCCCTGTTGAGAGGTGATAGCACTGTGAAAAAAATTCTACTTCTTGCAGCTAATCCTAAGAATACCGATCAATTGCGCCTGGATGAGGAGGTGCGAGAGATTGATGAAGGGTTGCGGCGATCGCGTCATCGAGATCGGTTTGAACTGATATCTAAATGGGCGGTGCGATCGCGGGACTTTTATCGCTATATCCTCGATATTCAGCCTCAGATTATTCATTTCTCTGGACATGGTGGTGGGGAAGGCGGTATTGTCCTGGAGGATGAGACTGGAAAAGTGCAGTTCTTGTCAACCAAACAAGTGGCAGGTATGTTTAAATTGTTTGCCAGCAAGGGAGTAGAATGTGTTCTCCTGAATGCTTGCTACTCAGAAGTACAAGCGGAAGCAATTCATCAGTACATTCCATTTGTCATTGGGATGAATAAATCGATTGGAGATAAAGCTGCAATTAACTTTGCTGTGGCGTTTTATGATGTGCTGGGGGCTGGGGAAACTGTTGAATTTGCCTTTGATTTGGCTTGCACTCAGCTTATTGGATTGAATGAAGATGAGACTCCGATACTGAAGAAAAAACAGGATATTTCTGCTCTCACTAATTTACCTAAAACAGAGGTTTTACCTCAGATTGAGCCGAAAGAACGGGCACTAGATTTCCTGAAAGGATTACTACCATCTCAGTTTGATAATGTTGTTTTCAAATATGGTGTAGATCCAGCTTACTTATCTAGCAGCACGCCACAAGCTCAAAGAGCGATTGAAGTGATCCGGTATGGACAGCAAAAGGAAGGAGCATCTCTGGCTGGATTAATCCGGGTTATCTACGAAGTTGTTCCCCATCTCAAGGGGTAGTACAATGGTCGATCAAAATGAACTATTTGACCAATTAAAAAAGAAGAATGAAAGCCAATTTGAGGAGTTACTCCTGCGGCTGAAAGTGGATAAGTCTCACATCCGATGGAGTGGAGTAACACTCAGTCAGAAAGTAGTCGATTTGATTGGGTACTTGGCACAACAGGAGGATGGACTTCAGCGGTTACAAGAACGTTTGGAGCTAGAAAAGCCAGATGACATGGCTTTAATTCTAGCCTGTCCTTATCAGGAATTGTTCGCTTTTCAGGAAGAAGATGCCAAGTTTTTCTTTGGACGCTCGACATTTATTAACGATCTAGTGCAAGCGGTAAAAACTAAGCCTCTGGTAGCAGTAGTTGGTGCTTCCGGGAGTGGGAAATCTTCACTAGTATTTGCTGGGTTGCTACCTCATTTGCGACAAGAGGGAAGCTGGTTGATTGAATATTTTCGTCCTGAAAAACAGCCTTTTAATCGACTAGCTGCTGCATTTGTACATCAATTGGAACCCGAACTTAGTAAGAGCGATCGCATTGATAAAGCGATTAATTTAGCTGACACGATTAGACAGCATGGATTTGCTTATGTTGTGTCAGAAATTATTCAGGAACATCCCGGCAAACAGTTGCTGTTAGTGGTGGATCAGTTTGAGGAACTCTATACGGTTTGTGCGGAGGAAGAGCGCGATCGCTTTATTGATGTTCTCCTAGCCGGAATCAACGATAGTCTCGGACTTAAGGTGGTTTTGACGCTTCGGGCTGACTTTTGCGGACAAGCATATAGTTCCCGTCCCCTGGCGGATGCGTTGCAGAGTGCAGATTTAAAATTAGGTTCCATGAATGGGGAAGAATTGCGGGAAGCAATTGAACGCCCTGCTCAATTGATGGAAGTGGAATTAGAGGAAAAACTCACCGAAAAACTCTTAGAAGATGTGAAGCAGGAACCGGGAAATCTACCTCTACTAGAATTTGCCCTCACCCAACTTTGGAAAAAGCAGCGTCAGAGAACATTAACCCATCAAGCTTATGCAGAAATTGGTGGGGTGGCGAAGGCACTGGCAAACCATGCCGAAACTGTTTATGCAAAGTTGAATGAGACGCAGCAGCAGCAAGCACAACGGATCTTTTTACAGTTGGTGCATCCGGGGGAAGGAACGGAAGATACCCGACGGGTGGCGACTCGTGGGGAGATGGGCGGAGATAACTGGGAACTCGTAACTCATTTAGCAGGATCGTCAGCGCGACTGGTGGTGACGGGAAGGAATGAGGAAACGCAAGAGGACACTGTCGAGATTGTCCATGAGGCGCTACTGCGGGAGTGGAAGCAGTTACGGGATTGGATCAAGAGCGATCGCTCTTTTCGCATCTGGCAAGAGGAATTACGCTCTAGGAGGCGTAGGTGGCAGCGAAACGAACAGAATGAAGAGGATTTGTTAACGGGTTCTCTTCTTAGTGCAGCGGAAGTTTGGCTGGATGAACGTCAGGCTGATTTGAGTCCAGAGGATGGGGAATTTATTCGGTTGAGTGTGGAGGTGCGCGATCGCAAAACACTGGAAAAGCTGAGTATTCAAATTGAATTAGAGACGGAACGAAAACAAAAAGAAGCAGCGGAACAATCTAACCAAATATTAGTCAAAGCTCAAAGGAAAGCCAAACAAATTGTTCGTTTTGGGTTTGCTACTATGAGCTTCAGTATGATGTTGGGGATACTCTTTATCGTAGTACTGCCTTGGTCAGCTATTTTTTTTAATAATCGTGGTTTGGAGAAGTTACAAGCCCATCAAATTAAAGATGCTCTATCATACTTTAATTTAGCACTAATAATTAAGCCAGGTTATCCTACTGCTCTTTATACTAGGGGACTAGTTTATGAGGATTTAGAAGACTTTGATTTGGCTATGGCGAACTACGAAGCTGCTGTAAAAGGACATTTTCCTCCAGCCTACAATAACCTTGCCTATTTAAAAATCAAGCGTGGCGATTATGCTCTAGCTGCCAGATTACTTGAAGAAGGTTTGGGATTGGAAACAGATCTAGGAACTAAATATACTCTATTCAAGAATTTAGGCTGGGCGCAATTATATCTAAATCAATATAACAAAGCAGAAGCAAATCTTCGCCAAGCAATAACTCTAGATGGTCAACGAGGCTCGGCTTACTGCTTACTTGCACAAGTACTAGAAAAAGAGTCCAATATCGAGGCAGAAATTCAGTGGCAAAGTTGTCTGAAATTTAGCGACCCTCATCATCCAGATGAAAGTGAATGGCGCAAGGTAGCGCAATCAAAGCTTAAAAAATAAAGAGTGTTGATTATGATGTACCCCAGATTATTTATTTCACTATTAATTGTGAGTTTAGCTTCTATTATATTTGCAGCTAGTACTTATGTAAAAGATATCCTGGGTATTGGAGAATCTACCGAAGTAGCTTCTCAAACAATACCACTTGATAAAGATGGTAAACAGGGAAACACTAACCTGAGTCCTAAAGATGAACCCAGTCCTCCAAAAGGAGATTCTCACGAACAGCCTCCTAAAAAGGGACCATCTGATAATCAAGATGGTAAAGATTTAAAAGATAACCTGAGTCCTAAAGATGAACCCAGTCCTTCAAAAGGAGATTCTCACGAACAGCCTCCTAAAAAGGGACCATCTGATAATCAAGA
>NZ_JAMZMM010000078.1:0-8841 GCF_024178385.1 Limnofasciculus baicalensis BBK-W-15 | reverse complement strand
GGTAAAGATTTAAAAGATAACCTGAGTCCTAAAGATGAACCCAGTCCTTCAAAAGACTTTCCCGGAGTGGATCATAACAAGCTCTCTGTTTATGATATCAGTGGTAACTATCCAAGACCAACGAAACTGGAACAAGCATTGGAATTATTGGCAATAGCCATAAAAAATAATGATCTTGATGGACAAGCATTGGCTCATAGTAATATAGGAGCAATATATGCTGCAACTGGCAATCTTAAGGTAGCAGTTTCTCAACTTACATTGGCAAATGATATTTATCAACGTATAGGTAATGAGCAACGTGTAAGTGAAATTCGTCAACGGTTAGGAGAGATTAACAATCAGTTACGCAACCCATCTCCGATACAGATTAATCCATCTCCGATACAGATTGATCCATCTCGGATGATACAGATTGCTCCATCTCGAACACAGATTCAGAAGTAATAATACTTTTGAGCAATCTATATTCAGAGAAGCGATCGCACTCTCCCCTCATTTTTACTGACGGGGTGACAATAAGATGTCACCCCATCAGTAATTTCCTAACTCCACCATTAGCAATTAGCACTCATAAAAAAAGTAACTAGCAACTTACATTACTATGGTGATGCTTCAGAAGATGGCGAGTTTTTCACCGTCAAATCGAATTGATAATCAATCGCCTCCCTAGCATTAGAAACCACCACAAACTCATAGAAACCAGATTCTGGCAGCGTACCAGAAAAACTGCGATCGCGCGAATCTTCTAATATCTTTGTCTTACCACTAGGACTATAAATAGAGAACAAAATTGTAGCCTTCGCAGTCAGCTTAACATCCATCACCTGATTTTTAGACAATTCAGCAATAAATGCCTTACCTTCTCCAGGTTTTAGTATCCCACTGATTTGCTTACCAATTCCGCCTGACTCAAAGGCAATCTTTTCTATTCCTTCTCCCGATTTCAAAGCTTTCACTGTATCAGAGACAACAGCAAACCATACCTGAACAATAGGCTGATTTCTAAAATCTTGACCCTGTTGTTCCTTAAATAGCTGGAAAAACTTAGCATCGGCTAAATCGTAAAGCGACTTGCTACTAAGACTTAGCTGATTTGCTTCACCAATCCAGCGATCCCGAGTTTCTTGATCGTAGCGCCCGATCTGCTGTCGTGCCGCCGGACTTAAATTTAGTTGTTCGATGCGCCCCAGGATATCCTCTGCGATTTTATCCCATTCCTCTCTCAGTTTTTCATCCTCTGGTCCTGTCCCCAACTGCTGCCCTTCTCGCCTAGGATACTTAGTCCAAAATGCCTCATTCACTAGATTTACATAAAACTTATATTCGATCCCCAATTTTAGCCGCTTTTGCCTTAGAGATTCCTTACGTTTTTGTTCTTCGGCTGACAACTCTGTAGATGCTGCGGGTTCGGTATCCTCGTTGGGAGAGACTACTGGATTATCAAAAATTTGAGTCTTTTTTTGAGAGCCAAGCTTAGACTGAATCCACATATTCCCCGCCCACCAACCAAATGCACCAGCCCCAATAATTAAACCAAATATTATTAGCAAAGTTTTGAACCAACCTAATGACTTTATCGGGGTTCGACGAGAGGGTGGACTCGCCGTGTCTGGGGCAGGGGAAGGTTCATGCTCAGAGACTTCCTCAAGAGGGGCAACTGCTACTGCGGCTTCTGTCTGCGGTACTGGCGGCAGGGGTGTCAAGGGAATCAAGGATGGCTGAGGTGTCACGGCTTGCATGACTTCACTAGCACTTTGGTAGCGATTACCTGGATTCTGTTGCAGCATTTTATCCAAGACATTACCAAAGCTGGGACTAAGACTAACATGCCGTCGCCAATTCCATCCTAAAGTGCGGGGGTCAATCAGTTGCTGTGGTTCCCTAGAAGTAAGCAAAACTAATAGAGTAGCTGCGAGAGCGTATAAATCGCTATTGGGATGAACAATGCCGTTTTGCATTTGCTCTTGGGGGGCATAACCAATCTTACCCAAGCGAGTGGGAATAACCGTCGGGGCTGCCGCAAACTGAAATTCGACACTTGCCGCTATTTGCTTAACACCACCAAAATCAATTAATACAGGTAATCCATCTCCATCTCGAATCATCAGGTTATCCGGAGAGATATCTCGATGAATCGCGCCCTTAGAGTGGATATATCCCAAAACTGGTATAATTTGCCGCAGGAGCTGCATCGCTTCCGCTTCAGTAAACCCCATTCCCTGACGTTTGCGATCGCTAAGTAAGGTACGATAGGTTTGTCCGGCTACGAAGTCCTGGACTAAAAGTAAGTATCCTCGCTCCTCGTATTTGGCACGAAATAATTCTCGAAACCTGGGAATTTGCGAGTGTTGCAGCCTGTAGAGTACCCCTGCTTCCCGCTCAAAAAGTTCTGCGGCTTTTTGTAAGGCGTAAGTACCTTGCACTTGCGGGGCAAATTCTTTTAAGGCACAAGGTTCATTGAATCGGTTAAGATCTTCTGCTAGATAAGTGCGTCCAAAGCCTCCATGCCCTAATTCCCGCACAATGCGATAGCGTTCCCCCAACACCAATCCCGGTGTAATTCCCTGGTTGACGGGGAAAGTCAGCTTCTCTCCACAACGGCTGCAAAACTGACTGCCAGAGGGATTTTCATGTCCTTTGGTGCAATAGATGGGCTTCATCAACTTTGAATGTGTTATGTCAATCAGCGGTAATCCTGTTCAGATACTAACTTATAAAAAGTCATTGGTGATTGGTGATTGGCGATTGATGATTGTTTTTTTTCTAAATAATAAACAATAAACCAATCAGCCTGAGCAATCCTCCTTATACCAAATCCGGCTTCAATACAGCCTTTATCTTTTAGTCTGCGCACCATCCAGACTTCGTTTGTCTAGTAGCGGTTTCAACCGCCGAATAATCCAGGGGGTGGATAACCCGGATTTGGTATCCTCATCCAGAAACCCGGTAACTTCGGCGAAACCGGGTTTCTTCGTCTATTGGAGATTTATAACAATAACAATCGTTTACCTATAATTTAGCCACCACTTCTGCATTTAGCCATTTGAGAAATCCGTCATTAACTGATTCAGGTGCAAGTTCGGCAATAAAATTATTATAGGTAATATGTTTACTAATTACCTCCTCGATTGCTTCTCGATAACCAGACTGGGTTTTAACGATTAAGACTGTTTCCGCTTCTTCCACAATTTTGTCTTCCCATCTGTAAGCACAAGTAATCGGAAACCAATTAGTGCATAAAGCTAATTTTTGTTCAAGTAATGCGTGACTTATTGCTTGTGCTTCTTGTGAAGTATTTAGAGTAATGTAGTAAATTTTCATGGCTAATAGCTAATTGGTATTCTACACTTTTATCAATTCTAAGTTCAATTGCAATCTGCCGTTAGCTGCGATAACCGACAGAGAATTAATTCTCTGTCTCATAGCTAAAGTCCATTGAAACTGAGATCTTGCACCAGTTGCAATAAACCGGAGGCTCTGCCTCTTATTGAGAATGCTGCAAGATCTGAGTTGAAATGCACTAGAAATATTACACAGTCGGTTTCAACCGACTTTAGCTGTGAGACAGTGGTTTTAACCACTGTCGGGTTATGGCAACTTATCCAAGATTTAAGTTAGAAATAAAGACGATTCTAGCAACTCTCCCCAAAACTCAAAAATTCCCCCACTCCCCAATTTAACCTATTTTGTTATAGCGACGGATATCTGGTGGCACAACAAGCAATCCATCTAATTGCTCAATAGCAGATTGGATATGTGTATTACCTAAATGGGCATCTAATTCTCCTGCACTGCCCCATTCTTCAACAAAGGTAAAATCTGTTAAATCTGCCTGATTTTGTAACAATTCATATTGGATACAACCTGCTTCACCCCTTGTTGTTTCAATCAGTCCAGTTAAGATGACTTTAACTTGCTCCACTTGTTCCGGAATGGCAACAATACGAGCAACAACACGAATGGTTGGGTTAGACATAATGAAAAATCTCTATGGTACTGGCAATCTCTAACTACACAATAAAATTATAACTGATCGGAGACTCACAATGCCCCATCACACTAATAAACCCGGTTTCTCCAAGAAACTGCGTTTATTGATATTTATCATTATTAGTACTTATTCAGGAGTATTACTAATATTGTGAGTGGTGCGTTAGGGTCGCATAAAGCACCCTACAGATAGAGGCTTGGTATAAATCCTGGTTATAAAATCACACAAATAAATAAAATTGCTATACTCTCTGGAAGCAGGGATACCGCAAGCACTCGCTTATATGCTGGCTCATCCTAATTCTCAAAAACCTGCCTTCGGATTTATCTCTAATGGCATTGATTTTGTTTTCCTCAAACTAACTCAACAAGGAACACCAAAGTATGCTCAGTCGTATCGATTCTCACTTGATAGCCGGGATGACTTATACACCGTATTGAAAGTGTTGAAACAGTTTAGTCAGTTGTTGAGGGAATAGGGAGGAGAGTTTTGAGTTTTGAGTTTTGAGTTTTGAGTTCTGAATTTTATAGCAACAGCCACAAGAATTAAGACATTCTAAACTAGCAAATTTTAACAATGGGCTGCCATCCCCTTGTCCTAACACGGGCGACTGCTATAACTGAGAAATCAAAATTCAAAACTTTTTTCTATGCCCCGTTCACCCAACCTTTGTAACAACCCTTCCATTACCCGACGTACCATCAATGGTCCTTCATAAATCCATCCAGTATAAACTTGAATTAAACTCGCACCTGCGGTAATTTTCTCCCAAGCATCATCAGGAGTAAAAATACCACCAACGCCAATAATTGGTAAATTACCTTGAGTTTGTTGATGAATAAAACGAATCACTTCAGTCGAACGATTCCGCAACGGTGCGCCACTAATCCCACCCGCTTCCTCTGTAACAGATTTACCTGTAGTCTCAATAATCTGAGTTTTTAACATATCGCGACGAATAGTAGTATTTGTCGCCACAATGCCCGATAACTGATAAGTTTGGGCAAGGCGAATCACATCTGCGATCGCATCCCATTCCAAATCGGGAGCAATCTTGACTAAAATAGGCTTTTGCCCTTGATTTTCCTGTTGCAGTCCATCCAAAATTAAACTCAGTTGTGTGGCATCTTGGAGAGAGCGCAATCCCGGCGTATTCGGGGAACTGACATTGACAACAAAATAATCTCCCAAATCCTTCAGGAGACGAAAACTGCCCAAATAGTCTGCTGCGGCTTGTTCGAGGGGTGTTATCTTAGATTTACCGAGATTAATCCCGATGGGGATTGAGATTGAAGATTTTTCCCTAATTGAGGATAATCGAGAGGCTAAAGCTGCTGCACCTTGATTATTAAATCCCATCCGGTTGAGAGCAGCAAGATCTTGAGTTAAGCGAAATAGACGAGGAGGAGGGTTTCCTGATTGAGGGTGAAGCGTCACCGTACCCAATTCGGCAAAGCCAAAACCAAGATTACCCCAAATTCTCGCAGCCACCCCATCCTTATCAAATCCTGCTGCCAAACCCAGGGGGTTGGGGAACTTCAGCCCCCAGAGGGTTTGCTCCAGGCGAACATCTCGCAGAGCAAAGGATTGCTCTAATCTTGATGCTATCCAGTGAGACAGAGGAATTTCCCTAGCGTCAGACAACCAACTTAAGAGTCGTAAAGTCTGTTGGTGGGCGATTTCGGGATCTACTTTTAATCCAGAGAACAGAATTGGGCGAATAATAGTTTTATAGATATCCAATGTCAGGAGTCCTTTATCATTATTGCTTTGTTGGTTATGTGTATCTAAGACACGGAAAAGGGAACAGGAAACAGGCAATATAACAGTCAAACCCTTATTGATTCCCCATTCCCTATTCCCCATTCCCTATTCCCCGTTCCCTCGCAGTTTTGATAAATATGAGCGGTGAGCAAAACCAAGAGCCATGGAATGAAAATAAACTCGTTACCTTGGGGCGAGTTGTCGAAACCTTACGGGAAGAGGAAAATCCTGATGTTCTCATTGAAACTACCCTGAATTACCTCCATAGCGAGTTTGACTATAGCCTAATTTGGATTGGTCTTTACGATCGCCTAGAACATCGGTTATTCGGTAAAGGTGGTTTTGCCCCCACCAATGACACAACCCTCCTCAAACAGCGGTTTAACCTCTTACCAGGGGATATTCTCGAGCAGGTGGTGATCCAGCAGAGACCAATAACCATTGCTAATCTCCAACAAGAGATGCGAGGAGGAGAATGGCGCAAAGCAGCGGAAGACTTTGGTATTCAGGGGACTATTTTATACCCCTTACGTTGCAAAGACCGCTGTTTTGGGGTAGCTCTGTTAGGGTGGCAGGGATGGGGTATTTCCCAATCTTCTGGGGAAAAAGCCCAGTTTTCCTTACTCCTAGGGGGACTAGCGGCAGCGCTATACCAAATTGAAGTGAATTGGCAGCATTCGTCCACCAAACGCCCGGATCAATCCCTATTTCAAGTTCTTGATGAACTCCTAGAACTTCCCAGTATAGCCCTGCGCCTAGATAAATTAGTATCTATGACTCAAGGATTTATCTCTGGGAGTCGCACTAATGTTTACTGGTATTCTCCGGAACGTCGCTACTTTTGGCATCGAGTTGGCAGTAGGCAAACCCTCCATAAATTAGCAGATTTAAGAAGTACTACAGCCGGGTTAATGGTTGCAGAAGCCAGTGATTTTTATCAATCGATGGTTGATGGCAATCTCGTGACTATTGGGGCGGGAAAAAGTATGCTTAGGGCGGAAAGTACCGAACGATTGCTTAAAAGATTGCGATCGCGATCCCTTCTGGCAGCCCCCATTCAAGCCCAGGGAGAACTCCTGGGTTTTCTATCAGTGGAAGATAATAACCCCCGCATTTGGGAGGAGGTAGAACGAAAGTATGTCAGCGCTGCGGCTCAATTGATTGGTTTGGTGGTGGCTAATGAAAAGATAGAATCCCTGTTCGATCTGGCATTAAATGATATTAACTTTGCTGCTGAAATTGCCCAAGCCATGGTGCAAAGTGTTAGTAAAGAAGTGGCGATGAAAAACTGTTCAAAGCTATTGTGCAAGCGTTTAAATGCAGAGTATGTTATCATTTTGCAACCGCAGAAAAACGGTCATTTTCATCCCATATTCAGTACTCAGCCATTAAATCGTCGTCCCCTTACTGTACCTTTAGCACCTCTTGAACCAAAGGATCGGCAGTGGTTGGGTAACAAGACTGAAGCGATGACGATTGAAGATTTAGAGGAAAATTTGCGGCTACCTAAATGGAAGGAATCTTTAAGTCAATTGGGAGTGCGATCGCTGTTATTATGTCAGATGAGCAAACGGGATAACTCACAAGAGCTACTTGACGATTTACCCTTCTTAATCGTTGGTCATAGTACCCCCCGCACCTGGAACCGTACTGAGCGTGCGTTGGTGACTACAGTTACTCACCAAATTAATTTGCTACTTACCCTCAACCACTATTCTGATAGTGCTAAACAATCACTTCTTGTCTATCAAACACTGCAATCTGGCTTATCCACACTTGTGCTAGCGCCATCCGATCCTGTTCAATTTGAACGGACTTGGATCGAATATTTAGCCAATCTGCTAGACTGTCCTGTGGCGGCCCTAATTAGTTGGACACCCCAAAATCCTTGGGCAACGGTGACAACTGCTCTAGTCCAAAATCCGCGCTTTGCTCTTGCGCCAGACTTAATGATTCCTATTGCCAATAATGCGCCGATTCAAGAAGCATTGACTACTCGTCGTTTTGTTTCTTGTTCCGTGGCGCAGTTATCTCCTGCTACTCGTAAATCCTTTAGTAATTCCGGTATTAGTAAGTTATTAATTATTGCACTTCACCAAGACGAAAATCCAATTACGGATATTTTACTCCTGTGCGATGACAAAGAACGACAATGGCCTGTGAACCTCTTACCATCTCTGGAAACCCTCACCCAACAATTTACCTGGTTTCGCCATTATCGATACCGCCTTCATCAACAGGCGCGAGCAGGGGAAGATTTGCAAACCTTAAATTGGTACAAACATCGGTGCTTAGAAATGCTCCATCAGTCAGTGCGCGAGAGTGTTAACTCTTTATTAGATCTTGATGCCAGCAGAAATGGAAAGCGAGAGAGAGGGAGCGCAGGAGCAGGGGAGCAGGGGATCGCAGAGGCAGGGGAACTAGGAAAACTGCCAACTTCCGAATTCCGGGGCACTATTTTATCCCCCCAGCCGCTCCAACTGATGCGGAATCAGCAACTCCTCCATCAGCTAGAAGCAACTCTCGCTATGTTAACCCCCATCCTCAAAGACGAAGAGTGGCAACTGGCAACAAACCTGGGTGCAATCCCATTTGCCAGTATACTGAAGCGATCGCTCGGTCGGGTGGAATCTCTCTACGAGCGCCGTCAGATTGGAGTTAAAGTTCACAAGCCTTCTAAATTAAGCGTTTTTGCGGATCGCCTCAAACTGGAATGTATCCTATTTGAACTTTTTCTGACATTTTGCTGTCAAACTCCAGCCAAAACTCAACTTCATCTCTGGTACTCTACCCTCAATCCGGAGCCAGATCCCACCGATAGCATTAATGCTCCCCCTCCTCTGTTGGAATTTTTGATGGGCGAATCTGATTCTTTCGCTGATTGCCAAAATGCGATCGCTATGCCCAACCCAGCCATCGCCTCTTCCTCGATCGAGTTTCCCAATAGCATGAATTTGACTATTTGTCAAAACATCCTCCGTTCTTGGGGAGGCGATTTGGAATTTTACCAATTGGAAAAGGAACGTTATTTAATGCGGTTTCTGTTAAGGTTGGCAAATTGAGAAGGATGAAGGATAAAGGAT
>NZ_JAMZMM010000488.1 GCF_024178385.1 Limnofasciculus baicalensis BBK-W-15 | reverse complement strand
TTATACCAGCCTTGAGCTTCGACAATCACCTTTGGTTTATTATCTCTTGTTGTTTGATTATTACTCCTGACTATATCAGATTCTCTCAGATCGATCAACTCATTATTAGAGCCAATCCGCCAATCTTCCCAAGCCGAATCTCCCTGAAGCGATTCAAATGGTGAAGTCGGCAAACCACCGCGCCCCGTCACGATAAATGAACTCCCAAAAGAAGCTTTACAAAGATTATTGTTCACTAATCTCGCCACATCAACTAAATTTGATGGTAATTCTGTCAATCCTCTGGCAGGATCAATTGATACATTAAGTTTAACTGTACCAGGATTACCAAATTGGGAACTCGCATCAATATCATTAGTGCGATTTCCTTCAATAGCCCGACGTTCCTCAATCCCGAAAATCCCTTGACCTGTAATATTAATTCTACCACCATCCCCACCAAAAGCACTAGCAATAATATCACTACCATTACTCCCGATTGGTGGTAAAATAATCAAAAAATCACTCTCAATATTAATATTCCCCCCATTAGCATTATTAAAAGCTTGAGCGGAAATCAGGCTTTCATCGTTCATCACCAGAACATTTAAACCTGATAAATTAATATTCGCTCCACCTTCCACACCACTAGCACCAGTTTCAGCAGTTAATTTACCTTGGTTTAACCATAAGGAATTTGCCCTAATTGTTAAGTTTCCCGCTTCTCCATCTGGACTACTAACTGTAACTCTTGCCCCATCTGTCACAGACATTCTTCCCGTATTAACAGTTAAATTACCTGCTGTACCACCATTGGTAGCTTCAACGGCTAAACTACCTTCTCCTGTTAAGTTTACAGATTGTGAAGCATTAACAGTTAAGCTTCCGGCTATACCCCTTTGAGTAGATGCCGAAATCATACTATTGTTGACATTTAAAGTCTCTAAGCCTTTCAGAGTAATATCTTCACTAATACCAGAAACGTTAGAAGCCGAAATTTGAGATGCGTCATTCAATCTTAAATCTTGAGTATTAATCCTGACACCCCCAGCTTTACCACCTTCCCCAGTTGCCGCCACCGATAAATTACTATGACTCAGAGATACTGACTCAACTGGATTTGAGCCACTATTAATACTGACACTTCCTGCCTGCCCAGTTTGTGTCGATGCGGATATTTCACTATTGTTAGTTAGTTGTAAGGTATGTAAGCCTTGGAGGGTAATATCTTGACTGACACCAGAAATATTAGAAGCTGATATTTGAGATGCGTCATTCAATCTTAACTCTTCAGCATTAATCCTCACACCTCCAGCCTTACCACCAACTCCTGTCGCTTCAACCGCTAAACGACTATTATTACTCACTTCCACCGAATCAGCCGGATTGGAATTACTATTAATACTTAAACTTCCCGCTACACCAGTCTGAGTTGAAGCTGATATTTCACTATGATTATTAACTCTTAAATTCTCCAGCCCTGATAAAATAATCCCCTCACTCTGACTAGATACATTAGAAGCCAATATCCGTGAATTATTCGATAAAGTCACATCCTGACTATTGACTCGCACTGCCCCAGCTTTACCACTACTAACAGCAGCCGCAGATAATTCCACCCCATCAGTTAAAGTAAATTTGGGAGCAGTCACCAATATATTACCAGCATCACCTGTACTGCGGCTTTCTACTGCTAACCTTCCTTGCCCACTAATATTAATTGCTTCTGGGGCTTTGAGAATTAAATCGCCACCTTTACCACTACCAGAAGTAGAGGCAGATACTTGAGATTGGGGGGCTAAAGTAATATTTAAAGTGGATTCATTTTGATAAGGATTTAGAGTTAATGTTCCCGCCGGAGTTAGTCCTTCAGTTTCGGCAAAGACACCGACAATTCCGGCTAAGTGCATATTGGAGGCATTTAAAGTAATACTGCCACCACCTTCAGTATTAGTAGCAGTATTAGTAGCAGTAGCAGTAATTCTGGCAGTGTCGGAGAGGGTTAAGGTGGGAGTATTAATAATAATGTCACCAGCTTTGCCAGCATTACGAGTTTCCACAGATAAGACTGGGGAAAAATCATCTACACCAATACCCAGATTTACAGCATTATCGGCATTGACTGTAATTGTTCCACTATTACCACTGCCATTAGTTAGGGCAAACACTTTTGCACCTCTGGCAACAGTTAAGGTAGAGGTATCTATTTTAATATCGCCCGCATTTCCAGTTGCGGTGGTTGAGGTAGAGAGTTGGGTTTGTTGGATGTCTATATTGTTGCTGATAATGTCAATTTTTCCAGCTTTACCTGCGCCGGAGGTTTCTGTAGATAGGATACCTTCTCCATTAATTGAGATGGAGTTAGGAGCGGTAATCTTTAAATTGCCCCCAATTCCTTGATTGGAAGTAGAGGCAGAAATAGATGTTCCTGATGCTAGGTTAATATTGAGGTTTTGTTCATTTTTAATGGTAATATCTCCGGCATTGCCGGAACTTGTGGTGGTGGTGGCAATATTAGCACCGTTTTGTAGGGTTAATGATGGGGTGTTGAGAGTAATTTTTCCGGCATTGCCTTGATTAGTGGTTCCGGCAAATAGTCCGCCGCGTTGAGATTGGTTTTGGTATTCATATACACCTTGGAATGCGATCCCGACTCCGGCATTAATGGCGATATCTCCTGCGTTTCCGATGTTGCTAGTATTACTGGTAATTTGACTATTATTGAATGTGACTAAACCTGGACTGGTGAGGGTGACTTTTCCCGCATTATCGGAACCTTTAGTGTCACTTTCAATGGAAGTATCGTTGAAAGTGAGATTGCCTACACTGGTGATATTGACATCGCCAGATTGTCCTTCACCACCAACATCTAAGGTTATAGTTTCACCAGTAAATGGGTTTTGCACTTCCACCTGCTTGCTAGTGAGGATGCGGGTATTAGTAACTGATAAATCGCCAAATCCATTGATGGCAACCTCTCCAGCTTCATTTGAAGAGGATAGGGTTAAGATTTCGAGGTTTGTTATATTGTTTTGAGCTTCTAGGGTAACTTTTCCACCATTTCCTGCTGTTCCTGACTGAGAGAGAGCAAAGGAAGAAAGAAGTGAGTTACCAGAATTTCCGATAATATTTCCACCTCTAGCGGTGACGGAAATTGCTCCACCATTTCCAGCATTTCCAGATGGTGAGTAGGATAACGATGTCAAAGAATCGTTGATAGTGATATTACCAGAGTCAGAGAACAGAGAAATTTCTGCCCCATTCCCGGCATTCCCAGATTTCGAGTACGAGTACGAGTCGAACCCACGCTTGGTAGTAATATCACCAGAGACAGAAGACAGGGTTATCGCCCCCCCATTTCCCGCATTTCCAGAGTCCGAGAACGAGGTCGAGTCAAAATAAGATTTGATAGTAATATCACCCTCGCCAGAGGAGAGAGTAATCGCTCCCCCATTCCCACTATTCCCAGATCCCGAGTTCGAGTACGAGTCAAAATTTTTGGTAGTGATATCACCAGAGACAGAGGAGAGAGTTATCGCCCCTCCATTCCCGCTATTCCCCAATTCCGAGGTCGAGATTGAGCCCAAAGGCTTGTTGATAGTGATATCACCAGAGACAGAGGAGAGAGTAATCGCCCCCCCATTCCCGCTATTCCCAATTTCCGAGGTCGAGATTGATCCCAAAGTCTTGTTGATAGTGATATCACCAGAGACAGAGGAGAGAGTAATCGCCCCCCCATTCCCGCTATTCCCAA
>NZ_JAMZMM010000077.1:5130-19957 GCF_024178385.1 Limnofasciculus baicalensis BBK-W-15 | reverse complement strand
GAGTTTTGTTAGCGCAGCGGGACGAAGTCCGTTTTGAGTTTTAATTCAAAACTGATAAATTTACAAGTTATAGATTACTTTTCCTTCCCATTTCCCTGCGCCATGGCATCTTCTAATTCATCAATATCTTCAATCATTTCAAAATTATCAATAGTTTTAGTCTTTTTCTTGCCACCAAATAACCGCCCCAGCCAATTCTGAAGATTATCGACATAACAGAATAATACTGGCACTACCACCAATGTTAATAGAGTTGAAGTGGTAAAACCACCCATCACCGCTAGCCCCATTGGACTCTTTACCTCAGCTCCTGCACCGACTCCTAAAGCTAAGGGAAGTGTACCAGCAATTGTGGCTAAAGAAGTCATTAAAATTGGGCGGAGGCGAGATATTCCAGCATTAATTACGGCTTGATGCTGAGACTTGCCTTCCTCTAAATTAATTAACGCATAATCTACTAAAAGGATAGAGTTTTTAGTCACAATTCCCATTAACAAAACTATGCCAATTAAAGCATACAAACCCAATGATTTTTGAGCAATCATTAAACCCAGCAACGCCCCACCTAAAGAAAGGGGTAACGCTGCCATAATCGCAATGGGATAGAGAAAATTATTATAAAGGAGGACGAGAATAGCATAGATACACATTACGGCAAAAGATAGGGCACTGCCAAACCTTCCGAAAATATCCCCCATAATTTTGGCATCTCCAGCAGGTTGTTGCACCACTCCCGGCGGCAAAGGATTCATCGCGGGTAGCTGCTTGACAGCGGCTACAGCTTGTCCGAGAACAATACCTTCTAAATTAGCGTCAACAGATACTTTCCGGGAACGGTCAAAACGGTCAATTTGGGCGGGACCACTACCAAATTTTATATCTGCAACTGATATTAATGGGACTAAAGTATTGTTTTTAGTGGGGACTTGGAGATTTTTAATTGTATCGATATCATTCCGGGCTTTGGGATCGATTTGGACGCGAATGGGAATTTGGCGGTCTGGTAGATTAAACTTAGCTAAATTAGAGGGATTATCACCAATAGTAGCAAGAGAAGCGGTACGTGCGATCGCTTGTACTGTTACGCCTAAGTCCGCAGCCCGCGCGGGGTCCGGAATGACGAGGATTTCTGGCTTCACCAAACTAGCAGTAGAAACTACTTCCACCAAACCGGGTATGCTTCTCATCTGTTTTTCTAAATCATTGGCGGCTTGGATTAAAGCATCGGGATTTTCACTTTTGAGGACAATAGATAAATCTTTTCTTCCGCCTCTACCCCCTTGACTATCGAAACTAATTCTCGCACCAGGAATTTGCCGAAATTCGGGACGTAATTCTTTTTCAAAATCAACTTGGGAAATAGTTTTCCCATCTTTTTGCGGACGTTCTTCTTTTGGTTTAAGCTGAATGGATATACTGCCTTGATTTACACCACCACTACTACTTGCACCAACAGTTGTGAGTACGCTATTTACTGTGGGATTTTTTTCAATTATTTTTTGGGCTTGTTTCGCTACTTCTATAGTATCTTTGAGAGTGGAACCCGGAGGAAGTTCAAGAGAAACCGTGGATAAACCTAAATCCCCACTATCCACAAATCCTTTGGGAATTAAGGGGAGTAACATGAGTGAACCGATGAAGAATGCGATCGCTAGTGCTATTGTTGTTAGTTTATGTCTTAGTGACCATTGGAGTAAACTGCGATAGGGATGAGACTTTACAGCGGATTTTGCAGCGGATGGTTGGCTGGTTTGTCTTGGGGATTTGCTTCGGGTGAAGGGGAAAATAGAAAAGGAGAACTTATTTTTAACTTTTCCCTCTTTCTTCTTCCCTATTCCCTTTTCCCTGTTCCCTATTTTACCCTTTAATAAGTATGCTCCCATCATTGGGGTAACGGTACGGGCAACTAGGGTAGAAAATATAGTGGAAATGGCGACTGTTACGCCAAAAGGTTGGAAAAATTGACCGGGTACGCCACCCATAAATGCGACGGGTAAAAATACAGCAATAATTGTGGCGGCGGAAGCGAGTACGGCTAAACCTACTTCGGCGGAAGAGTCTAATGCAGCTTTAAAAGGGCTTTTCCCCATATCCATGTGGCGGTCCATATTTTCGATTTCTACCACCGCATCATCTACTAAATTACCGATTGCTAATGCTAAGGCTAACAATGTCATGCTATTGAGGGTATAACCCAGCATTTTCTGGACAGCAAAAGTAGGGATAATTGATAGAGGTAAAGCGAAAGCTGTAATTAAAGTCGCACGCCAATTCCGCAAAAATAGCATAATTACAATTACGGCTAAGACGGAGGCGCTGATTAAATCGTCGATAGTACCTTTATAAGATTCCCGAATAGTATTAGCCCGTGTAAATATTAGTTCTAATTTGACATCAGGAGGCAGAGTTTGTGGTAATTTTTCTACTGCTTTTCTGACTCCCTCCTCCACAGTAACTAAAGTACTACCCGTACTCCGTAATATCTGAAAAGCTACCACAGGCTTCCCATTAAAAAGAGCCGCACTTCGCGCCTCTCCATAGCCATTGACTACTTCTCCCAAACTAGATAAAGTAGTAGAACCACCATTAGGTAGAGTAATCTCATAACTTTTCAGTACCTCCACATTCGCCGCACTCCCCAAAGTCCGAATACTCTGTTCGCTGCCCCCAATCTCACCCCTACCACCTGGTAAATTAATATTAAAAGCCCGAATTTGGTCATTAACCTGAGTAGCAGTAATACCCAACGCCTGCAAACTACTAGGATCTAAATCTACACGAATTTCTCGATCCACACCACCAATCCGCCGCACTTGCGCCACCCCCTGTACCGAAAGTAAAGCGCGACTAATATTTTGATCCACCAAATAACTCAAATCTTCCACAGAAAGCTTGTCCGAAACTACAGCATAAGTCATAATCGCCCCCCCCGCAAATTCCAACCGCCTTACCACAGGTTCATTAACATCAGCAGGGAGATTTTGCCGAATCTGAGAAATCGCATTCCTGACATCATTAGTAGCACGATCGCTATCCGTACCCAAAACAAAATTAACTACAGTACTAGAAACCCCATCATTAACAGTAGAACTAATATTATCAATATTACCCAAACCTGCGATCGCATCTTCAACCTTTTTCGTCACCTGAGTTTCCAACTCCACAGGTCCGGCACCAGGTTGAGTCACAGTCACCGACACCGCCGGGACATCAATATTTGGACTAGCATCAATTCCCAATTGAGTAAAAGACATCCAACCAAATACAGTCAAAATTATAAATAAAACTATAGTTGGTACTGGCTTACGAATTGACCATTCTGAGATGTTGAAGGACATTTTTTTTTGTTGGTTAGATGGAGTTTTCTAGCATTGGCATAATATTTGTTTTTAACGCAGAGGGCGCGGAGGTAAGCGCAGAGGTACACAGAGGGTTTGGGAGGAGGAGAGAGATGATATTTGGTTAGGGGCTGTTTTCATTAGGATTATTATTTAAAACCTCTGTGTATCTCTGTGTCACCTCTGTGTACCTCTGTGTTAGAAAAAACTCTTATTATGATAGTCGCAACCTCAATTTGCTTGGGTAACAATTGAGAATACTAATTGTCATTCACAGGAATAAATCCATCTCAACTAGAAATAAATCAGCTAATTTCTTAGCTTCATTATGCCTAATCGGTCTTTTATTGCTACTCGATACCAAGCATAAAGGGCATCACAGGAATCCGGATGTTCCTCACAGAATTCGCGCAGCAATTTTCGGCTAATCACACGCATCACACCAACCTTGTCAATTGCACCACTGTCTCTATTAACCTTTAACTAACATTAGTCATTACCTGGACTTTGTCACCATCTTTGATAAATGGCGCACCTTTGATTACAATTCGATCTTTAGCAGATAAACCGCTTTTTATTTCTACTCTTTCTCCTGGTAATATTTCTCCTACTTCTACTGTTAACGCTTTCACAGTATTATCGGGTTGGAGGACATAAACAATCGCACTTCCATTAGGTTGAGATACTATGGCTTTGGCGGGGATAGTTAAACCAGTATAGCTTCCTGTGGTAATGACTGCTTTTAAGAACATTCCCGGTTGTAATGTTCCTATTTCTTCTAGATCTACTTTTACCGTTGCTTGACGAGTTTTTTCATCTAGTATGGGGTCAATTTCTCGGACAGTTCCTGATAGTCGCATTTTGCTATTCGCATCTGAAGTAATTTGGACTTCTTGCCCGGGGCGAATTTGGGATAATTGAATTTGGGGGACTTTTAATAATAGTTCCAATCGCCCATTTTCGATGATTTTAAATAGTTCTCCTGATCCTGATGTGACATCGCCAACTCTGGCATTTCTTTCGGCAACTTTTCCACTTGCAGGAGCCACAATTCGGGTATCTTTTAATTGCACCAAATAGGTTTGCATTTGGGCTTTTGCTTGCTCTAGTTGGGCTTCGGCTTGGGTAATTTCTTCAGGGAGGGGTCCGGCTACGAGTTGCTTGAGTCTTTGTTGGGCTTCTCGCAGGCGAGATTGGGCTTGTTCTAGGTCGGAACGTTTGCTACGCTCTAGGTTAATTACTTCATCAAGGCGATCGCGAGCAACTGCACCTTCTACCTGAAGCATTTGGTTGCGCTGTACCCGCATTCTGGCTAAATCTAAATCTGATTGGGCTTCTGTAATACCAGATTGAGCGCTATTTACTGTTTCTTGTGCTTGAGCAATTTCTTCGACACGGGTTCCCGCTTTTAACTGTGCCAGCCGTGCTTCGGCTTGGGTAACGGCAGCTTTGGCTTGAGTTAATTGAGCTTGGATGCGATCTTCACTCAATAATGCCATTGTCTGTCCAGTTTTCACATACATTCCTTCATCCACAAGTACTTGCTTAATTTGCAATCCCGTAGCTTGAGACATGACGGAAACTATATCACCCAAGGGAGCAACAGTCCCATCAATTCCTTTTAAGGTGCGGCTAATCGGTGCTGCTTCTACCGCTGCAACGGTAACGCTTTGAGCAGGTGCAGTTGATGAGGCAGCGGGGGGAAGTTTGCGGGGGGGAGTCTTTGTTTGTTTACCAGATAGGATATGGTTGCCGAAGAGTGCGATCGCAATCCCAATCCCAATCCCAAAAATTAATCCCCGCGCTCCAGATACAGGGTTAGGGCGGGGTATCTCAGTTTGAGGTATTTCAATTCCGGGTATTTCAGTTTCGGTAATTGAGGATGACACTGTATCCGGCTCTATGTCAGGAGGTGATGCGACGGCGGAGCCGTTTAAATTAATTTTATCTTGCTGTGGGGCGGTTTGAGTCACGGTTGTTCCTCTGTTACAGGTAGAGCTGGGTAAGTTTGTGAAGAACTGTTACCTTCCTTATTATTACTTAAAATTTAGCTCCTGTGACGGGTTGGCCCAGGGAAGAGGTGAGTGGTGGGAGGTGGGAGGAGATTTTCTGTCAACTTCCCCTAGTTATCCCCGATTGATTTCTAACCTGAGATGTAGTTAGGTTTTTCAACAAGGCGGTTAAAACCGCATCTACACAGACAAAACCCGCCGTCGCGGGTTGTAAGATCTTTAGTCTGCGCAGGCAGACTTTGTTTGTATAGCCGCGAATTCCATTCGCCAAGGCTAGTTGACTAATTGACATTGAAGCAAGATCTCAATTTCAACCGACTTAAGCTATAAGACAGTGGCTGATAGCCACTGGCGGGTTTTGGGTTTTGTCACGGGTTTTCATCTCCCCCTCGTAATATCCCCCATCTCCGAGTCGTGAGATCGCGGATCTAAATTTACATTAGCTTCACAACCTGTTAATTCATTGTTATCTCCGCATATTTTTGATCTATAATCAAACCCATTGCTATTTTGATAACGTCATCTCGTTTAACCATTTCTCCAATTTCTTCGGCTTCATATCTACCTTCAAATGCTTCTAATGATGCGCGATCTAAGGCAGAATCATAGGCATCTTCCAAGGTTTCTCTTAATTCATTTTCAGTCAGGTAAGTTCCTTTGGCTTTATGACGCTGATTTGTCCGTTGAATTTGCTTGACGGCATTGCGGATGGAAGTTTCCCAAGACTTGGTGGTGCGATTTTCGGCAATTTTTTTGATTAAATGTAATAAGAGGATAATGCCATAGCTGAAAATTTTATTGAGTTTATCAGATTTACTCATTTCCTCTAGTTCTTCCACTAGTTCGATAGCTTCGGAAATTTTGCCTTGGTGGAGTAGTTCTTTTAGGGTAATTAGTTCTTCCATTTGCCTTTATTCCTCCGCTTTTCGATCCCTTGGAGCTAATCACTTTTGGTGCAATATCTTATTGTATATGTGACGATCCACTAGATATTATAGAGGACTTAATAGTTCTCAGTGTTGAGTTCTCAGTTTTCAATTAAAACTCAAAACTCAAAACTCCCCACTCCCCATTCCCCAAATTAAGCACTCGCCTGATTCAATTCCTGCCAACGCTGTTGCCACACTGCGTCTATCCCCTGAAGAATATCTGGTAAATCGGCAAACGCTTCAGCTTGACGTTTGATTTCCGGGGCTAATTCTTCTAAGGATATTGACTCGCTACAACATTGCAACACATGTCCCCAGGCTTGTAGCCATTGTCTTCCGGCTTCCTGATGGGCACGAATGGGTTTTAGGCGTTCCTCTTCTTCCCGCAGGTGGTGAGATTGTTTTACCCAAGCTTCGCGCCACTTCTCGAGGGTTTCTGGCTTGGCTTTGGTATCGTACCATTCCCTTTCTGTACGGAGTATTTCGCCTAACTCGTCGAGGCTGGTGCGATTCTGACAATTGTTAATTGCCACAATTCCTTGTTCCACCCAGAGGGGCAAATGGCGATAGCTGATAAACTTGCCACGCCCTTCGACGAATTTCACCCAGATTTGGTGCTGCCAGCATTCAATCCGCTCAATTTGCCGGAAAGGAATTTTCAGAAAAGCCGCCACTTGAACACGTACTCTATCCACTGAAAATGCAGTCGGATTAACGATTCCAGCGGTAATCAAATTTACAGACATAGATATTCACTCCTGGATTTGAGCGGTGTCCCTACCCAAAAATTTAGCCACCCCGATGCCATAGTTAAGTCAGGGTGGCTAGAGTAATGTTACCATATCTTCTAGTCTCCAGACTGGTTGTACAGTTTGGGGGTCAGCCGCTCAAAACCCAGCTAACAGGTTTTGAGTGGCGCTAATATTTTTAGGTTTTTTGTTTAAGTAGCATTACTATAACAGATTTCGGGAGATCTGCTCAAGGGTCAAGCTTTTTTCATAAATCTTTACATTTGCTCAAGATCGGGGTAGGGTGGGCAGGCACTGCCCACTCTACTACTTCAACCTACTTCCACCTTCAGTTGACCTCTAAGTAAGTCACTAATTTCATCAGTGTAGTGTTGAAATTGAGAATAACGCTTAATTTTATAAGTGCGATCAATTGGTAAATTTATTTTAAATTCTTGTTGTATTGTACCAGGACGAGAGGTTAAAACGTAAATCCGTTGGGCGAGAAATACTGCTTCACTAACATCATGAGTAATCATCAATATGGTGGTGTTAGTACGCTGCCAAATCTCCAGGAGGAATTGTTGCATCGCTTCCTTCGTTTGAATATCTAATGCGCCGAAGGGTTCATCCATTAATAATATTTTAGGCTGACAAGCTAAAGAACGTGCGATCGCAACTCGCTGTTTCATGCCTCCCGATAATTCTTTGGGCAACGCCTTGGCAAATCCTGACAATCCTACCACATCTAAATAGTAAGAAACTCGCTGTCGTCTTTGTGCTGCGGGTATCCCCTGTAATTTTAAACCAAATCCAACATTATCTGCTACATTCATCCAAGGATATAGGGTGTAGCTTTGAAAAACCATACCACGATCTGCACCTGGTCCGATAACACCCACTCCATCGACAATAATTTCTCCTGCGGTGGGAGTGTCTAAACCTGCAATTAATCGCAGTAGGGTTGATTTTCCTGAACCTGAAGCACCAACGGCACAGATAAATTCTCCTTCTTCTATATGGATGTTGATATCTTTTAGGGCAACAATTATACCATAAATCTTCGGATTGAAGCTACTTTTACTTAAAGCTACTTTTGCCCTTAACCGATTAGCAATTAGCAATTAATTGGGTTAGGATTCTAATTTTGGGAATATGTTTTGACAAAGCGGTCGTCAAATAGTTTGGTTAAATCTGGTGCTGTTTTAATTAGTTTTAATTCAACTAAGAATTTACTAACTTCTTGGGCTGCATAAGAGAGGGAGTGCATATCTTTACCAGGAGAAAATGCTTTGAGGTTATCCTGAATTGTAAAGATTTTAGTGCCAGCATCATATTGTTTATACTCTTGAACAGAAACACCTGCACGTTTTGATAAAATTGAGAGTGATTTCTCTGGATTTTTCTTCATAAAGTCGAGAGTATCAAACCAGGTATTAACCAAAGCCTGAACATCTTGTGGTCTTTCCTCAATCATCTTTCGGGTAACAACCAAATGATCCGGAATAGCACCAGGAAAGTCTTTTGAACTAAACAATTCTTTACTACCAGGACGTTGCAATGCTTTAGTTGTGAAGGGGGCAAATACAGCAGCGGCATCAATTTGTCCTGCGACAAATGCTGCTGCTGCTATGCCTGTTTCTAAGGGTTGAATCTGGACATCTGTGGCTGATAAACCAGCTTTTTTTAGTCCCAATAATAGGAGGAAGTGATCGACGGTTCCCACTTCTACACCAATTCTTTTTCCTTTGAGATCCCCAATTGTCTTAATCCCGTCTCTAACAATAATTTTATCATTACCTGTAGAGTTATCATTGACTAAGACAATTACTTGTTCTGCACCCGCAGCAATTGAGCTAATGGTGTCATTTAAAGTTTGAGTATTGGCATCTAATTGTCCAGCGGCTAAAGCGTTTATAGAATCCAGATAACCATCAAACCACTTTAAATCTACTTTAACTTTGTTCGCTGCAAATAGTTTTTCTTCTTGAGCAACTTGCCAGGGTAACCAACCTGGCCAAGCACTGAATCCCATCTGGATAGGACTTGTTTTGGCTGGTGTAGTTGAGGCATAATTTGAAGTTGGTTGAGATGGAGTACAACTGACTGCGATCGCTAAACCAAAAACAAATATAATCAGTAACGAGAGTAACTTGCGGATTTTCATCAAATTCTCCTTGTTTTACAGCCAGATAATTAGTTATTAATTATTAATAGTCAGCGATCCTGTATCAGGAGTTACCGTTTACTCAACTAAGTCCATCAAAGGATATCAAACGAATCTACTTACTTGAGATAGCACCCAATTAAACCAAGTATTCAATCCCTCCCCAGTTTTAGCAGAAATCGGAATAATAGTTACAGTCGGATTCATCTGACACACATTAGCTTCGATCCTAGCAATCTCAATATCCAATTTACTATAACACGACACTACCTGAAGCTATCTCCGATACAGATAGCAATAGACAAGGCAGTTAGGGCATCAGTAGTGAGGGGAGGGTGAAGCATAATGGTGATACTTCAGTTATTTCAGCGGTTTATCTTCGCCTTCTATTCTACTTGTCAGTACGTTTTTGTGTCATAACAACATACTGTACCGAAAAAAAAAATGTAGCACAAATGGGTAGAAATAGATAAAATAGATGAGATTCAATTGTCTTTAAGCATTCAGGGGGTCTGATTATAATATGGGATGGATTTATTTAATGATTGCAGTAGTTTGTGAAATTGTCTGGGCTAGTACTTTAAAAATGACCGGGGGATATTCACAATTATGGCCATCTGTTTTTAATGCTGTTATTCTGGCTATCAATACTTATTTTATTTCTCTTGCTGTCAAAAGTTTGCCAGTTGCCATTGCATACCCTATATGGACTGGTTTAGGTGGTGTTGGAGTGGCAATTGGGGCTGTTATATTTTTTGATGAAAGCCTGGGAATCTTTCAAATACTTTGCATCCTTCTCATAATTTTAGGAGTTATTGGTTTAGAAGCTACCAAGTCGGAAGAAGCTGTAGAAACTTCTAATTCTTCTGTAGAAGTTACTAATTCTGTAGAAGGATTAGAGCCTATTAAGCTTGACGAAATTTTAAACTCGATCGAAATCCAACAACTAGTAGAACCTATTAGACTGGAATAATCCAGTATTATAGACCAGATTAGTTAACAAAATGTAATTGTTTGGGTTAATTTTTGACTAAGAGGATTTATTGATGAGTAGGGAATGGGCTTGCTTGATAATTGCGATATTTTGTGAAATTGCCTGGGCGACAACTTTAAAACGTACAGAAGGATTTACACGCTTTTGGCCATCTGTCATAAATGTATTGTTTTTATGTGGTTTGTTGTATTTTATTTCTGCGGCTGTTAATGTTTTACCAGTAGCAATTGCTTATCCTATATGGACAGGATTGGGTGGTGTTGGAGTTGCGGTAGTTAGTGTAGTATTTCACAAGGAAAAATTAAGCTTTATGCAAATTGTTTCCATTCTATTAATAATTACAGGGGCTGTTGGATTAAAGCTGGCTGAGGTTCATTAAATGAAACAATTCATCCCACTATATCTAGAATATCAATCCAGCGGTAGTAGATTAAAAATTAAACCTATCAAAACTAGACCGATATTCGAGAAAGTGGGATGAAGGCTGAACTATGTTATTCAAGAAAGGGGAAACATTCCCCTCACAATCGGATAGGATACCTCAAATATCCGTTTCGCTCAACTCGCGTGTCATGTGGTCAAATGGTCCATCGACAACAGAGGCATCAATACCAGCCGCCGCCACTTGCTCCTTGACAATGTTTTTCATAATCTGGATACCCACTACGGTTGGTCCGATGGGAACCCCCAAAGAGTTGTACAGTTCCCGCAACCCTTGCAATACCCGTTCATCAAGGACATCGTAACTTCCAGCCACCATAGAGTAACTGGCGTAGCGGAGGTAATAGTCCATATCCCGCAGACAAGCAGCATAGCGACGGGTAGTATAACCCATCCCACCGGGACGGAGCAATTCTGGAATTTCCTCAAACATTGCGGAGCCAGCTTGCTTGACAATTGACGCAGCATTGGAATTAATGACTGCGGCAGCGGCGACTCGTGCTGTACCGCTAGTAAAGTAAGACTTCAGCGAGTCTATGGCATCCCGATCCAGATAACGCCCTGTGATGTCGTATGTTCTAATCAGGCTTGTAATGGCATCCCTCATCAAATTTTCTCCCAACAACGATCTATAGATATATCCATCTTCTAATCATCACACAGGGTTGACCCGCAAAAATATGAATTGCTAGGGAACCTGGATTAGAGTGATGCGATGATGTAGTTCGTAGTATTTTACCCTTGATCTGCACCTGCGACTAGAAATATTTAGTAACAATTGCTACATTTTAATCTTTTTATCAGCTTATACAGAATTTGTCATTGATATTCTGTAGCTTAAAATACAAAACACCGTCCTACCTACTCCCTAGGATCAGTCAGGTCTATAACTGAGATCTTGCACGCCTTTCAATAACTGCTTTGGTGGGGACTCCCCCCTAACGTAATTTTAGACTTTTCGAGTTATCTGAGGGAGTGCCCACCCTACAAAAAACAGTTTGTTGTGAATGAGGCAAGATCTAAGTATAAGTTAGATGTCGAACAACGGAAAAAGGACAGTTGACTCGATTGCTATCCACGAAACCTATTTATCGGGAGCATCCCACTTTGGCAAAGATACTCGTTTTTCGCCCTCCCTTTTCACCCCCCCAGCCCCCCTTGTCAAAGGGGGGAGAAAGAATACAACCTGTATTTCTTCCTTTCTCGGGATGCTCCCTATTTATCCTTTGTTTAAACAATAGTCAAACTCAAACAGGAGTCATTTATGCCGAAAACCCCACAAGATATCTTGAAAATGATTCAAGATGAAAAGATCAAGATTATTGATCTGAAATTTATTGATATGCCGGGAATCTGGCAGCATTGCTCCTTCTACTACGATCAAATTGATGAAAGTTCCTTCATAGATGGTGTTCCTTTTGACGGCTCAAGTATTCGGGGTTGGAAAGCAATTAACGAATCTGACATGTCCATGGTACCAGATCCAAACACCGCTTGGATTGACCCATTCATGCAGGAAAAAACCCTCAGCATGATTTGCTCGATTAAAGAGCCGCGTACCGGAGAATGGTATAGCCGAGATCCTCGTAGTATTGCCAAAAAAGCAGTTGAATTCCTAGCTTCAACGGGACTTGGCGATATGGTTTATATTGGACCGGAAGCTGAGTTTTTCGTATTTGATGATGTTCGCTTTGACCAAACCGAGAACAAAGGCTACTACTATGTAGATAGTGTTGAGGGACGCTGGAATTCCGGACGAGAAGAAGCAGGTGGTAACTTAGGTTATAAACCAGGTTACAAACAAGGATATTTCCCCGTCGCACCTACGGATACTCTCCAAGATATGCGGACGGAAATGCTCCTGACTATGGCGCAGTGCGGCGTACCAATTGAGAAGCATCACCACGAAGTTGCGACAGGTGGACAAAATGAATTAGGTTTCCGGTTTGCACCTCTAATTCAAGCGGCTGACTATTTGATGACTTATAAATATGTTATCAAAAATGTTGCTAAGAAATATGGCAAAACTGTCACCTTCATGCCCAAACCATTATTTAACGATAATGGTTCCGGTATGCACACTCACCAATCTATTTGGAAAGGCGAACAGCCATTATTCTGGGGCGATGGTTATGCTAATCTGAGCAAGATGGCACTCCATTATATCGGCGGATTAATTAAACACGCTCCCGCATTATTAGCTCTCACAAACCCAACAACTAATTCCTACAAACGTTTAGTACCAGGGTTTGAAGCACCAGTAAATTTAGCTTACTCTCAAGGCAACCGTTCCGCTTCAATTCGGATTCCTCTATCTGGTACTAATCCTAAAGCAAAACGCTTAGAGTTCCGTTGCCCTGATGCGACTTGCAATCCATATTTAGCCTTTGCAGCAATGCTTTGTGCAGGTATTGATGGGATTAGGAATGAAATTGATCCTGGCGAACCTTTAGATGTGGATATCTACGATTTATCACCAGAAGAATTGAGTAAAATTCCTTCCACTCCAGGTTCCCTGGAAGGTGCTTTATCAAGTCTGGAAAAGGATCATACTTTCTTGACTGATACTGGCGTATTTACGGAAGACTTTATCCATAATTGGATTGAGTACAAGCTTTATAATGAGGTGAATCCGATGCGTCTGCGTCCTCATCCTTATGAGTTTGCTTTGTATTACGATTGCTAGGATTTAGGTGAGGGGGTTAGGGCTTGTTTTCAAACCCCGGAAGGGCGAAGCATTCGGATACAAAACATTGGTTTATAGTTACAATTTATCGCCCGAATGCTTCGCCCCTACACCAAATTGTTGTTGGACAATTTCTAAGGGCAGTTTTAAAATCATGGCAATTTGTTCGATACTCAATCCTGCTTTAATAAGTTATGGAATTGCTTCTAATATAGCCTCTTGATAAGCTTTTGGTTGTTTTAATTCATTTTCAGGTAAATTTGTGCAGATATTGTCTCTATAAATCTGTACGCTATTTACCACATTATAATTAGAAAAATTAGATTTATTATACCTTGTCAAACTAGATTTAATATTAGTTTTCTTTACTTCTTCTCCTAATGCTGTTGATATGGTTTGCCATAACTTACCCGCTACATCTTTTATATACTTCTCAGAACGATGAGTGTTTTTAGCTATTTCTGCATATTTTTGATAGTCTAATGATCCCTCTAGTATTGCTTGCTGAAGATCGTCTAAATGTTCTCCAGTGTACGAGAAGATTAGCTCATCTACCGTGGAGACTAGTGAGTGAACATCTGATGTGTTCATAAGCTACGTTTGCGGTGGGAAGGAATTTGGTTTTATATTGCATTATATTGCATAATACGACCTAATCGGTATTTAGATTATTTTTAGATTTGCTTCATGTTTCTTCATGTTACCTTATATGGCTTTATATGGCTTTATATGGCTTTCTTGGGTCTTGCGGGGAAAATTTTAATTGTATATGCTTTACTTGGAAATAATGCTATTCTTAGCTCAGTGAACAATGCAATTGATGGGAACTTATTAACCACTACGACAATGGGGAATACAATAGGTCAAGACCGCCGACTCTCTATCACACTTGGTTTTACGGCTATCCCCGAACCCTCTTCCACCCTCAGCCTCCTCGCTCTCGGCACACTCGGCGCAGCTTCAACCCTCAAGCGCAAACTAAAGACATCCAAATATCCAGAAAAAGAACCCACAAAAGTCGGCTAATTTCCTTCTCAAAAACACAACAAACAACCCCTTCATTCAGTCAGTTGAGGGGGTTTATTTTTTGGGATCTATTTTAGAGATAAAACTTATAGGCTTGCTCAAATTTATTTAGGCGGTTGAAGGGCTGTGAAGGTGCGATTTGCTTGTAGTAGCGCAACGCGATCGCAGATAATCAGCTTAAGATAGCGTCAACTCAAATCTTCCGTCAGTGCCAACAACCGCCAGTGGTTAAAACCACTGTCTAATAGCTAAAGTCCATTGAAATGGACTGAAATCTGAAATCATTAAAAAAAATAATCTTTTGACATCTTGCCTCATGCTCAACTGGCGGTTGAAACCGCGTCTACACAGACAAAACCCGCCGTCGCGGGTTTATTAGTCCGCGCAGGCGGACTTTGTTTGTGTAGAGGCGAATTCATTCGCCTTTTATTTGTTGCTTATTCTGTAATATGTCCATTGAAATGGACTGAAATCTGAAATCATTAAAAAAAATAATCTTTTGACAT
>NZ_JAMZMM010000077.1:0-5030 GCF_024178385.1 Limnofasciculus baicalensis BBK-W-15 | reverse complement strand
TGCTTATTCTGTAATATGTCCATTGAAATGGACTGAAATCTGAAATCATTAAAAATAATCTTGTCAGTCGGTTTCAACCGACTTAAGCTATGATACAGGGATTTTAATCCCTGGCGGAATTAAACGAAAATACGGATGGGATATAAAGGAAATCAAGCAAACAACGGATTCAATTCTTGAAGTTGATTGCGTTTTCTACGGCAAACAAACATCATTTGAGGATGAACGATATGACTAACCAAGAAACTTGGATTATTTACAAAACCGAAACAATGAGTGACCACGGTTGGAGGGAACGCCACCTTATACCTTCTAAATCAATTACAAACATTCTCCATGAAGAGTGGAGTTCAAAACCCAATAAAAAAGCACCATCAATTGGCTCTCGCTTCCGAAATTATACAAACTTAGATGATCCAGAAAATGGCATCACTCACGGGCGTGATGGGGATTGGGTAGTGACTCGCACTCAGGAATATTCAGCCGATGATGACAGTGGGGATAGGGTGATTATTTGTTATTGTTCTTATCAGCCGATCGCACCTAATTGGGAAAAACTGAAGCGGGTTAAACCGCCAGTTGCTGAACCTGTTTAGTTGAGTTGAGTAGAGTTTAAATCGCGATTGTCATGGGATGGCGTAGCCAGCCGACCGCATCGCGATTTTTTAATGATTTAATAGATATGGGCGTGGAAAAGAATGTAGATATAGCGGTTTTCAGTTCCATGAAGTACAGAAGATAAATCCCCAGAAACCCGGTTTCTTTAAGAAACCGGGTTTCTCTGTACCTTACTCAACTGAGAATCGCTATATGTGGCAATGCCACGTCTCGAGAATGATTTTTTTGCAAAGATTTATGGCATTATTTTGAGATAAATTAGCACAGGAAGTACGGAAAATCTGTTAATACATGGAAAAATAGGTGAGAACTGCTAGAGTGACAAATAGGGTGAGGAGTAGCCATCGTTTTTGCTTGAGCATTTGATCGAGATATTTATCGATGATTTTCTTCTTTGGTTTAATCATAAATGACACCCATATAGGTTACTATTATTTAGTATAAAACAATTTTGGATATGAATATTGACATCTTAAAGTATAAGTGGCAGAAGTTGCTGGAACCGTTTATGGTTGAATTAAGTGTTAGCCAGCAGATATTTTGTGACTTGGTTGCCGCTTATTCTACTGTCGGTCGATTTTATCACACTATAGAGCATATTCATCAGGTTTTAGAAACTCTGGAAGATCTGAAATTGGTGGCTATTGATTTTTCAGTAATTCAGCTAGCAGCTTGGTTTCACGATGTCATCTACGATCCTAAATCTCAAGATAATGAGGAGAAAAGTGCTGAATATGCTGAGGTGGTATTAACCGAATTGGCAATACCTTTGGCTACTATAGTACGAGTCAAAACCCTAATTTTAAGTACCAAAACTCATCAATCACCTCTCGATGACATAGATTGCCAAATTCTGCTGGATGCAGATTTAGCTATTCTCGGTGCGGCTAAGTCAGAATATAAAGCATATTCTAGGGCAATTCGTCAAGAATATTCCTGGGTTCCGGATCGAGAGTATCGATGGGGGAGAAAACAAGTTTTAGATAAATTTTTACAGCGAAACAAGATATATTATACAAGTGAGTTATTTCTGGCTTTAGAGAAAAGAGCTAGGCATAATTTGGAAGAGGAAATCGGGGATTTAGGCGCTTGTGTCTCCCAATTTGCCTAAATTTTCTGGATTGACTGGCGCGATCGCGCAAAATCTGCTATGATAATTTTTCCTAGGGGCGACTAGCTCAATGGTAGAGCAGCAGACTCTTAATCTGGTGGTTCAGGGTTCGATCCCCTGGTCGCCCATCCTAGAGTGTAGACGCTGAAAGGATTACAACAAAAGAAAGGGCAGGACTGTCCCATGGCCAGCCCCGCCCTTTCTTTGCCATAAGGACTCAGGTTGAATATGAATTGACGATGATTTATGGCTCGGGGACTTTAATGGTCGAGACTAATCCAGCGTAGTTTTTCCAGATCACATCCGGGCTATTTCCCACCCAGTTGGCGATTTGAACCACGTTTACACCATTCTCTAGGCAGAGAGAGATAAAGGTATGCCTGGTGTTGTACTGCGGTCGGTAGGGGATGGGTAGCTTACCAAGTACAGTTTTCCATGCCTTGTTGAGGAAATTATGAGGGTCGATTGTAAGACCTTTCTTTGAAGGAAAAACCAGGTCGTCGCCTAGCCAGTCGTTGGGTAATTGACTTTGGAGCAAGCCAGTCAGAGCCTCATTGACTGGGAACTTCCTTATGCAATGTGTTTTGGTATCCTTCCTGCTCTTGTCCACCACAGCCTCTGCAAAGGTTATTGTGGTCATAGCAGCATCGACATGCTTCCACTGAAGTCCGATGGCTTCACTTGTTCGACATCCTGTCCAGAATAGGAACTTCACGAACGGTGTGTAGTAACAATAGTAAGTATCAAGAGAAAAAGCCTGGATGATTAAATTTCGCTCTTCTCTTGTGAAAGGGTTTATCGTCTGGCGCTTACTAGGCTTTGATGGTTTGGGCAAAGCATCAAAAGGATTGTGGTCTAGGAAACCTTCCCCTACAGCCCATGAGCAACAGGCTGATAGATGAGTCAATGCTCGAAAACTTGAGTCCAGTGTTAAGTTTTCGAGTAGAAACCTTCTAATATTTCTGGCTTCAGAAGGTTTCTTAAATGGCATTGCAATCAGTTGTCGTTCAGTTCTACCAAATCCTCTCTTGATTGTTGAATCGGCGAGTGTTTTTGATTTGAACACTGTGTACTGAAGCCATATCTCTAGTAACGTTGGCTCGTGCTTTTGTTTGTTCTCTTTTGGTAAATAGCTCGGAGGTTGGTATTTTACCAGTGTTGAGTCAAACCTTTCAAGAGCTATGTCAGACTCGATTAACTTAGCCTTCGCTTCGGCTATCTTTCTATTATCAGAAGTATCTGGCAGTCCCAGTGTCAAGTGTTTCTGTTCTCCACTAAAGACGTGCCTTGGTAGTCTCAACCTAAGCCTTCCTTGTAACGATTCAACACTAACAGATCCCTTCCTTCTTCTCATTGTAAAACCTTATTTATAGTAAGGAGCCAGTGCGCTCCAGTATTTCGGCACATAAATTCCCGGACATTGAGAAGCCTTTATATTATTGGTTAGTAGTTGATGGAATTTATGCGCGAGATAACTACTTAACTTTCCTTCTGCTATTTCCTCGGAAATTTTACCCATAAGTTCCCGGTGAGAAGAGTTAGTTCTTCCTATTAATGTTTTGACCAATGGATAGATTTCCTCCAGGAAACCCGTGTAATCTGGTCCGTATTCTTCTGGGAGGCTTACTTTAAAAAGCCCTTGGCGGCCAGAAAAAGGAATAGGCGGAATAAACCGAACTGGATTTTTAAGTTGCGAGTAAAGGGATCGTCCTTGTGGAATAAATTGGATGTAATTTGAATCATGGTGAAAGTCCGCCACGTAAACTCTCCCGATGATACTGCCGAAAGATAAATATTTCCTGTTCGGGACTACTACACCTTTACTGGACAAAAAATCTCTGGCTGCATTAAACTCTTCTCTCTTTACCGTTTTTGAAGAATGAATAATCAAATCGCCCCTGTATCGAAGATGTTGTAGCCTATTCTCAGCTTTCCTGTTCCCATGGATAATTGCCCAAGCCCAAGGCTGGGGAATACTTAATGCGGTTAGCTCTATCATTCTTTTTCCCATTCAAATAAGGTTAACTGGCCTTCGGGTACGCATGGTTTCTTGCGTCTGGGCTTGGGGTTCCTTACCTTTATAGGATGCGTTCCGTTTCTGAGCAGAAAATAGAAGAGAAGCTCTTTTGACCATGCTTGATAGGGGGTGTTTATCCTTGCCCCCCAAGGGTAATTGCTCGAGATGAAGGCTCTTAGCTCCTTATCGGTTGCGTCAGGCTTTTCCTTCAAATAACCTTCCGCTAGAAAGTCGATTAGTATCCGCGCACGTCGTCTCCAGCTATGTTTCTTTATCATGATTTTTTATCCATTGTTTAATCCATTTGACTAAATTAGTTGGACTTCCTTCTTTTAATTCAGTTGACCTAATCAACTCCGTTGTCTTCCCTCCTTGGTCGAGACGAGAGATTGTCACGAACGTTGTGGATACATTTCCAAGTTTATCCAGCCTTGTTGGTTGGAAGCTTGCGAGATAGTCATCGACTTGGAATCGGAACGGCTTTGGACATTTGTAAATAACATTGATTTCACCGATTTCGACTACAGCCGTTCCCCTTGTCTTCAGATTACTTACATTGATGGAAATTCCGTCTATTTTTACTATTTCAAACAAGCCATTTCGCCCATTAGTACGTTCCTTAAAAGCAACGACAGATGCAATTGTTGGCGGGTTCACAAACTCGAGAGAGCTTTTTGGCACTGCTATCCCAGTCCCTTCGTCCCATTGTGCTGTGATGGGGCGAACATATATCTTTGATTGGTCTGAGTGAAATATTTCCTCTACAGCAATGACAGCTGCTCCTGGTGTAATTGTATCGGCATTCAGCTTTCTCTTGGCGTAAATGCTAGACGAGATGGATAGCTCTCCGGTGAATCTTAGTATTTTATCTGGACTTACTGAAGTAGAAGACGCTTCCTTGTCTGTTATGCGAGTAGTCTCCTGGCGGACGGATAAGTCAGTTTTTGCGATCGCACTTTCAGCCTGCTGAGGGACAATGACCTGTGCCTCAGCCTCTATGGTCTGATCAACCTCCGATCGACCCCCTCTGTCTCCTGAATACCTGATTCAGCAAAGGTTTCAGTTTTTGTTTGAAGGGGGTCGATCGGGCGATCGCCTAAATTTACAGCGTCTTCATAATTGGTTTGTTCGGATTTTACGATCAACCCTGCGCCAAGTACGCTCAATCCCCCTCTCTGTATGGGGTTTGTGGGTCGATCGGGGGGGTGATCGGGGGGTCGATCGGGGGGTCGATCGGCTGAAGCGATGAAGTAGAGATTAGCCAACCCCCGTCCCAGTGAAAAT
>NZ_JAMZMM010000487.1 GCF_024178385.1 Limnofasciculus baicalensis BBK-W-15 | reverse complement strand
AGGGAGACAAGGGAGACAAGGGAGACAAGGGGGCAGGAGAGTTTTAATTCAAAACGGACTTCGTCCCGCTGCGCTAACAAAACTCAAAACTCCCTACTCCCTAGCCACTATAATTAGGGATTAAAACTAAAGGGAGGCAATGTCTCTTCAATCACCGAGCCTAAACTAACTGTAGCCAGAAATTTTTCATCCCAATTACCGACTACACTAGTAAATAAATAGGACGAATTATCATCTACATCTAATCCCTGTTCCACTAAAATACCACTTCGATCGCTAACCCGTAATTTCAAACCATAAGGGATAGGTATTCCTGATGGTGTTCCCACAATAAGTAATAACGTCCACTCCGAAATTTCTCCAGATACCAAAGCCCAAGTAAGAGCATACAAGCGCAAGGAAACTCCGGCTAATTCCAGATTACGATAAGCACCTTTAGCTTCAGAGGGAATATCTAGATTATTATTGTGTAATTCTCTAATAATCACCTCAAATTCTTCAGTTGGCGATAGCGTTGCACTGCTCCTTCCAGATCGCAAAGCCGCAGCAGGTGTAAGATTAGGTAGTAATTGCCAGGAAGATTCTCTTCCTAATTCATCCAATTCATTCCATAACCAACTTCCCACATTCATTGCTTTTTTAGTTAACAGTTGCAGGAAATCTGATAGGTAATTCGTCAAATTAAGATTGGAAACTGATTTTTCTTGACTCTGTAATTGATAAATCCAATTGAGTAATTCTGGACTCGTGAGAACAACTGCCCCTTCTTCCCATGTCAAAACTTGCCATAGCTGACTTTCTGGAGATTGTAATTGAGGTAACAATCTTGCCAAATGCGAGCGGATTTTAGCAAGCTCCATTAGCCGATTATTTGGTACTGTCGGTAACAGCATCGCACTTGGGGACAAACAACGCAAATTAAGCAACAAGCGATGGCAATTTCCATCAAACCAGGTTAAGGGTAATTGATAAGTCCAATCTTCATCCGCCTGTAAATTTACCGTTTCTCGTAATTCAATAAGCTGATGGTAAGATAAAAAACCACGAATAATAGCAATTTCCTCCTCTTCTTGCACCTCCATTAAAACATAGAAATGGGGCACAAATTCTGGCAAATCGACAATAGCTCTAGGTATAGTTATTTCTTCATTCGTGAGACTGCCAGTAGTAATTAAACAAAGTTTAAAATTATTGATTTTTAAATCAATAATCGCTTCAATGAAGTTAGCAATTTCCGGTTTAAATAGAGATGATTTTTCTACCTCAATCTCGATCAATGAATCCCTCTGTGCCAACCATTCCTGGAAACCAAACAGCGCCAAACCATTAAGATAAGTTTGCCATTGCCGTTGTGCGTTGGGAATTTGAGCAGATAGTTTTGCTCCTCGATCAATTGCTACTGGAGATAGAGGAATTGTCTCTATAGGTAAAACTTCAAAATCAAGCAACATTTCCGTAGTAAAATTAGAGTAATTATTCATAACAGTTGCTCCTGATATCGAGGTAATGGCAGAGTCTTTGGGAAAAGAAGCTGCTCGTGGTATGATGTTTTTCAATAGTGGCTGTACTTGCTTCCATTGCCGCCTCCTGAATGACATTAGCAATTTGTTCGTTGAGAGCTGATTCAATTTCCTGATGAAGGGTTTGGAGGCGCTGAGAATCTGAATAGGCTTTCGCTTGGGCAAAAACGCGATCGCGTAATAAGATTAACAAGTGTTGTTGTACATCGGCACGAAAAGCTTTAAGTTTGAGTAGGCGGCTGATATGAAACTGAGCTTTTAACTCTAGCTGTTTGGCAATTTCTGACATCGATAGCTCTTGACAGTGAAATAGCTGCAAAGCGATAATAAATTTTTGAGCTTTTTCTTTGTCTCTGGTTTCTAAGGTTTTGACGCGCTCCCCAGTGACTTGGGCAATTGCAAGATCTAAACAATGGAGAAATTGTTGGCGATATAGTTTTAAAAATTCAGTTTCATCGTCAACTATGTCTGAATTAGGATCTGGTATAGTTTCCGTTAAACTAATTGGATCTCTTTCATCATAATGTATACTACCACCGCGCACGCGAATCCGATATTCTCGCAAACGAGATGCTATATTTTGCAGTTTTGTCAGGAGGATAGCTGGAGGAATATTCCGATTGGTTTTATTGGATAAATCCTGACTAATTTCCTGCAATTGTTCTAAGGTGGGGGATAGACATTTTCCCTTGATTCCAGCTTGACGCTGTTTCAATCTTTGAGCGCGATAAACGGCATGGTAACCTTCTAAAATTCGTTTATCATCCTCAACTTCTACTCTTGTTAGGTGGTAAACCTGGTCGAAAATTCGCTCTATTTGTTTGGGAGTGGTATCATTAAGAATTGCCCAATCGCTAACCAGATAAATCCCCTGTTCGAGTAAAAAAGCATTGATATCTTTGTTAGACTTTACCCGCCGAGTTGTCCAGGTGGCTAAACTACTTTGGTTTGGATCGAAGCTATCCACGATATCATCTAAGAAGGATTGATAAGTTATTTTTTTCTCTTGATAGTTTCTGCGGTTATCCTCATCTAAAACAAATGGCAATAAATCTCTGTAGGTAAAGCCGTGATTTTCGCCAAACTGCGCTGCCAATTGATGGCAAACTCGTTCAATTTGACTAGAAATAAAGCATTTGAGACAGAGTTTGGCGAGAAAACATGGTTCATTCGCTTTTCTTTGACTCGTTCCTGCTAGCTCTTGACAAATTCCCTCATCTGTGTATTCATTAATTCCCCCTTTCAGCCAATGGAGGAGTTGACGCTGAATCAGAGTATCTGGTACTTCGGTGCTAGCCGTGAATTCTGGAAATGATGTCAGGAAAAACGCCTTAGCAGAGTCAATCTGCTCAATTTTCCGTCCTCCAGCCCCATCAATTTTAATAATTGTCCAGTATCTCGATCCAGTACTCATCGCGGTTTTACCTGGCTGAGATTGTCGGTAATCGCTTCATTCATTAGTCTCACCTCCAATAGTCTAAAGTTAATTTCAGGTCAGAAGTGTCTCTCATTTGTACCTAACTCTCAGGCAGCAAAGCTTATGCAGTTGGTTGTTGGTTGTTAGTTGTTAGTTGTTGGTTGTTGGTTGTTAGTCATAGCAATTGCTAAGGAGGCTAGGACAAGGAGCCCAGAGCCAATTGTTAAAATTTGCAAGTTGAGAATATCCTAACTGCTGTGGCGGTTGCTATAAAAGCCAATAACCAATAACCAATGACCAACAACCAACAACCAACAACTAACCCCCAGGCTTGTCAACGTTGTAATCTTCGTGAGACAAGACAGCATGAGGAATAACAAAGCTACCTTTGTCGTAGCAGAGCATTCGGTAGTGGCGGGTAACGGGAATACTAATAATAAAACGGTTGTGGCGCAGCCGCTTCCCGCCAAATTCTCGGTAATTCTTATGACTTTCTAATCCAGCAATGATAATACGAGCTTTGACCACGACATGGGCCGGAAGCTCTTTTAAGTCAATGGGATCCTCGGCGAAAGTAGACTCCCACTCCTGCTTTTGCTGTTTTTTAGCATCCCGTGCTTTATGTTCTTGTTCGCATCGGTGGCAGGCTTGACCATATCCTTTATGACCGCACGGAAATGTCTTTTTTCTTCTGGACATATAACGGTGGTATGGGCTGAAACCCACAACCTTACAACGCTGCTACCGCTACGGGTGAGCGACGGGTAGTTGACTCCTCAAATTGAGGTCGCTGAAATAGAGGCAAAATTTGCCCCTTTAAATTATGTTAATTCAAGAGGGTCAACTTTTTGAGGTATGGGGGAATGG
>NZ_JAMZMM010000076.1:7904-19984 GCF_024178385.1 Limnofasciculus baicalensis BBK-W-15 | reverse complement strand
ATACGGCATCCGCTGTTCCACTCCCTAATCAAATCAAAATCGTTATGACTATGATATAGTCGTAACGGTTCGTAAATAATCAATGTTTACCAGTATAGGTAAGGTGCGAATAACTTTGCCTATCCATTGTCGCGAACAAATCAGTAGCAAAATTAAGGAGCATAAAAATGACAGGATGTCTTAGAGTAGGTCAAGCCGCCCCCGATTTTACCTCTACGGCTGTGGTGGATCAAGAATTTAAAACGACGAAACTATCTGACTATCGCGGTAAATATGTCGTTCTCTTCTTTTATCCGCTAGATTTTACCTTTGTATGTCCAACTGAAATTATCGCATTTAGCGATCGCTATTCAGAATTCAAAGAACTAAATACCGAAGTACTCGGTGTCTCTGTCGATAGTGAATTTTCCCACCTCGCTTGGATTCAGAGCGATCGCAAATCTGGTGGTTTGGGCGACTTAAACTACCCCCTAGTTGCGGATCTGAAAAAAGAAATTAGCACCGCCTATAATGTTCTAGATCCTGATGCGGGTATCGCTTTGCGTGGCTTATTCATTATCGACAAAGAAGGTATTATCCAACACGCCACTATCAACAACTTATCCTTCGGCCGCAGCGTTGACGAAACCCTCCGGACTCTCAAAGCAATTCAATACGTTCAAAGTCATCCAGATGAAGTTTGTCCCGCTGGTTGGCAACCAGGTGACAAGACAATGGTTCCCGATCCCGTTAAGTCTAAAATATACTTCTCTGCTGTTTAATTAACTTCTGTGACAAAATAGGTTTTATATGTTACGACCATAGCATATACAGCCCTTGTCAAGAGAGAAACCGGGTTTTTTAAAGAAACCCGGTTTATTTTGTTTACTTCAGCCAACTAAAAACTGTATAATGTTGATCGTAAAATCACTATAAATTTATTTCTAGTCAAGGAGGAATCCCCCCCACATGCTAACTTCCATAGACTTTAGTGACTTATTCACCCAACGCTTTTACCAGAATTTATTCCCAATTCCATCAAGTAATAGTCTCCAACTGGGAGAAATGACTCCTGACTTTAAGTTACCTGATATTACAAATAAGTTTAATGTTAAACTATCTGACTACTGGGATAAACAACCAGTTGTTCTTGCTTTCACCCGGATCTTCACTGCTAAACAATATTGTCCCCTTTGTTTGCCTCATATTAAAGCTCTCAATCAGAATTACGAGCGATTCCTCGATCGCGGCGTGGAAGTATTGATGATTACTAGTACCGATAAGCAACAAAGTAGACATGTGGTAAACAAGTTAGGGTTAAATATGCCACTCCTTTCTGATTCTGATTGTAATAGCTTTAAAGCTTATGGAGTCGGTCAAGCATTAGGCGCTCCTTTGCCTGCTCAGTTCATTTTGGATCGATCGGGAAAACTCCGATTTAAACATATATTTTCTTTCTTGTCTCCTCATGCTGATGTTGAAACTTTGCTGGATATGGTTGGTTAACCACAAAGGCACTAAGACACTAAGGTGGTAATGGATTTTACTATAATTAGTGTTTGTTGTTTTTGATAATTTATAACCTATGCGTGCTAAAAGACTGGGAATAATTGCTCTATTTACTTTCCTACTCGTTATTCTTAATCCCGATTGGGGATTTATATTCAATTTCTCTGGGAGTCCACTGGCAGAAGCAGCATTAGATTGGCAATTCATGCCAAATAATCGGGTATTGGCACAAAGCCCAGACGAGCGGAAGGTAAAAGTAGAGGAATTATTTGAACTAGGTAGAAATCAGTATCGCACAGGTAATTTTGAAGCGGCATTAAAGTCTTGGGAAGCGGCACTTACCCTATATCGGGAACTTAAAGATCGTCAAAGTGAAGGGGAAACTCTAAATAATTTGGGATTAGTTTACCGGAATTTGGGAGACTTCAATAAAGCAATTGATTATCACGAACAGAGTTTAGCGATCGCACGAGAGCTAAAAAACCGTCAATTGGAAGCTTTTTCTTTGAATAGTCTGGGCAATGCTAATTTTAATTTCGGTAAGTTCGATCGGGCAATTGCGTTTTTTCAGCAAAGTCTGGCTATCGCACGAGAAATTAATAATCGTGATAGTGAAGGGATTACTTTGGGTAATCTGGGCAACTGCTATTTATATCTGGCAGATTATCCCCAGGCAATTAAATTTTATCAGGAAAGTTTAGAGATAGCACGGGAACTTAATAATACCTACTCTGAAGGAAATGCTTTGGGTAATTTGGGCACGGCTTATGATGCGTTGGGAGAATATAATAAGGCAATTGAGTACCAAGAGCAAAGTTTAATCCTCGCTAGAAAAATTAACGATCGCCAAGGTGAAGGACAAGCTCTGATTAATTTGGGCATGAGTTATCGTAATCTCGGTAATTATGCTAAAGCAATTGAGTATCAGGAGCAAAGTTTAGTAATTTCCAGGGAAATTAAAGATATCCGTACTGAAGGGTTGGCTTTGGGTAATTTGAGTAGTGCTTATTATTCTCTGGGTGACTATGGTAAGGCTATTGAGTATAGTCAAAAGAGTTTAGATATTACTATCAGAATTCAGGATATTCAAGGACAAGGACAATCTTTAGGTAATTTGGGTAATATTTACTATTCTTTGGGAAACTATCCTAAAGCTATTGAATTCTATCAGAAACAGTTAGGCATTGTTGAACAAACTGGAGATCGTCAGGGCAAAGCTAATGCTTTGGGGAATTTGGGTAATACTTACAATGATTTAAAAGACTATAATAAGGCGCTGGATTTTTATCAGCAGAGTTTAACCATAACGCGAGAAATTAAAGACCGTAATGGAGAAGGATCTGCTCTTGGTAATATAGGATTGGCATACCTATTGCTGGAAGATTATCAAAAGGGGATTGATTTCTGCGAACAAAGTTTAGTTATTAAGCGAGAAGTAAAAGATCCGGTGGGAGAGGCAAATACTCTAGGAAACTTGGGATTGGCTTACGATGCTTTGGGAAATTATACTAAGGCGATTGAATATCAAAAGCAGTATGTAGATATTGCACGGGAGATTAAATACCGTTGGGGTGAAAGTACTGGTTTAAATAGTTTGGGTGCGGCACTTCGTAATGCTGGTAATCTAGTTGAAGCTGAGAAAAATTTTCTGGCTTCAATTCAAGTGAAAGAATCTTTACGGGCTGGGTTAGATGATACGGCAAAAGTATCTATCTTTGAAACTCAGACAGATGCTTACCAAAATTTACAAGAAACTCTGATTGCTCAAAATAAAATTGAATCAGCTTTAGAAATTGCAGAAAGGGGGAGAGGAAGAGCCTTTGTGGAGTTACTAGCAAAGCGCTTATCTGATAATTCAGGAATAATACCCGCCACCGCACCCCCAACAATTGACCAGATTAAACAAATTGCTAAAACTCACAATGCTACCTTAGTGGAATATTCGATAATATACAATAAAACACTCTTCATTTGGGTAGTTAAGCCAACAGGAGAAATTGAGTTTCGCCAGGTTGATATGACACCATTATTTGGACAGGATATTCAGGAATTATCTGATATTATTATTAAAACTCGTCAATTTATCGGGATCAGAGATAGAGGGTTAGGAGTAGTACCTTCACAGATTAAAATCGATCGGACTAATCGCCTACAACAGCTACATCAACTCCTGATTAAACCAATTGCCGACTTATTACCGACAAATCCAGAAGCACGAGTAATTTTTGTCCCACAAGGTTCATTATTTTTAGTCCCTTTCCCAGCTTTGCGAGATTCTGTAGCTCAATCTCTAATTCAACAACATACTATTCTTACCATCCCAGCTATTCAGCTTTTAGATTTAACTCGGCAGCAGAAACAGCGACTTGGAAATAGTAATGGGCGGATTGAAGGAAGTACTATTTTAATAGTAGGGAATCCCACTATGCCCAGTGTTGCTCCTGATATTGGCGAAGCCCCAGAGCAATTGGCTAGTTTACCTGGAGCAGAAGCAGAAGCAATTGCGATCGCAAAATTATTCAATACTCAAGCAATTACTGGTAATCGGGCTACTAAAAAGGATATTATATCCAAAATGGAGAAATCGCGTCTCATTCACTTAGCCACTCACGGACTATTAGATGATTTTACCGGAAAAGGCATTCCGGGCGCGATCGCACTTGCTCCTTCTGGTAATGACGATGGCTTACTAACAGCTTGGGAAATTTTGGACTTGAAACTAAAGGCAGAATTAGTCGTTTTAAGTGCTTGCGATACTGGGCGAGGTAAAATTACTGGAGATGGAGTGATTGGTTTATCTCGTTCTTTGATTTCTGCTGGAGCGCATAGTATTATAGTTTCTTTATGGGCAATTCCTGATGCCTCTACCGCTACTTTGATGACTGAGTTTTATCGCAATTTTCAACAAAATCCTGATAAGGCTTCGGCTTTGAGAAATGCGATGTTGACGACAATGAAAAAATATCCCGATCCCATCAACTGGGCTGCTTTTACTCTGGTTGGGGAGGCGGAATAATTATAGCCAGTAGGGTGCGTTAGGCGAAAGCTAACGCACCATTACCATTAATAAGCTGTAGCAATAGCCATGAGTTTAACAGTGGAGGATATCAGGAAAGTTTCTCAAGAATAACGATCCAGATTTAGAGGATTAGGATTTAATCCTCTAATCCCAATCTAACCACAAAACTAGCAATTTGCCAAGGCGCAATCTGGCAAATATCATTATTGCCAGAAGGCTCGGAGGAATTTTGCGATCGCTCCAGTAAGTCTACTCTCTCTACCACTCTTAATCCTAAATCGCTCTTTAATGACAATTGGGCTGTCTCTCCATGACATTCATAACACCGCAAAATCCACTCCTGCGGATTATCTTCCTTTTGCTTAAATGCCATTAATATCAAATTTTCAGCTCCTAAATCTAATCGGGAAGAGGTGGGATGTAAAAGGTGAGAGGAAATTTTAGCTCCGACTTCCCGCTCACCATTTGACAGGCAAGATGCCTTTCCTACAATAATTTGCAAGGGGACATTTAATTCATATCCTTGTCGTACTGTATGGGCGGATTGCCATGTGCCGCTATGGGGATAAATCGCGTAAGTAAATTCATGAATTCCTCTATCGCAATCTGGATCGGGCCAAGTTGGACTCCTGAGTAAGGTTAGCCGTAATTGAGAAGATTTAGCATCATATCCATATTTACTATCGTTAAGTAAACTAACTCCGTAAATAGGTAGTGGGGAAAATTCTTTATCGCTGACAATTTCTCCCTCACAATCAAGAAAATTTGTAGAACAGGCATCTTGCCTGTCTCCAGATTCGCTTAAATCTGCCCAACGTAAAGCAGGTACTTCCCATTTTGCTTTCTCGGCAGGCGTTTCTAGTTTAGTCGAACGCGCGATCGCACCACAAGGAATCTCGTAAGTAGCAAAGTCAGCCTCTATATTTAACGGAAATGCTGCTTTCAGTAATACATGCTCTTCTTGCCAATCTACTCTTGTCGCAATTTTCAATAGCGGCGATGCCCAGTCTAAGATGTAATCTTGGCAAAACTCAGATTTACCTAATTTTCTGATAACTCGCAAACGCGAACGCAATTCCCCACTTTCGATCCATTTTATCGATACTAACTCAGTTTCCTCTAACCGATGTCCCTCATAATTCGGATCGATATTCCAAGCATCCCAATATTGCCCACTATCTTTAAACCCCTGTAATTCATTCCCACCTCCCCCCTTTGCCAAGATTTCTCTCTCATTAACCTTATCGAAAATACTCCTTAAGTTACCAGTCTCATCATCCACTATCACCCTCAACAAATTATTCTCCAAAACCCAATTTTTTTCCCCTATAGTGTCAGATTGCAAAAATCGTGATATACTACTGTCATGATGGGATAGGTGTGCGCTTACAGAGTACTTTTCAGCCTCCGATCCTATCACAGCAAGGTTTTCAGCCTCACCCTTAACCAACCAAAACAACTGATAACCTACATCCGGAATCCCAGATGCGAAAAAGAGGAGGGAGTCGGTAGTCTGTTGGGATGGCAGTATTACCCCAGAAGAATCGTAAATTTGCCAAATTGGGCACTTAATAGGGTTTTTATCGGTAATTTGCTCTGGCTGGCTCAGGTTTTCAGGATTTTGCGGCACTTCTCGCCCATCTATATATATATAGGAGAAACGAGAAGGATGAGTCGGAGGCGAGGGTAACTTAGCATGACTCATATCCTTCGGCAGAAATTCTGAATTAGCGAAAATCGCATTATCTGGTGATTTCCCTATCTTTGAATTAGGGATTTTAGTCGGATTTATTGGCTGATCTGACAATTCCCCCATCTCCCGATTACTTTCGGCAGTAAAATCTATCGCAATAGAAGATAAAGGCAAAGAGACAACTTGCGATCGCGCCCAGTTAAGGGCATTAAAAATAAAAACAGGCTTCGCGTCGGGTGATGGTGGAGTAGGTAAAAGAATTTGAGATGCTGTGGCAGTTATCGAATTTTGCAATATCTCCAAACATACAGCCTCAACATCCAACCAAGCCCGATTAGCCTCAACAAACACCTCCCCAATCGAAGTGCCCGGTAAAATATCGTGAAATTGATTAAAAAGAACCTTTTTCCAAGCCTCTTCCAACTGAAATTTCGGATAACCCCCCTCTTTGCGCCCTTTGCGCCTTCCTTTGCGCCCTACTCTGGCGAGAAGCCGCTGCGCGTCTATGCGTTTAAAAAAATCCTCCGCTTCCCCACCAACAACCATAGCTGCCAAAGAAGCAAAAACTTCCGCTTGATATAATAATCCCTCACACCGACGATTCCAATATTTTTGGTCAGCGTGGGTAGTATAACAACCGCGATGGAATTCTAGATAGAGTTCATCATGCCAAACTGGTAATGTTGCTGGATTTGTTTTTAACGCAGAGGGCGCAGAGGTTTTCGCAGAGGTACGCAGAGGGTTTTTGGGAGGGAGTTGGTTTTGATGCTGAATCTTATCCAAAAAGGCAATAGCGGTGGTGAATTCTAGTTTGGGGAAGAAGGGAGAATTTTGCCAACGTTTGGCTATTTCTAACATGTCGCGAGTTGGTCCGCCACCATGATCGCCTACGCCGGGAAGCCATAAGGTATCTTTTAAACCAGTTTGTTTTTCCCAGTCGATAGCGTATTTTCCCATGGTAATTGGATTGGTATCCATGACTCCGGCAGTGTTAGGGGGAGAGATGAGACTGAGAATTTTACTGCCATCGGGAGATTGCCACCAAAATATACCGTGGGGAAATTTAGTGGTATCGTTCCAATGGAGTTTTTGAGTGACAAAGTATTCAATTCCGCCTTGTTTGAGGAGTTGGGGTAGTTGCCAAGTGAAGCCAAAGCTATCGGGAAGCCATGCTATTTTGGTGAGGTTACCGAATTTTTCTTTAACGTAACGTTGGGCGTAGAGGATTTGTCGGACTATGGATTCGCCATTGATGAGGTTTAATTCTGGTTCTACCCACATCCCGCCGACTATTTCCCATTTGCCTAAAGCGATTTTTTCTTTAATTCGCTGGAAGAGATTTGGTCGGTTTTGTTCGATCCAGGCATAAAGTGCGGGTGTGCTATGGCAAAATGTGAGATCGGGATATTCTGTTTGTAATTTTAATACCGATTCAAAGGTTCTTTCTGCTACTGCCCAAGTTTCTGTTACTGTCCACAGCCAAGCCATGTCTAAGTGGGCATGACCTAACAGGTGGATAGAGTTTTGAGTTATGGAAGCAAAGGATTCCCGCGATTTAAGATAATTTTCACCCATTCCCGATTCACCATTCACCATTCCCCACTGTAAAAGTAAGTTTTCCCGTAATATCGAGAGGGATTTATCGAATTCTTCCTTATCTGAGACTAGATCCCAATTAATTTTTGCGATCGCACTCTCCAGAGTATCTAACTTCTCTGGGGCAAATAAATCTATATATATATGTATAATTTCTAATTCATCAGCGACGAAACCTGGATCGAGAGAATTAGTGGATTTATCAATAGATTCAGAATTTACTTCGTACACGCAAAGCGAACGCATTAATCCGCCAATATCATGTCCGGGACTAACCAACCGCAATAATACGATAATTTCTGCTCCTGGTGTTACTGCCCAATTCAATAGTACCCGCGCCGATGAATCGAATAAGTCCCCTTCTTGAACTAATTCACCGTTAACGAAAATTTTCGCATCGGCTGCCCACCAGGTTAGAGCTAATTTTAGCGCTAATCCAGATAGGGGATATCCTTGTAAGTTTTCCGGGACTATGATTTTTTGTCCTAACCAAATGAGTTTACTTCCTTTGTCCCAGATAATATAGCCTTTGGGATTAAGTTCGACTTTTTGCCAGTTAGTGGGGATATCGGTTTTTATCTCTTCTGGTGATAAGTCTTGGGTGGAGTAGTGCCAGTTGGATTGAATGTCGATTTGGGTGAGGGCGCGAAGTTTGTTGATGGTTTGGGATGGGGTGTTCATTTTTTTATTTTAAACGCATAGACGCGCAGCGGCTTCTCGCCAGAGTAGGGCGCAAAGGGGGGCGCAAAGGAGTTTAATTAGAGAAGATGTCTAAGTTTGAGGAGGCTTTGATTTATTATAATGGGAGGGTGGGCATTGCCCATAATGAGTTTAAATCTACATTCTCCATCCTAAAATTACAGGCTACTTTGGTGTAATACTTGTATTTCTATGAAATACAAGTATTGTCATTTTTAGATGTATTACTTGTATTCCACTATGATACCAGTAATACGCTGCAAAACCTTTGATCAATTTAATAATTTTTGCGAAATATCCGGAAGCATAATAATTGATGATGGAGTTTGCTATATAGTCTATGACCGTTGAATGGAGTAGTGATGAGGCATCAAGGCAATCCAGGACAACTCTTTAGGACCAATATAGCTATTACTTTAAGAGTAGGATTAATTTCTCTATTATCTTCCGGTATCTTGATAGCGACTTATATCCTAAATAAGAGTAATGAATCTAACAAGAGTATTTTGAATTTTGTTGTAGCCACTCTTTCAGCTAGTGCTACTATTACAGGCACGTTTTATGTTGGCAAAAGCATCAGACAAAGTGCTGAATCTCAAGAGTTAGACAGGAAATTGAGTCTAGAGTCTCAAAAGATAGATCGCACACTATTATATATACAGCGTTGGAACGACTCCCATTATTCGTCATTTAAAAAACTTGCCTATCAAATTCATCTTTTGATCAAAGATCAACATCAGAATCAAAAAGGCAGAATTGTTCGAGAAGAAATAGAAAAAAATCCAGATCTGAGAATGGAAGTTACTGAGGTTCTCAATTTTTTGGAAGAAATGGCTCTTTGCATTAAAAGAGACATTATCAAAGAAGATTTAGCTGTAGATTTTTACAGAAGTATTGTCTTACAGTATTGCGATATCTTCGGAGTTTGGATTGCCCAACTGAGGAATGAGAAAGAGGAGCATCGTTTGTACCAACAGTTAACAGATTTGTACGGAAAGTGGAAAGATAGATAATCCTTCTGGTTATCTCTCACAGATCCTTCCGGTTATCTCTCACAGAGCGTGTATAGATAGTAAGATGGATTTCAACAAGTCCCGCGATGAATAACAATTTATTTCTCTATGGAAGAGGGATAAATCTCGATTAGATATGATCGATCAGGTTTAAACCGAATCAGATTAAAATCATCTACTATTGCAGTTACAAAGCTATTACATCGGCATCTAACCTCTTAATTTGCAAAAGTTCAGCCTTAAGTGGAGATAAACAATAAATGGATACCACTGTCTTTCTGTTTTGCCCAATATTCTCTCCCAAAATGGAGCTATTCATGGAGGGTTCTACAGGATTTAGGACAATCATGACGATGATCATCTCTCTGCTTTGTCTAATATTCTACCCCAAAATGAATCTATTTATGGAGGGTTCTACAGGGTTTTAAGTTTGTCGTAGCATAGATAAGTAAATAGACTTATCGGACAATTCTCAGTTGAGATTTACCTTTGTTGTCTCTAAGTTCTGAGTGTCATACATCAGCATTAGGTAAATCCTGCTAATCAAGGGTTTTTCTTGATTGAGTCAGAGATCTAATGTATTACACACCCAGCATACAGTGATGCTGGGTGTTAATTTTTTTTTAAAAGCAACTTAAATTGATAAAAATGGTATATGATTGAGTTGCTACTTTGTTAGCAATAATGGTAATTGTAGGTCAATTGACTCTAGGGAATATTTTTCTCATTAAACACCTGCTCCTGCTAATACTATAACAGGCAGGCTTTATGTTTGATAGAGTAAGGACACAATATCAACAGAAATGTATCGAACTAGTACTCTCTTCCAGTGAGATAACTTCTCTCTGCCAAAGGGATCGCTCATAATACCAATTTTCTTGGAGATGAGAACAAGATGATATTTAGCACCAAAACATTCACGGATTTTTATACCTGTGGTATTAGCAAAAATCCAAGCTTATCAATAACATATTCTCTACTTAAAGAGGGATATACAGGTTTCTGACAAAAATTAATGGCTGTTAGGGCTTCTGATGCTATTTAGATTTAATTAATATCCCCAACTAGTGGGGATTAGTAGTAGGTGCTTCAGCACCTATTGTACCTGGCTAGGGGATCTTACTTCAACGCGAGATCGCTTGATAAGCCTCATCTAAATCTAATTCAGCTTCTTCTGAAATTTTAATTTTATATGTCATGCTTGATAATTCTTTGCTTAACTATTCCCCAAGATTCACCGCAATTTTCAATATTTTGATAGGAGGCTAAACGCCGATCTAATTCTTGTTTCTGAGATTGAGTCAAAGGAATTTGATCTGGCTCAATAACAACACTATTCCAGATATCTTCTATTAATTGAAGCTTTTCGGTAATAGTTAGGGGTAAAATTTGTTCAGACAAGAGACTATTCATAAATTATAATGAGGTAACTTGATAATATTATCTTAACTGATTTTTACCATTTGGTATTATTTTAATGATTGACAATCGCTTTTTAGGATGTAACTGAGTTTAAGGTGCGTATATATTCCTGCAATCTAAGTTTAGCATAAATTGCTGCCTGTATAAAACTGATACCGTAGGTATCCCATCGATCCGCCAATATCATGTCCGGGAATAACTAACTGCAATTGTCCCAGATAATATAGCCTTTGAGATTAAGTTCGACTTTTTGCCAGTTGGTTGGGATATCGGTTTTTATGTCTTCTGGTGAATTGAGTATAATAAAATGCGATCGCACTTATTGGCAAGCGATCGTACTGGAATGGCAATCTTAGAGTAGCATTACTTTTGGTACTCTCTACTGAGAGAGTGCCAGTTAGTAACCCAGGAAATCATCGTTTTTTCATTATGAAAACAGACAGCATCTTCTATAATCTATTTCTTTCCTTTCCTGGCATATTCTTTGAACTTATCGAACGTCCGCTAGAAGTGGCAAATTTCTATGAGTTTACTTCCAGGGAAGTCAAACAACTATCTTTCCGTCTTGATGGTTTATTCTTGCCGACTAACAATGACCCAAAGGAACCATTATATATAGCGGAGGTGCAGTTTCAGCCCGATGACGATTTATATTACCGTTTATTTGCCGAACTATTCCTATTTTTGCGGCAATATCAGCCACCTCATCCCTGGGAAGTGGTGGTAATCTACCCTAGTCGCACTGTGGAAAGGGCGCAAACTCCTAAGTTAGACCAACTCCTGAGCCAAAATTGGGTGAGACGGATTTATTTGGATGAATTGGGGGAAGTTGGGGAAAGTTCTTTGGGAGTGGGAGTTGTTAAACTGGTGATAGAGTCAGAAAAAACTGCACCCCAACTGGCCAAACGCTTAATTGAGTCAGCTAGGGAACAGTTAACCGATCAAAGGATTAGGCGAAACCTAATCGATTTGATCGAAACAATCATCATTTATAAATTACCACAAAAGAGCCGTCAGGAGATTGAAGCTATGTTAGGTTTAGCGGAAATTAAGCAAACGAAGGTTTATCAGGAAGCTAAAGCAGAAGGTAAACTCGAAGGTAAACTCGAAGGTAAACTCGAAGGTAAACTCGAAGGTAAACTCGAAGGTA
>NZ_JAMZMM010000076.1:0-7804 GCF_024178385.1 Limnofasciculus baicalensis BBK-W-15 | reverse complement strand
AAGCCGAAGGTAAGCAGCTAGGGAAGTTAGAATCTATCCCCCGATTGCTGGAGTTGGGTTTGAGTAAGGCAGTACTTGCAGACGCTTTGGATTTACCGCTGGAAGTGGTGCAATCGGCAGCCGATTTGTTTCATCAAGAGAATCTTACTGCTGTTATTGAATTATTGAATAATCACTCATCTTTATTTTCTGCCCAAGATTTGGCTGAGTTGGCTGAGTTAATCGCGCCATTACCAGATAATAGGGAAGATTTATCGAGTGCGATCGCAATTTGGTTTAAGCAACCCTCTCGCGTAGCACAGTTTACTGTTTTAAAGGAGATTCGTCAATCTTTGAGTAGTGGTACGGTTGAAGAGGGATTGACTGATGATGTTACTCCGGTTAATAGTGCTGATTTGATTATTAATCAGGAAATGCTGTTAGCTACTATCTCAAGTTTAGCTGCGATCGATTAGATTTGGGTGAATGAATCCACGGCTACACTTTCCGAAGTCCGCCTGCGCGGACTAATTAATAACCCGCGAAGGCGGGTTTTGTTTGTGTAGATGCGGTTTTAACCGCCATTTGAGAATGAGGGAGGAGAGTTTTGATGTTAATAGTTAATAGATTTGAGATGATGTGGGGATAAGCTTTTCAGCCATTTTGCGCCAGCGTCGGCAGAGTTATAATACAGAATCAAATCTTAGTCGAGGGGAAGTTGATCGGGTTTATTTGCGATCGCTCTCGATTATGCTAGTAGAAGGGAAGTTGAGCAGGTTTATTTGGGATCGCCAGAGATGATCGTAGCAACTCGCCCCTACACTCCCCATGCCCCATTCCCCATTCCAGCATAAAAGACCAAGTTTTGATAAACTTAGACAAGCGGCTTCTGGTTAACGCCTATGTCATCCTCTACTAATACTCCCTATCGCAGCAAATTATTCAACGTTGTCAATCGCCAATCTCGCCGATTGATGGAAAAAAGTGAACGGGCTATCCGGAATCTGAAAGTAGCCGCCACCTGGGGGGCGCAAATTCTCCTCTATCCTGCATATCTATTAGTCCAAGCTACTATATCCGCTGGAAGGCAACTCGGGGGAAAAGCTAAATCGGGATTTTCTAAATTAAATTCATCCAGCCAATCCAAACCATCCCAACCCCAAACAATAATCCCTCCGGCTGATACTCCTATTCAGGAAATCCTAAAAAAAATTACAATATTACCACTGCCAGATGTACAGACTAGTTTCAATAAGTCGCAAAACCTAACCCCCCAACCCCCTGCCCTTTCAGGGCAGGGGGAGGAAGATTTTATCCTCTCCTCTCCTGCTCAAGTAGAGGCGGAAATCTTACTCTCCTCCGCTAAAAGGAGAGGGGTAAAACAGGTAATTGAGAATGGTGCAATTCGTCCATTAAAATGGACTGAAATTATTATATCCCAGTCCTCTTTAAGAGGACTTAAGCTATTAGCCAGTGGTTTAAACCACTGGCGGTCTGCGGCACTAACCCAAAATATCAATATAAATAACCTTAGCACGAAGCCAAACAATTTCTGGTCACCCGGTTTTTTCTCATTTATTCAGGCTGATGCGTCAATTACTCAAACAGAAGATAACGGTACATTAATTCCAAATAGCCACAAACTGACTAATAATACTCCCCAAACTGAAGCTGATAGTAAATTAATCTCACATAGCCAAAAACTAACTAATAATACCATACCAAACTTAGGTCGTCAGTCTTGGGTAATTCAAGGAGTCGCTACACTACTAGAAACTCGCAGCTTAGTGCTAGTTACTGTCGAAAATGAAATTCTCGATATTCTTACCCCAGAGCAGCAGCAGAAACTATCAGCCAGAATTAGTTGGGAAATAGCTAACCTCTTCCGTCAGTGGCGTATCGCCGGAAAATCGCTCCTGAAAAAACAGCCCCATCGCTTCAGTAGCGTGGCTGGAGCAAATCTATTTCTACCAGTGAGAATGTTTTGGCAGTTAATGGGGTGGGTACAAACTAGTCCGATTGCGGTTACACTTAATCTTTTTAGCGAATCTACTTTAGTCACAAAGATTAATAGTCCCAATCTAAATCTAATTAAACCATTAGAACCCATAACCGCACCATTAGTTAATAATCCCAATCTAATTAAACCATTAGAACCCGCACCCGCACCATTAGTTAAAAGTATTCTCGCTAAAATAATACCAGAGAAAGCGTTATTATTCCTAGAGCCAAAGGGAAAAGGCTTAGATGCTGATACCTTAGCAGCAGAATCGCAAAGTTTAGTACAAGAGTTAAAAAATGCAATCCTATTTAGGCAACAAACCCAAAACCCCATTCAAAAATTAGAAACTCAATTAATCACCCCCCAAAACTCAACCTCACCAACAGAAAAAGATAACTCCCATCCATTTTGGTTACAAGATTTAATTTACCGGGCGATAGACTACTTTTTCGGGAGAAGCTCAAACTTACTCGAAACAAATTCAGATAAGGAAGGAGGAGTAAATCAGCTAGCAGGAATTGCTTATAGCTCAAATATTCAATCAAAATTAACCGCTTCAGAAATAGAACCAGATCCTTGGCTAACCTGGGATGACTTATTTGGCAAATCAGATATAGCAGATAAAAATATTACCCCATCTCAACCAACTCATTCTATTTTAAAAGGAGATAGTGCCAAAAATCCCCCCCAACTACCTGAAAGATTAAATAGTAAGATAGCCGCGACAGGGATAAATTCAGCTTGGGGATTGATTCATGGCTATCTGAAACCCAAGGAAAATATAACAATTATCGATAATGATACCAGAGAAGAAACCTCAGAGTTACAACAAGGTTTAGGTGGAGAAAGCAGTAAAAACCTGCCAAATATAATTGGGAAGCTGGTAATATCCTTTAGAGAGCAGTTTACAGTAGAAGCACCCGGTGCTATTGCACTTAATCCTAACCCCTTGGTGTCTTTGAGTCTTGGTGTTAGTACAGATATACCCTATCCCACAAAAACCCCTAAGCCAGTAAAACGACGTAAAAACAAGCAAGTAGCCCCGACACAAAATCCGATTAAAGTAAGTGAAACAGTATCAAATCTGGATAGACCAATTATCCCACAAACCGTCACCAAAACTCAAAATCAACAACTAATAACCAACAAGCAAAAACTTACAACTACAGCCAAATCCACCGATATCCAACCAGCACCAGACTGGATTGAAACTAAAGCAATTCGTACTGGATATGTTAAGCACCCATTAGAGTTAATTTTGGAGTGGTTAGATATGGCTATAGTTTGGGTAGAGGAGTTATTTCTGAAAGTTTTAGAGTGGGTGCAGAAGTTATGGCGTAGTATAAGTAATGGGTAAATTGATGATGATATAGACTATTAGCAATTAGCCACTCCCTATTCCCCACTCAGGGCGAAGCATAAGGATAGTCAAATTCTGGTTAAACAACAAAAGTTATCGCCCAAATGCTACGCCCCTACAGCAAATTGTCCCCACTCCCTATTCCCTAGTTTGCCCCTGAATAACCGGACGATTTTCAATACTATCAAAAACACCAGGATTACCACTCCAATTAAAATCATTAATTCTAAAACTAATAGATCCCAATTGTTGAACAGGATTAAAGCGTAGAATAATATTATAACTACGCCGACTATATTCTACCAAGAAATCAGTACTAATATTCTCGCTAGTATCTAAATTATAAGTAGTCTGTATCCCAAAACGAAAAGGACCATAAATTTGTTGAACAATACCAAAAGACAACACCTTACTATCAGCAACCCGATCGAAAAGAAACGGAGATAGATTGCCAATCCCAACCTGAGTATAACTAAGATTAAATCCAGTATAATCTAAATAGGGACGAGAAAAATGTCCCACTTGTCCCGATATGCCAATGGAACCGCTGATGGAATTCTGACTATCCCCATTACTATAAGCACTAGCCACACCCGTGACAGAGCCATTTAAAGCCAAATAGGGAACCACTGGCGATGGAGTATAGCGCAATCCTTCTGTACGAGTTGGAGGTAAAGGTTTACCTTGCCAAAGTAACAAACCCCGACTTAAAGTCGCACTCCCTTGATACCGAGTCAAATTAATCCGATTATTATCTCTAATCGGTTCGAGTAAATCCAATCTATCTGTATCCGCGATAATATTTTGAATTCCACCTTGATAAGATAGATTTATTCCAGTTTTTCCCAAAGCAATAACTGGCGAAGTGACAACAGCACCAAAACTACTCCGCACAGTTTGAAAGCCTAATGAACCATTAAAAAGGCGATCGCGATAACTATATTCTAGATTAAAATTGTGAGGATACTTAGTCCCAATTACCTGTCGCAGTCGTAAACTAGAGCGGAGTTGCTCTGAGAATTCATCTGGATCTAAACTAGTAAATACCGCATTACCCGTCAAAGTTGTCCGTGGAGTTAATGTCGCATCAAGTTTAGCTTTCAAACCAAAAACAGAAGGATTAATTACACCATCTGAGAAAATAGCCTTTTGGATAAAATACTGAGGTGTCAGACGCAATCGTACAGCAGGAGTATCGATTACCTCAAAAGCTCGCTCAATAAATAAACCACCCCGCTGCTCATCATCAAAGCCAAAATTAAACAAAGCAGGTTGTCTTTCTCGACGATCTATTAAAATGCGATTGCGGAATGTTGGGATCGAAAAACCCCCATCAAATACTAAACGAGGTTTAGTAGCGACTATTTCATCCACTAAGGGAGAAAGTCGCCGAAATCTCATTGTATTTGCCCGCAATTCTAATTCTGGTGGCGAAAAAGGATCGTTACTCAGCCGTACATTAGTACCAACAGCATCTGTTCCTTCAAAATCAATTTGATCCGCTTCATACCGAAATCGATTAATCGTCCCCTCCGATTGAAAAGAGCCTCTATTTGCACCAATTAATCCTGTTTGGGGATCTATTTTTAAAGCACTCCCAACAAAGAAAGAATAAGCGCCGGGATTACTAATACCTTGGAGGGGTTGATCGCCAGAAATGCGATCGCTAGCAATCCGTTGTTCCTCTTTAGCCGCAGGATTGATGGGAGATGGGGAAATTGTCACATCTGTTCCTGCTGTGGGGGCATAAACTTCCCCCTTAGCATTTGAAATAATACCGCTATCTTGAATTAAAGAATACTCAAATCGTTCACCTCGGAGTATTTGATCGCCTCGTTTTAGAGTAACATTTCCATCAGCAACAAGAATACGATTTGGCAAATTAACTTGGACGCGATCCGCATTGAGCAAAGCACCGCGAAATCTTAATACTACATTTCCTTGGGCAGTAACAACTTTTCTCTTATCGTCGTATTCTTGTCGATCTGCTGTTAGTTCAATTACACCTGTAATCGTAGTATCAGTTTCCGGTTTTTTAATTTCAGATTCAGGTTTTTCTTCAGTAGTAGATGGTGTTTCCTCTCCTGACGTATCTGGCTTTGGTGGTATCTCCAGATCGGGTGTAGCGGGAGTCTCTTCTGTGGGGATAGTCAACTCAAATTCCCGCTGTTGTCCAGATCTAGATTGTGCCACCAAACGCTTGACATTGGAGAGATTAAGTGTTATAGATACGCTCGGCTGAGAATCACCAACAGAAATAGGCGAACCGAGTACAGCCGCACTTTGATGTTCGATTAGCTCAGTTTTCGCGATCGCAACCCCAGCCAGAGGCATCGCCACAGAAATAGGCGAACCGAGTACAGCCGCACTTTGATGTTCGATTAACTCAGTTTTCGCGATCGCAACGCCAGCCTTTGGTATCGTTTCTGTGCCAGAAGCTACCCTAACGCCCCCCGACTGCATCGCAGGGGAATAAATCCCCGGCTCTTGTACCTCTAACCTCTTACCTCTTACCTCTTGCCTTTCTTGAGAAGACTCTGGTGGTAAGGTTTCAGGGGGAGTTGGAGTGGGGATTACTGCGGTTGGATGAGTTTGGATTATCGCCGAGCCTGATGGACTATTCGAGAATAGGTTTAATTTAGCAACCTCTGAGGAAGTTACAGGTCGAATAATGACAGGAATTTCAGGCGGCTCAACTGGGTGGGGCATCTTTCAACAGTAAAAGTCGAATGGACAGCTTGAAAACGTAAACTACATAAACCATAGTCGGAGTACCGACTATGGTTTATGCTTTCAGTAGCCCTGTACCAAATCAAATAAGCTAGGCTGAAAGTACTCAACTTTTTTACTTAGCTCACACGACAGGTACGAACCTCCGGGACTGTTTACAGAAGCCCCCAAAAGTTTAATCACGTTGGCACCATTAAAATCGGCATCACCTTTCGAGTGGCAATGCCCACACTTGAAAGTTTTACCACTGCGGTAGGACTTTCCTGTTACTGGATGGATGTGGAGGCACTTGCAACAGGTTTGACTTGTATAAGCTGGATTAACTTTGATTATTTCAACTCCAGCACCAAGAGCTTTGTAGTCCAAGAACATTCGTAACTGAAAAAATGCCCAATTGTTGGAACGCCTACGTTCAGTTTTGCTTCTTGGTTGCTCATTTGTACGCTCACGAATTCCTGTTAAGTCTTCGATTGCAATTGAGCATTCAGACTGTTTAGCCTTCCCGACAATGTGTTTACTGACGTTATGGTTGACCCACGATTGAAAGCGCCTCTCCCTGCCAGATAACCGTTGCAAAATCTGCCTAGCTCTACGTCTAGTTGACCTTGTGCCTTCTGTTAGCGAAGCGGGCGCTCGTCTTCGAGCGACAGCTTTCTTTTGGAGAGATGCTCTTACTCTTGAATATCTATCTCGAATCTGTGTTATTTGTTGCCCTGAAAAGCTTTCTCCCTCACTGGTTACAGCCACATCGCGACGCCCCAAGTCTACCCCAATTACACCTTGGGATTTTTGAAGACTTGGGGCCTCATTCTTTACCTGAATATTTACCGAGTAGGTTCCATTCTGATGTTTAACCAGAGTCGCAGATGTTGGCGTAAAACCAGATAGTTTTCCTTTCTGGTAGCTACCAACATCAACCAAGAAGCGCTCTCTCCCGCCAACTAGCGTTAGCGATACTGACCAATCTTTCTCCCTGAAGGAGAAGATTCGAGCATCATAGTCAGCAGAAGTTGGGAAAAATTTCCTGACGGGTTTGTTCATACGTTTGGCTGTCTTGCGGTTAGAACTCACCCGATTGATGGCACGGATAGCAAGGTTAGAAGCTAGTCCAAAACGTTCCCTCACTTCACCATAAACTTGATTTTGGATGGTTACGTTGTGGGTAATCTTGGATTCTACGACTTCATTGATGTAGTTGCAGGCATCCGCAAACGCCTGAAGGGTTGCTTCTATTTTGGCAACCTGCTCAGGACTTGGGTCAATCTTGCAGACTATCGTTAACACTTGCTTTTCCATACCCACATTATATCACTGCAATGAGTATTTATTGGCAAACTCGGTTTCGACCTTTTCCTCGGCATTCCTCTCACCGCTGAACTATCGGGGGTACTCGGCTACGCGAGGGTAAATCCCCCTCTAGCTATAGCGGGAGCCTCCTGCCAAAATTAGATGACAGTTTGCCGCGCTGAATAGTTGCTGGTGAGATACGCCTTCCATCCAAGACAGTAAGTCAAGGATAAAGCGATGCGCAATTATTTATTCCAAATCCCGGCGTTTGGGGTTCCGAGCTGGATCGCCTGACAAAAAGCCAAACACAAATAATGCCACAAAAATACTAACAACGATATAAACCACTATCTTGAGGGTTTCCATCTCGATCTCTCCCAGATTAAAGAACTGTTTAAACAACTTTACATTATAGGGGGCAATGGGGAATAGGGAATAGGGAGTGG
>NZ_JAMZMM010000486.1 GCF_024178385.1 Limnofasciculus baicalensis BBK-W-15 | reverse complement strand
GTGTATCATAGGGGGGAATGGGGAGTGGGGAGTCGGGAATGGGGAAAAGAGTTTTACCTCTAACCTCTCACCCTATTCTAATAATTCTAATTCTTTTAGTGCCCTCTCCAAAGCAGCAGTTTCAAAATTTAGAGTCACCGCCCCGTGAAAGTTGGGCTTAACCGTGATATCGTCAATCCTGTATATGTTCACAAATCCCCATTGAACGGCTTTAACATCTGTATTTCTGGGAATGATATCAACATATTTTTTTAAGTAGCCTGCACTCACATTCAAAGATAGATCGATTCGGTGATAATTGCCCACATTCACAAAACCAAACATCTTCACATCAACCTGGGATTGTTCGTCCTGAATCTCTTCCTGTAAGGTTAACGATCCTGCATCAATTAATTCCTCCATTTGCGCCGCATCTGCTAAATTCTTCTTAAATACACCCATAAGCTGGAGCAATGTGGCTTCATCCTTATCCTTAAGAAGTGCATCCAAATTAACCCCCAGTTTATCTCGATTAGTATTAGCTTTCAGAAACGCGATGGCACTATCCTTAACTTTAGTACTTTTTACTATATCATCCCCTGCCAACAAACTTTTTTTACTTTCATCATCCATTAACCCAAATTTAACAAAGAATTTATCAATTTTCTCAATTTGCCTTTGAATCGCCAGCAAAAGCATCGATCTCAGATTAGAACGAAATTCCCCAATCGGATTTAATAACCACCAAAAGTTACGACTAGGAGAAGACTTAGCTAAGTGTAGCCCTCGCTCCCAATAATATTTTATTTCATTATAAGTTAAGTAGCGTTTCAGGACAATAGCTTGCCAATAAGGAATATGGATTACCAGTTTACCCGATTCAAAAGTAAGATCGTATCGCAGCGAGTTATTCAGCTTAAGCTCAATTTCATAGAGATGAAATAAACTCATTCTTTGCCCTAAAACGCCAATCTGGAAATCGCGAATAAACAAAGCTACAGCCTTAATTTGTTCCTGTAAAATTTCCCTAATTGAGTTGACAGCAAAATTTTGACCCAGATTCAGCGATATTTGGTAAGATTCTCCTAGCGGACGTAGTTGACTCATCGGAATTTGCCGCCGCTTTAAGGATTCGCCAACTTCCCAGTCTTCCTGTCGCAGTACATCTACCGCATATTCATTTAAAATTTCCAATAGATATTCATCAGATGGATTGCTTTCACGAATTGGATTAATCATAAAATGAGTAACAATGATAAAACTTTATTCCCATCATATCCAGACAATGAAAAAACATGCCGAAAGCACTTATCCCGAAGAGTGTTGCGGCTTACTCTTAGGTAAGATTGCCAAAGATGTAAAAACCTTAATTGAAGTATTCCCTACCGAGAATACCTGGAATGATGAGGCGGAGCAAGCATTCTCAGGGATAGAGAAGACAATCAACCCATCGTCAACGAAACGTAACCGCTTCAGTATAGATCCGAAAATAATGCTTAAGGTACTAAAAGAAGCACGGGAGAGGAATTTAGATATTATTGGAGTATATCATTCTCATCCCGATTGTCCAGCAGTGCCTTCAGAATTCGATCGCGCGATCGCACATCAGGGATACTCCTATATTATAATTTCCGTGCAACAAGGTGTTCCTGGCAATCTCAAAAGCTGGAATCTTACAGAGGAAGGTAACTTTCAGCCAGAAGAGTTTCAATAACTCCTTTGGTGGGCACTCCCCACTAACTTCATCATCAGCTTTTCAACTTCTTCAGGGGAGTGCCCACCCGACATGAAACGCTTGATTAAGATTGGTGCAAGTTATCAGAGCCATCAAACCCCAACCCATGGCTTCAACAATAGCCAATTTTTAGATAAGCTAATAACTCTTACAGCTCCTTACCAAATCGCCATGTTAAATCCCAATCTGGATGAAATCCAGTTAACCCGCGAAGAATACGAAAGGTATTCCCGCCACCTAATTTTGCCAGAAGTTGGACTGGAAGGACAAAAACGTCTCAAAGCCGCCAGCGTACTCTGTATCGGTACAGGTGGACTCGGTGCGCCCCTATTACTCTACCTCGCTGCCGCTGGCATTGGACGTATCGGTATCGTTGATTTCGATGTCGTAGATAGCTCCAACCTCCAACGTCAAGTAATTCACGGTACTTCCTGGGTTGGTAAACCAAAAATAGAGTCAGCCAAAACACGGATACTAGAAATTAATCCCGCCTGTCAGGTTGATCTTTACGAAACTCGCCTAACTTCTGAAAATGCCCTAGAAATTATCAAACCTTACGATATTGTTGTCGATGGTACTGATAATTTCCCCACCCGTTACCTAGTTAATGATGCTTGTGTATTATTGGGGAAACCTAACGTATACGGCTCAATTTTACGGTTTGAAGGACAAGCAAGCGTATTTAACTACCAAGACGGACCAAACTACCGCGACTTATTCCCAGAACCCCCACCACCAGGAATGGTTCCCTCCTGTGCAGAAGGCGGTGTTTTGGGTATTTTACCAGGAATTATTGGCGTGATTCAAGCCACGGAAACCGTTAAAATTATCCTCGGTAAAGGCACAACACTCAGCGGACGATTGTTGCTATATAATGCTCTGGATATGAAATTCCGGGAATTGAAACTGCGACCAAATCCTGAACGTCCCATCATTGAGAAATTAGTAGATTACGAACAATTCTGTGGCATTACCCAGGCGAAAGAAGAGGAGGCAAAACAACAAATGGAAATGCAGGAAATGACAGTCCAGGAATTGAAGCAATTGCTTGATAGCGGTGCGGATGATTTCCTGTTAGTTGATGTTCGCAATCCTAATGAATACGATATTGCCAAAATTCCCGGTTCAATCCTCGTCCCCTTACCAGATATTGAACAAGGTTCCGGCGTAGAAAAAATTAAGCAAATTCTCAATAGTCACCGCTTAATTGCTCATTGTAAAATGGGAGGACGTTCCGCCAAAGCTTTAGGAATTCTCAAAGAAGCGGGGATTGATGGGATTAACGTCAAAGGTGGAATTATCGCTTGGAGTCGGGAAGTTGACCCCTCAGTACCTGAGTATTAACTCAAGCTGCTAGTTATCTGGTTATGGCTGGTAATAGCTAATAGCTAGGGAGCATCCCGATTTGGAAGAAATGCAAGTCTTATTCTTGCTCCCCCCTTTGATAAGGGGGGCTGGGGGGGGTAAAAACTTTGTCAAAAAACGAGTATCTTTGCCAAAGTGGGATGCTCCCAATAGCTATTAGCTATTAGCTGAGAGAAGGATCAAAAAATCTGTACCTCACATACCTGAAAATTGCTGTGATTTTATCCGGAGCGACTAGCTCTATTGTTGAAATAAATAGAACTTAACAGTTCCACCCCAGATGGTTCGCTCCTCTGGGGTTTTTTCTTGCTTATACTTTGGGTCATATTACTTATGCAAAGAAACCCGGTTTCTGCCAAAACATCGTGGGTTGAGACGATTGATATTGACGAAGAAACCGGGTTTCTGACTACCTGTGCGTAAGTCCTGAATATTTGATAATTAGCCCAACTCTTTTTGAAACAAAGAATCTAGAAAAAAGACACAGCCAGTTAAGTAACTCATTAAAAATAGTAAGCTAATCATATTTTTTCCCTCAACTCTCTTATACTTCAATATTCGGTTATTCTGGAAAAAATCGCTGTAACTCAAGTACCAAAAAACTGTGATATTCAAGGATAAAAACTGTGATATTCAAGGATAAAAACTGTGATTTATATCCCAAAGCGATATGACGGATATCACAAATTATTGATTAATTATCATTAAAAATTCTCTCCCTACTCCCCACTCCCCACTCC
>NZ_JAMZMM010000485.1 GCF_024178385.1 Limnofasciculus baicalensis BBK-W-15 | reverse complement strand
GGGCACAGGTTTTTAGGGTGTCTAGGAGGGGGGTGGCGGTTTGATCTAGCATTTTGTTGTTTAACGGGGCGATCGCAGAATTATAAGATATTTGTGAACTAATTGAAATCACTGTAACTACCACTTGATATAATACTAGAGCAGAAAATTATTACAATCATAACTTTGTTTACACCCAACAATACTAAAGATCTGCTAGAATCTCAAGAAAGACTTGTACTAGAACTATTTGGAGGTAAAACTGCTAAAGTAGAAGGTGATATCAATGTAGATCGCATTGCCGAAAAAGGAATTAGAGCAGATATCATCATAGATAAACTATCATTTATCCCTAATAACAGGGTCGATGAAATTATTGTTTTCAATCCATACATCCCTAAAGAGATAAGTGGTAATGGCATTTTAGATTATCTGCCTGAAGCAGCCCGGATATTAAAGATAGGAGGAGAAATAATTATCAGCGGCACCAGAAATAATAAGTTTACTAAAATTAATCCATCAATCGATTTAGTTCACCTTGACTTACAAATTAGAGAGATACAAATTCCATTGCTTGAACGTTTTGCTAACCTTAAATTTTATAGAACTGATGGTTCTGAAATACCCAAGGATAAAATCTTAACGACCATTTTAAGGAAGGTTCAACCATGACTGTTGTCAAAGGATATTTTGATGAACTACATTTTACCGAATCGAACATAGAAAAATTCGATATTGTTGGTAGCGATATTATAGTTCATATACTATCTGGATTAGAAATATATGGAAGTCATCCTTTATCCAGTACTCATCAAAGGAGCGAACCTTGCCAATTGAGATTTAAAAACGTAGTTTTATCCCAACTAATTATTGATGAATATGCCGGAAATCCCAACCAAGATGGATTCAAAGAAAGGAAAGAAATAATTCATCAACTAGACAATCTGGAGCAATCTGATATCAAGTATGAAGATTACTCACTAGAAGGTGTATTACAAGATCCTCAAGCCTGGATAGATTGGTATATTAGAGCAGAAGAATTCTATTTAGATGATTTAAAAAGTGAAACCAATATAACTGTTACACTAGATCCAGATGTGGCTGAAGTTTTTACAAGCGCAGAAGCTGTTAATACTGCCCTCCGTTACCTCCTGGCAGCAATTCCCAAATGAGGGAAGAGCAAACCTCACTCTCTGGAGATTGGGTATCATCCTTTATCTAGGTGGTGGGGACTTTTATCGATCTTAGTTTGGGGAGTTATCAGCGCGATCGCATCCTTTAAAATGGGGTATGATAATAAAGAAGAACTAGCTTTGCTTTCAGTACTTGAACCATGACTAACTACCGTCTAGAATCCTTTCGTAATGCCTTTCAGAATCTTCAGTTATTGCCACTAGTAACACCAGAAGATCTAGATCGCTTTCGGGTGGAGTATGGAACAGAAATATTGGAAGAATTAGAGCAATTGGTAGAAGACTGTTCTCCAGATAATAACAAAATTATCTTTACAGGTCATCGTGGTTCGGGAAAATCTACACTATTGGGACAGTTGTGTCGGGAAATGGGAGATAATTACTTTGTGGTTTTCTTCTCGATTTCTGACTTAATTGAAATGTCCGATGTAAATCATGTAAATATTCTCTTTGCCATGGCAGTTAAGCTGATGGAAGAAGCAGAAAATCGTGGTGTAAAAATTAGCCCTAAAACTAAAAAAGCGTTTTATGTGTGGTTTAGTAAACATACCAGGACAGAAAGCACTTCCATTGATTCTAGCTTAGAAATAGAAACTAGTGGTGAAGTTGGTGCTAATGCTTTGTTTGCTAAGTTTTTCGCTAAACTCAAAGCAACCTTAAAAGCTAACTCTGTAATCCGAGAAGAAATTGCCACCGAATTTGCCAGACGGATTTCAGATTTGGTGGATAGAGTTAATGATATTGCGATCGCAATTCAGGCAGTATATGGCAAGGAAGTTCTCGTTGTTATTGACGATTTGGACAAGCTAGATTTGGAAATAGTGGATCGCGTTTATCGCAATAATATCAGTGCCCTATTTCAGCCACAATTCCGAATTATCTACACAATTCCCATGGCAGCAACACGAGATATGTCACTGCGAGGAATTATTCGTAACGCCACTAATAACCGGATTCAGTCTATGTGGGCAACCAAGTTTTTTCCTCGTGGCGAGGCTAAAAATCCTAATCCTGTCCCTGTAGAAGCATCAGTAAAAGTATTTGAAGAAATCTTATATAAACGGATTCCACGTCAATTGATTGAACCACAAGTGGCACAGATGCTGATTCTGAAAAGTGGCGGGGCTTTGCGGGAGTTTATTCGCCTAGCTAGTCAGTGTTGCAAACTTTGTTTAGTGCAATTGAGGCGGAAACCAGAAAATCAAGATCTTAAGATTACCACTGATATTTTTCAAAGGGCTGTCACAGATTTAAGAATTGAATATACTGAACCATTAGGGCAAAATGCCTTCGATATTCTCCTCCAGGTATATCGCGATTATATACCAGCAGATGGCATGGATCAAACATTTTTAGATCTACTACATACCTTATATATTTTGGAGTATCGGAATGATGATTTGTGGTTTGGGGTAAATCCGATTGTACAGGAAATTTTAGAACGTCGTGGTTTAATTAAATCGGGGGCGTAAATGCTAGATAATTCAGATATTCAGGATAATCTGACAAATGAAGATAGTTATGACAGTCTTGTCGCTACAATTGAGGCAAGTCAGGGATTCCTAACGCTCCTGATTGCTTCTTGTGAACCGGGATTATTTCAAAATCAACTGATTGGGCGCTATGAGGCAGAATTAGCACCAGAGATTCCCAGTTATCGAATAAGATTGAATCAATTAGAACCCAGTTTGCGGGGAGGATTAGAAGAATTAGTCAATGAGACACCACAATTAAAATTACCAAAAGCATCAGGAGTTATCACAGTCACAGGTGCGGCAGATTTAGAGGAAATGATGGGAGCATCCCACTTTGGCAAAGATACTCTTTTTTTGACAAAGTTTTTACCCACCCTGCCCCCCTTGTCAAAGGGGGGAGCAAGAATACAATCTCCATTTCTTCCAAATCGGGATGCTCCCGAAATGACACTGTGGGAAACAGAGGAAAAATCACCATTAGATAAATTTTTTGGCTATTTGCAATGGACAAGGGAAGGTTTGCGGGCATTTCCCTATCCGATTGTCTTGTGGGTAACACCGAAAATTTTAACTCGCCTCAGTATGGCATCTCCAGACTTTTGGAGTTGGCGTAGTGGTGTATTTAGGTTTGTTTCTCCGGTGAGAGAAGAAACTACTGTAAAAAGTATTGACACTCGCGATGGTGGTATAATAAGTTATGAAAAATTGAGCGATTTGCCCCTGGATGAGTTACTAGAACAAATAAATCAGATCGAAAAAATAGAAAAATCTCAGGCAATCTCACCTCTATTAGCAACTCTATACGATCGTGTTGGACAAGCATACACCAATCAAGTTATATTGGGCAAGTCAGAAAATCGCCAGTGGGAAATCGAGCAAGCAATTGAATATTTTCAAAAGGCTATTACACTACAAACAAACCTAAATTTAAAAGCGGATAGAGTGAATAGCCTAAGAAGATTGGGTAATTTTTACTACGATCGGGGACAATATAAAGAAGCCGAGTTATTTCACAAAGAGGCTATAGAAATTGCCCGCCAGATTGGAGATATCAGTGGAGAAGCTGCATCTTTAGTTAGTTTGGGCAACAGCTATCAGCAGCATGTCTTGGGCAATCGCGCCGAAAATCTAGAATTAGCGATCGCAGCATATCATAATGCCCTCCTAGTTCTTA
>NZ_JAMZMM010000484.1 GCF_024178385.1 Limnofasciculus baicalensis BBK-W-15 | reverse complement strand
ATATTATATAGCAAAATGCAACAGATAGATAACTTTAGTTGCGATACTACCACTCTAGATACCTAATTAGGTAAAATCAAATATTGAACCATGCAAAAACACTCAAAATAGGTTTAAACTATGGCAACCCTAACCTTAAAAGTACCCAGTATCGTCTGCGAAGGCTGTGCTGATGTCATTACGAAAAATATTGTCAATTATGATGCTCAAGCCAAGGTAGATGTTAATGTAACATCCAAAACTGTCAGCGTTGAAACGGAAACATCAGAATCATCGATTAAAGAGCTAATTACCTCTATCGGTCATACCGTGGAATAATAAGAGGAAATGGGGAGTGGGTAAAAAAAATATATACAACCCTTTTCCCTTTCCCCCTAGCCCCTATAAATGGTTAGTTATCAGCTAGTTTAGCTGATAACTAACTGTCCATAATTAACAGGGCATCTTACATAAAAACCTCTGCGTACCTCTCTCTTACCCTCTGCGTAACTCTGCGTTAAAAAAACATTATACCAATAAAAACACAACTTATATAAAGCCTATAAACCTTCATGTAATTAGAGATATTGTTTGAGTCTTGTTGGTTATTTTCACAATCTTTAACTACTCAACAAACACATGAGGAGAGAGATGGAATAAAGCCGCTAAATTATTAATTTGATCTGCGTTAAGTTGGCATCTTTTATTGATAACATCCAAGAAGATTGACTCAGTTTCAAAGATATAAGTTAAATCGCTAGGTTGTAAGTTAGACTCTTCCATTAAAGCTTTAATTAATTCAACTCCCTTTAGTAGTGGCATTGGTTCATGTTTGTTCTCGTAATCATAAACAAGAAGACCAAGTACTTTTAAGTAGTCGCGATCGTCTTGTGTAATTTTTCCTTTATCTAAGATAGAATTAATCTGATTTTGTGTGGCGATTAACTCATAATCATTGGCGATAGGGCGTGGAGGAAAGGTAGTAATTAGCGCCATGTAGTAACTACTAGGAGTTTTCAAACCAGTCGTCATTTAATTAACCCTCCAAACTTAAAACGACATCTTGCCAAAAAAATCTCTGCGTACCTCTCTCTTACCCTCTGCGTACCTCTGCGTTAAAAAAAAATATCTCCATCTCCTCCAGCCAAACTAAAACCACCTATTTCTCCCACAAATAGTCAAGGCGCTGAAGCGCCTACTACGAACTATATTAACGGACTACCTGTAAGTTACGAGAACCCATCTCTAAATAAATCAGCAAGGCATTAATATCAGCAGGATTAACCCCACCAATTCGCGCTGCTTGCCCAATAGTTAATGGTCTTACTTTCATCAACTTTTCGCGAGATTCTTTGGATAATGTTTCAATACTATCATAATTCAAATCTGGCGATAATTGTCGATGTGATTGACGAGAAACATGGTCAATTTGATTTTGCTGACGTTGGAGATATCCCGCATATTTGATATCAATTTCTGCCCCTTCTCGTTCCGCTTTGTTGAGTTCCGAATTTCCTAATCCATAGCGATCTAAATCGATATAGTGGAAACCAGAACGCCGCAGTAATTCTGCTAGGGTAATGGAACCTTTAATTTTTTGTTCGGTATTATTTGCGATCGCAATTCCCACTTCCTCATGTTCCTTCACCCGCACTGTCTGGAGTCTGTCTTTTTCTGCGGCAATTTTAGCTTGTTTTTCAGTATATAATTGCCAGCGACGGTCGTCAATTAGTCCAACTTCTCTTCCTAAAGGAGTCATCCGCCGATCAGCATTATCTGAACGCAATAATAACCGATATTCTGAACGACTGGTTAACATTCGATAAGGTTCTCTCAAGTCTTTGGTACACAAATCATCGATTAATGTGCCAACATAACTTTCTTCGCGAGGGAAGATAATTTGTTCTTGATTTCTAACATATCGCACCGCATTTATTCCTGCCACAATCCCCTGGGCTGCTGCTTCTTCATACCCGGTTGTTCCATTAATTTGTCCTGCACAGAATAACCCGGCAATCTTCTTAGTCATCAGGGTAGGATAACACTGAGTAGCAGGTAAATAATCGTATTCGACTGCATAAGCTGGACGGAGCATTGTGCATTTTTCTAAACCGGGAAGGGTACGGAGTAATTGCAATTGCAAAGTCTCTGGTAAACCAGTAGAAAATCCCTGGATATAGAGTTCGGGAATATCTCTTCCTTCTGGTTCGATAAATATCTGATGACTATCCTTATCAGCAAAGCGAACAATTTTATCTTCAATACTCGGACAATAACGGGGTCCTTTGGCCTCTACCCAACCACCATAAACGGGAGAAAGATGTAGATTTTCTCGAATTAATCGGTGAGTTTCTGAAGTAGTCCGGGTGATATAACAACTCATTTGTTCCCTGGCTACCCACAAATCAGGATCGAAGCTAAACCAACTAACTTCTGTATCTCCCGGTTGGGGTTCCATCTTAGTGTAATCTACGGATCTCCTATCTACCCGTGCCGGAGTTCCTGTCTTTAATCGTCCTGTTTCAAAGCCTAACTTATTCAGTGTTTCTGTCAAACCAATTGCGGCAAATTCACCTGCCCTTCCCGCTGACATGGACTTATTTCCAACCCAAATAATTCCGCCCAAAAATGTACCCGTAGTCAGAACAACTGTGGGCGATTGAAAGGCTACACCAAAATAAGTTTCAACTCCAATAACTTCATCATTTTTACCCAAAACCAAATCCGTTACCATCCCTTCTCTGATGGTCAAATTCTCTTGATTTTCCACAATTCCCTTCATCACCGCCGCATATTCTCGCTTATCGGTTTGGGCGCGTAATGCCCAAACTGCTGGTCCACGCGACATATTAAGTACCCGCTTTTGCAAGTAAGTTCGATCCGCCATTTTGCCAATTTCTCCCCCTAATGCGTCCACTTCATGAACGAGTTGGGATTTAGCAGGTGCGCCGACGGCGGGGTTACAGGGTTGCCACGCGATTTTATCGAGATTTAGGGTTAGTAATAGGGTGCGACAGCCTAATCTGGCTGCGGCGAGGGCAGCTTCGCATCCGGCGTGTCCGGCACCGACTACAATTACATCAAATACGTCTTGGAATTCTACGGGTGAGGTCATGGTTCATACTTATCAGCAGGAGTTGCTGTTTTTATTTTAATGGTTTTGGAGGTTTCTGTCAGGGTGAGTTGTTGGGGGGATTATTTTATGTGTTAATTGTATACTAATTATAGTTTTTTTTAACGCAGAGGGACGCAGAGGGTTCCACAGAGGTACGCGGAGGTTTTTTTGGAGGTTATTGAATGGTGGAGGGAACTGGATGAGATGGTGTGAGGGGTGGTTGGTTTTAAATGGTTTTTTTTGAGATATGTTAGTTTTTTTGTGATTGGGATAGAAAGATGAGAATTCAAGAGATAACTTATTGCGATCGCGAATTAGAATGGCAGTTCGAGCCTATACAATTTTCCGATCTTACTTTATTAGTTGGTGTATCTGGGGTTGGCAAAACTCAGATTCTTCAATCAATTATAGATCTAAAAAAAATAGCTAATGGTGGTTCGTTTAATGGAATTGAATGGGATATTCGTTTTGTCGTTAAGAATGAGGCAGAGTATCGATGGACTGGTAAATTTGAGACTAAAAAAATGCCTTTGTCAATTAGTCAAAATGAGGAAGAAGCGGAAAAACATAAATTCAAAATTATTAACGAATATTTATTGTTTAACAATAAATATATCGTAGAAAGGAATAATAATAAAATTGTATTTCATGGACAAGATCTACCCAAACTGTCACCTTTTCAAAGTGTGGTTGATATTTTAAGTGAAGAAGAAGATATTGCTCCAGTTGTGGATGGCTTTAATAAAATAATAT
>NZ_JAMZMM010000483.1 GCF_024178385.1 Limnofasciculus baicalensis BBK-W-15 | reverse complement strand
GAAGGGGGGGCAATATTTTTGGCTCCCCACTCCCCACTCCCCACTCCCTACTCCCTACTCCCTACTCCCTACTCCCCATCAAAGATACCCATGTTCTGCCAAGAAGTCGGGTGAAATATTATTTAATTTGTCCATTGCTGGTATTTCATGACCGAGTAATTTCTCAACATATTTACCCAAAATATCGGTTTCCAAGTTTACCCAACTACCAATTTGTAAATAACTTAGATTAGTCTGGGCATAACTATGGGGAATCACTGCGACTTTAAACCAACTCCCTTTGCGATCGCAATCTGCTATAGTTACACTTACTCCGTTGACTGCAATACTACCCTTGGAGACAATATAGCCAGCAATATGACGTTGCCACAAATCGCTTAGGGAAGTTGGTGTGCTAAAATACATTTCCCAAGAGTTAGTCGTTTGAACTGACTCCTGCAACGAACCAATCCCATCAATGTGACCTGTGACAAAATGTCCCCCCAATTTGCTGCCAACTCGTAGGGAAGTCTCCAAATTGACATAAGAAGCGGCATGTTGTCGGTTTCCTAGAGTGGTACGGTTCAGGGTTTCATCGGAAGCCGTTGCCACAAACCCTTGGTGCAAAATCTCTTCTACTGTCAAACAAACGCCATCAACGGCCACACTGTCACCAATCGCTAAATCTGATCGGATAATTTCCTTTGCCTCAGAACGGCAGGATATCTCAAAGCGATCCCCTCCTAGTGGTTCAATTGTGCCTAGGGCTTGAATTAATCCGGTAAACACTTGGCCTGGATGTTAGTGATTTGAACATTACCATGTTACTCCCGAACCACGGGAAGAATACCAACTTATTTAACCACTAAGACACGAAGACACTAAGGATTGGATAAACGTCCTGAGAGTGCGGCATACTTGGAGAAGACGATCTTATCGATCTATACCAAAATAAGTTACGCTGGGCTGATTTTAGGGTGGCTCCGTCAACAACCCACCGCTAACCTGTGGGATGGCGGAGTTCCCTAGGCGGGAAGAAAGATGAACACAGTCAGTAAAACGGTTCTGGAATGTTTGCTCCATACCAACAGGGAATCAGCTACAAATACTGTTCATTTGTTCAGAAACAGGATGGTTATTCCTATGCCTAAGTTGTCGTATTGGGAAATTTTAGGGGCGGTGTACCCTATAAAATTTACCCAGTTTCCTAATTTCACCAAGTTGAGTACAGCGATGGTGGGGATCTCCACGAGGGAAAAAAGATGATTGAAATGAGAGTTGCTGGAATTGCGTTAGATGCTGTCACGCGCAGCCCGATTGTGCTGCTTAAAGATGCTTCAGATAGACGTGCTTTACCCATCTACATTGGTCAAGAGCAGGCGAAGGCAATTATCAGTGCATTGGAGAAACAAAGGTCCCCTAGGCCTCTAACCCACGATTTATTTGTGAATCTGATGGAAGGATGGAATATGAAGCTGGAGCGGATTACGATTCACTCGCTTCAGGATAATACGTTTTATGCTAGCCTTGGCGTTCGTCAGGGTGATGTAAAAAGAGAAATTGATGCGCGACCAAGTGATGCGATCGCGATCGCTATCCGCACTAATAGCCCAATCTGGGTGATGGAAGAAGTTGTTGCTGATGCTTCGATACCTGTCGATCGAGATGCTGATGAACAAGAAAGACGCGCTTTCCGGGAATTTATCTCAAACCTCAGCCCCAAAGATTTTGTCCATCACCGGGGTTTTAGAGGCGGGGATGGCTAATTGGTTATTGGTTGTTGGTTTTTAGTTGTTGGTTTTTGACTAATATAATTATCATTATAATAAACAACAAATAACAAACAACAAATAACAAATAACAAACAATGCTTTACCGACGTTTTGGGAAAACAAATCTGCTACTATCAGTGTTTTCCCTGGGAACCATGCGCTGTTTAGCATCTCTTTCTGATGCCCAAGCAACGGTAGAGGCTGCGATGGCAACGCCTGCCAGAGGCATCGCCAAAGGAATTAATCACTTAGAAACTGCTAGGGGTTATGCTAAAAGTGAAGAGTATTTAGGTAAAATCCTCAAAGGCGATTTCCCTAGATCGCAGTTCTACATTACTACAAAAATACCCCCAACACCCGATCCAGATTTAATGAGTCAGTGGATAGATGAATCTTTAGAGCGTCTGGAGGTTGACTATATAGATTGTTTGGCAATTCATGGTATTAATACCTGGGAACATCTGGCTTGGATTAAATCTCCTAATGGCTGCATAAAACCTATAAAAGAAGCATTAGCATCTGGAAAAGTTAGGCATCTTGGCTTCTCTACTCATGCTCCTTTAGAAGTAATTATTGCCGCAATCAATACAGATCTATTTCAATTTGTCAACCTACATTATTATTATTTTTTCCAGCACAATTTACCAGCGGTGGAGTTAGCCCATCAGAAAGATATGGGTATTCTTATTATCTCCCCTGCTGATAAAGGCGGAAAATTATACACCCCACCACCTAAACTAGAGGAACTCTCTTATCCCTTTTCACCGCTAGAATTAAATTATCGCTTTTTATTAAGCGATAGCCGTATTACTACCATCAGCATTGGTCCGGCTAACCCTGATGAATTGATCGCACCTCTAGCAGTTGCGGATCGAGATGAACCTCTCACTTCTATAGAAATTGAAGCCTTTAGGCGTTTAGAAACTCAAGCTGAAAATGCTTTGGTAACAGATCGATGTAGCCAGTGCTACAAATGCCTGCCCTGTCCGGAAAATATTAACATTCCCGAAGTATTACGGCTGCGGAATTTGACTGTGGCTTACGATATGAATGACTATGGTAAATATCGCTATCAAATGTTTGAAAATGCGGGACATTGGTTTCCCGGAGTTAAGGGAAATCGTTGTACTAATTGTGGTGATTGTTTGCCTCGTTGTCCAGAAGAGTTAGATATTCCTAAATTACTTTTGGATACTCATGCTCGTCTTAATGGTTCCCCTCGGCGGCGGCTTTGGGAATAGTTTGGCAACGGATTGGTAACGGATGTAACGGATGTAACGGATTGGCAACGGATTGGTAACGGATGTAACGGATTGGCAACGGATTGGTAACGGATGTAACGGATGTAACGGATGTAACGGATGGGTTGCTGGTTGGGTGGTGTGGATTTTGGGGAACGGATGGGGCAGTGGATCTGTCAATGGTTAGTAATGGGATAGTTTCGGTAAGGAATTACAATGGGGACTATTTTCAGTTTATTGGAAAGACGGATGGTTACAGCTATGATGAAAATTTTATTTCCTATACCTCACACCCCATCTATTATCCCTATTTTACTACTGGGTATTAGCTGGGGTATTATTCCTATTTTGATACCGCAATTATCAGGACAATCATTAGCTGCGCCAATTCCATCTTTAATCCCGTTAGAAATAGATTTACTCAAGGAAAATGCTCCACCACCAAAACCTGGTATTATTACTGTAAATAATATCTCCCAAACTGATATTTCCACCCCTAGCTTATGGTGGGCAAAAGAACAGTTTAATGAGTTTGGCGGGAAACTATTGACTAATTGGATTGCTTACCAAGATGAAAAACGAGTGGATTTAGTAGTTAGTCGTCAACCCTGGACACTGCTAGACTATTTGGAAAGATATCGTTTTGTGAATCGGTTTGGTACGGCTGCTAGAGATTATAAATATAATGTGAGAATCTTCAACGATCGGGCAGTTCTTCTGGCAACCTATACATGTAATTATGGTCAAGAGCAGTCTCAGTGTGAGCTATTAATCTCTGATTCTTCGGGTCAACACGGCTCAGCTGTCCCTCCCCCCCCCCCCCCCCCCCGCCCCCCCCCCCCCCCCCCCCCCCCGCCCCCCCCCCCCCCCCCCCCCCCCCCCCCC
>NZ_JAMZMM010000075.1 GCF_024178385.1 Limnofasciculus baicalensis BBK-W-15 | reverse complement strand
CCCCACACCCTCTAGGCTGACAACTTCGCTACGACTCTCGCCAGCTTACTGCCAAGCTGTTGAATCGCAGCCTGTTGTTTGGAATCTTTCAATCTCCCCTCATCGTCAAATGCCTCAAACGCATTGGGAATTGCCTTTTGATCCGGTAACACCAGTACATTAATATTGCTGAGAATTGCCCGGATATGGACTAACCCGCGCAAACCTCCTAGCCCTCCCGGTGAAGTACTCATCAGTACCGCTACCTTATCGCTAAAACAAGCAAGAGATACTTCTCCAGGAGATGGACGAGATGCCCAATCAATGGCATTTTTGAGAATGGCTGTAATTGAACTGTTGTACTCTGGTGAGGCAATCAGAAAGCCTTGATGGGCGATTAATAAATCTTTCCACTTCCGGACATTGACAGGTAACCCCTCTTGTGATTCCAAGTCTTCGTCAAACAGGGGCATCGGCAAATCGCGCAAATCTATGTAGGTAACTTCGGCACCTGCTGCTCTCGCTCCTTCAGCAGCAATTTTTACTAGTTTTTTATGGTAAGAGCCTTCGCGGGTACTTCCAGCAAAGGCAAGGATTTTGGGTTGGTTTGGCATAGTTAACTTTTGGCGAACAACTTTCACTCTATTGTTATTGTTGTAGCGTGTTTCCCAACTTCAAGTAACTCCGAGTGCGCAGAGCGCACTCGCAGCTTGCATATCGCGTTTTCTTCCACTTCAGCGTTTGACCAAATTAATCGCAAAATCACGCCCCATTCCCCTAACCAGCGCCAGATGAATCCAAAGCATCCCTAGAGGTTCAAGTAACCTAGAGGAACAAACTGGTTAACAGGTGTTTCAACTTTAGGTCAAAGCTTGATTATTGATGGTTGTAAACTTCGCTCAATGAACCAAGGTTATTGTCGTCTTGTTGCCAAACATAAGCAAGGAAAACCAGAGTTTTATTGGGATAGCAACTTAGACATAATTCAGCACCATTGCCGATAAGTGGAGCGTTATGCTAATTTATGCTCTTTCAAAACAAGAAACTATACCTTACAGCGAACTCCATCGCATGATTGGGGGAATATCGCAAAAGATGCTGACTCAGACAGGAGCGTTAAATCAGAGGTTGCCATCCTTTATTCAAACCATATATGACTTCAGGAGGGTAGAGTATAACTTTTTGATGTTCTGGAAAATTTCCCTCACAAAGGCACACCGCCACTTGTCCTAGGGTTTCACTAAATAGAATCTGCTTAAATAAAAGGTTATCTGTCAAGGAGATAATATGAGCCGCAGTAGCAAACTCCCCTTCTAAGCCAAAGCCGACATTGAGTTGAAGATGGTGAACTTCATGAATACAGCGAAAAATCATATTGACTTCTGGTCCTAGAAGTTCTGAGTTATTGAACTGATTGCAAATTTTTAATATCCCTTGGTTGAAATCAGCGTGGATATCTTCTAAGCAGAGTTGGTCACCTCTTAAGTAAGGCACGTAGTCCACATACTGACAATTAATACCTTGCAGTTCTACTTGGGCAAGGTCAAGAATAAATTGACGAAACTGAGCCACGACTGAAGCGGCCAATTCACAATTTGTAGTCGAGATATAATGCCGAGAAATATCTTGAAGATTCATGGTATTTTTCTATACTAAATGCTACCAGATGATCCAAAATTGATTGTGAATGTCTGTCCTTCAAGAGACATGTCCTGAATTTAACCTTCACACCAAGTTCTACAAGGCTGCCAGATTAATTTTCGGAAATGTCTAACGTCCTAAGCGGAGAGTTTTGTGTAGATTCTGTGAAGAACCTTAAATTTTCGTTTTCCCAAGCTACCGAAAGTTAGTCTCTCTTAATTGTGCTATTCTTTAGCAGTAAAAGACTTCGCTAAAATTACTTAATTTTCTATTTAAAGTTATTAATTATTGGTTGCAAACCTACGTCAGTAGATTTACTGATTACGAAGAAATATTGGTGGAAAATACTGAAAAATATCTAAAGAGGGAGAATATTAACTAATTTGTATAGCAACTGCCAGGGCGGTTAAGTCATTGATCGGAGTCGAAATAAACTGACAAAGTGACCAAAAATGCACTAAGCGCCTTGGCGACTGCTATATCAGCAAAATAACCTAAAACTTACTCCTTAAATGATTTGCGACACTGCAAATCTACAGAACCCCGGTTTCTTCAAGAAACCGGGGTTCTCTCACCACACGAATCACTTAGGCTCGCTATAGTGGGATACTGACTGTGTTACGCTCGCTACATTTCTGCCTGAGCCAATCTAAAATGAGCAGATTGACAACATCGGGCTTCTCATCATGAGGACAGTGTCCTGCATTAGGAATCCCAAAAAACTCCACATCTCCACCCATTTCCCGGTGTTGTTGGTATATTCTCGCCCCTGTAACTGGTGTCCAAGGATCGTCTTCTCCCCAAATCACTTGGAGGGGACACTTGACTTTCGGTAAAAGTTCTTTGGGAGAAGGACCAGGAGGTGCGGTAACCACTGAGGCAAATACCTGTTGCGCACCGCGATCGCAGGATGGTTGGTAGAGTAAGTCTACCAGTTCTTCTGTAATTGCTTCTGGGTCGCGATAGACTTGATGAAGAGTACGGCGGATGCGAGATTTGTCGCGGATGCGATCGAAGAGGAATTTACCAATAATTTTAGAACTAATGAGTGTGGTAAACCCTTTCATCACTAATCGCAATGGTAACTTTAGCTCAGTAGGACGATGATTCATGCCACCAGCACTATTAATTAAGATCGCACCTGCGGCAATATCTGGGTAATCTGCCACCATCATCAAACTCAGGAGCGCACCGATAGAGTTACCGACAAATACAGTGGGTTCCCCGATATTAACCTCCCAGAAATCCCTTAACATTTCTTGCCACAAATCCATACTGTAATCCAGTGGGGGTTTCGCGGAACCACCGAATCCTAGCAAATCGATGGCAAAGACTCGATAACCCCCATCAGCGAGGATCGGGATATTTTTGCGCCAATGTCCAATAGATGCCCCAAACCCATGGACTAGCAATAGGGGTTTACCCGTACCTGCCACGGCGTATTGAATAGTATGACCTTGCCAAGTCCAAAGGTGTTTGTCAAAAGTGCTTGGTGATGTTAGTTGTTCTGTAGTCACGCGCTTTGTAAAGATTTATTAACTATTCTATCTTAATCCGGGTGGCATCTCAAAGAGCAACTTTCAGTCGGATGAAGTAGGCAAGAGAAACCCGGTTTCGCCAAAGTTACCGGGTTTCTAAACTATTACCCATTTAATTTTACAGGGCGATCCAAAAAGCCAATGAGACAACCGCCTGTTAAACACGCGAGAGAACGTCCCTCATTTCCCGTGTTTAACCTTCTTCAAATCCTCAATACTGAGAACCTGGATAGAAGACCAATCAACTTTTTTTAGGGTATAACCTAACATTGATTTTATTTCGGCGTGAGTATTTTTCTGCCGTTTCTTGAATCCCTGAATCCGTTGATCTATATTCAAATCATTCAGGTAAATCCGTCCTGTGCGCTTCATCAAATTCTTGTTTCTTAGCTATGCCATTATTCCGTTTCCTCTCAAGTCTTAATCACCGCTTGGGTTTTCTTCCTCCCTCTACGTTGCCCGTAGAGCCTTGCCGCAAATGAAGTGAGGATTGCCAGCAAATCTGCCATGAGGTTGTTGGTGCAATTTTCAGCTTGGCTCTGCTATACCTAAAAGTATAGTAAAGAAAATCAAAGTTTCGGAGAATTAGTTACAATGCTCGATCGGGAGATTGCCAAAGTATGTGTCGGATAGCTATGCCATCACTAGTAGTAGCGGTAATGGTAACGGGTTTATGGACTGGAACAACTTCTATAAGTAGGGCGAATGAGTTGGGTGTAGGGAGTACGAAAGAGAGGCTAGAGGTAAAGGGCTTGATGCTACAGCCAGAAGAAAACCTCTCGCAGGGAGCCTCTCACGTCATGAAAGGGGAGCCTATCGCCCAACTATTTTATCCTCCTGTTAGTGACGATCCCACATTCAGAGTTGTGGGCAGAGGTAAAGCGAGTCAACCCGCAGACAAAGCCACCCTGCTATTTAAGTTCACTCCTGACTATCCAGATGAGATGCCAGAAGGTACACTGTCAGATTTTGAGACGACAGATGAACCCTTAAACAAGAAAAACTTGCAGCCGATTGTGGATGCACTGGTGAAGATTGGCGTAACTGCCGATGAGATTGAGGTGAAAATTATCAAACCCAGCACTAGTGCCTTGCCATTTCCCTTCCCCTCTACTTCAAGTGAGGGAGGTGGGGAAGTGGTGGTGACTCTTTCTCAACCAAACCGCGATCGCTTAGAGGAGATTGTAACTGCTGCAACTAAGGCTGCTGATAAGCAAAAAGACATTTTACTGGAGAATGTGAAAGTCCAGTACTCGGTAAATGACTGTCAAGCTTTAGAGCGAGCTGCTTACCAGTCTGCGGTGGAGGATGGACAAAACCGAGCCAACAGCATTGCCGCAGCTTTAGGAACTGAAGTCAAAAGAGTTCCGTCTGTCGCAGAGCCATTCTATGGGATTTTCTTACCTGGGTGCAACTCAAAGGGAAGCCTGCCCTTTGCCAGTAAAGAGGCATCTGCCTACGATCCCAACGCGCCTGTGGCAGTTGAGATATCAAAGGATATTTTTTTCACCTATAGGGTTCGTTGATAGGAGTTGTCAGTGGTTAGTTGTTCGTTGTCAGTGGTTAGTTGTTATTGGAATAACCAATAACAACTCACCACTGACACTCCGGAAATCCTTTAAATTTAGCCCGTATTTTTCTCTGACCAGAGTGGTAATCTATGCCACAAAAAGATTAAACTAATTCCTAGGAAAATATTAAGAGTTTCCATTGACAGGGTGTGACACTAGCGTTGTTGCCAACATTCCGTAGGTTGGATCTCCCTTGGGGAGTAGTTTTGACGACCATCAGGATAACATCAGGTTGAGTCAGGTTGAGCAGTTGTGCCGCTTTATCAATTGAGACGACTCTTGGGATTGATGAAGTTGAGCGCTCTTGGCCTGAAACGATAGATATTCAATCATTTTATCCTGAACTGAGTAAACCTCCCCGATCCAACCTCGAACCGACGGAATGTGGGTTTTAGCCAACCAAAGCTCGAAGATAAAGAGTCTGTTACCCATGTCAGAAGAACTGCATTTATTGCAAACCCTAACCCAAGCGATTGGGATCGCGTCTGATTTGCCATCAGCGCTTGGTGTCGTGTTGGATCGGATTTGTGAATTAACGATCTGGGATTATGGGGAAGCTTGGCTTCCTCGTCCCGATAATACTGGTTTGGTATTGAGTTGGTCTACCTGTGGTAATACCCCAAGTCTGGAAAAGTTCAGACTCTCAAGGAAAATCCTAAGTTTTCCCCCGAATATGAGATTAGCAGGAAGGGTATGGACTTCACAACAGCCAGAGTGGATTGAAGATATTTCGACTGAATTCGATGAGGTTTTGTTAGACGATCGACTGATGGAATTTCCCGAATTTAAAGCTGGGTTAGCTGTGCCAATTCTTCTAGACAATCGGGTACTAGCAGTCCTAGTCTTTTTTATGACTAAATCTTGTCCTTACGATCAACAATGGAGCAAGCGAGTGACTGCGATTACCACCCAATTAGGATTAGCGATCGGACGGAAACAGTTGGAAGAACAACTCCGTCAAGAACGAGATTTCAGTCAAGCTGTAATTGAAACTAGTTCTGCTTTTTTTGTGAAAATTGATGGGAAAGGCAAAACCATCATGATGAATCAAGGCTTACTCAAAGCCCTGGGCTATACCTTAGATGAGGTTTTAGGTAAGGATTTTATATTCACATTTATTGCCGAACCAGATCGCGAACCCTTATGCAACAAGTTTAAGCAACTGGGAAAGATAGAGCAGCCGCCATTAAACGAAAACTGGATATTAACAAAAACAGGAGAAAAACGGCTGGTGGAATGGCGGGGGAAATCGATTTTCAAACCTACTGGTATCCTTGATTTTTTCTTTGCCGTAGGAATTGACATCACCAATCGTAGGTTAGTCGATCGGGAGACGAAGAGACTGGCTTCCTTTCCACTACTGGCTCCCCATCCAATTGTCGAAACCGATTTAGAGGGTAGAGTTAGCTATCTTAATCCACAGGCGATGGAATCGTTACCTGAATTGATGGACGGGAATGTCGAGCATCCATTTCTAGAGGGAATACTATCGATCAAGACACTCGTACAAATGCAAGGTTCCCTGCGGCGAGAGGTAAAAATTGATGAAGTCTATTACGAACAAGTTTTGCACTACGTGCCAGAAATTGATTCCATTCGGATCTATGCTTTCGATATTAGCGATCGAAAACGAGCCGAGGAACAATTAATTCACGATGCCTTTTACGATCGGCTTACTGGGTTGCCTAATCGGGCTTTATTCATGGATCGACTGAAGGAGGCGGTGCGACGTTCTCAACAGTATAACAATGATAACTCAGTCGGTCAGCCCTATCGGTTTGCCGTACTATTTCTCAACATCAATCGATTCAAATTAATTAATGAAAGCCTGGGTAATCAATTTGGCGATCAGCTTCTCCAAGAATTTGCCTGTACGCTTCGCACCTCCTTACGAACGGATACTATAGCACGTCTGGGAGCGGACGAGTTTGCCATTCTCCTAGAAGGAATTCATCATGTTAATGATGCCACCAATGTTGCCTGTGAGATCGGACAAACGCTAGTTTCACCGTTTTATCTTAACGAGCAAGAAGCATTTATTAGTGTTAGTATTGGCATTGATATGAACACAATCCGTCAAGATACTGATAGCGAATTCTCTAATGCCCCGCAAGCGGAAGAATTATTGCGTAATGCAAATTTGGCAATGTATCACGCTAAAGCCAACAGTAGACTTTACGAAGTGTTCGATTTGGCAATGGACCCCCACGCGATCGAGAAATTGCAGCTTGAGACGGATTTACGGCTAGCAATTGATCGAGAAGAGTTGCAAGTTTATTATCAACCAATTGTATCTCTCTTAACTCGCAAAATTCAGGGTTTTGAAGCTTTACTTCGCTGGAAACACCCAAAACGGGGTTGGATATCTCCATCAGAATTTATTCCCATAGCAGAAGAAACGGGACTGATTACCTCCATCGGTAGATGGACGCTGCGAGAATCATGTCGCCAACTTAGTATCTGGCAGAAGAAATTTCCGTCTTTCCCACCCCTGACAATGAATGTTAATCTTTCTTGCAAGCAATTCATGGAACCGAATTTACTGCAACATATAGACCAAATTCTAGAGGAGACTGCAGTGGCTGTGGGGAGTTTGAAGCTAGAAATTACAGAAAGTGTGGTGATCGATCCCAAATTGGTTAAGGGTTTGATCCAAGAGTTAAAAGCGCGACAGATTCATCTCTGTATTGATGATTTTGGGACGGGTTATTCTTCACTGAGTCGCCTCCACGACTTTCCCATCAGTACTCTCAAAATTGACGGTTCTTTTGTGAAAAACCTCGGTGCATTGGGTGAAAACTCAGAAATCATTCAGCTAATTGTGACTCTCGCCCACACATTAAAAATGGATGTGGTTGCGGAGGGGATTGAGTTGCTAGAACAGGTTTCTCCTCTCATTGCTATGAAGTGCCAATACGGACAAGGATATCTTTTTTCGAGGCCTCTGGATAGTGAAGCGGCTGGTAACTTCTTGAGTAATCAATGGTTGGAAATAGGGAGTAGGGAGTAGGGAGTAGGGAGTAGGGAATTAAGAATCCATTCCCCATTCCCTATTTATCATTTCCTATTTGCCTTTCTCAGTAACTCTTTGATTAATCAAAGCTACTAACCGTAATAAAATATAGCGAATCATCTTTTTACTCAAATATGGGGTCAAAGATTTTAATCCTTCTCGGCGGACTTTTCTTATATAAAAGATTATCGATCTGATTGTGTCGTAAAAGTGTCTGCCAAAATATTCTTTCTGAATTCCACCTGGATCGAGTCTTATATTATGAGGGTTGTAATTACTTAGATTTAAGGGATTGAGTCTAGTTAGCCCATCTTCTTCTGCCAACTGTTCATAAGTAATTCCTCCTTCCCTAGATTGGGGATTAGTATCGGGATAAATCCATTCCCATACCGCCCAATCTTGACTAGCAAATAAAAATTCTGGTATATTTTTTGTCGCCTGGCGATATTTTAATCTAATACCGATGGGAATTTCTGCCCAAGGTCCGTGCTGCCAGACAAATTCTGGATCAAAAAATGCCTTAAATGCTAAGTCTTTACCATTATTAATTTTGACACGGGCTACTCTACCAATCATGCCAGAACCAGCGATTTCTACTTTAATAGTCATAGTATTTTTTAAGATAATTAGGTTTGGTTTATCTAGTCTTTTTCTAATTAGCAATACTTTATTCAGTTTTCGACCTATTTTGAGCCATATCTTTTTGAGGGAGAATATTGTTTCTGTCCCTTCTTTAACTTCACAGATTACATATCTAGCTAAATAGTCTAAAAATTTTCGTAATTCATTTGTGCCAATTCCATGTTTTAAGTCTAGTAAGGTTTGATTTGGCCTATAGAAATATAACCGTTTACAACCAGATTTTTGGCTAAATTGTTGGCAGAGAGAATGAAATTTATCGGGAGAGAGAAGTTGTTGCTGGGCTTGCTGGATAATTGGCGCTAAGGGGGATACTTTTAGGTGATGGTTATCGGTCATGATTTCTCATGTGGTATTGTTGTACTGGGGAGGTGGGTGGGGAACAGGCGGGACACCTGTTCTACGGGGGGAAATAAAGAGGAAGATGAGAGAGATATAATAAAGATATTTTATTGCCTTATTGATTAGATTCAAACTTCTAATCTCTAACCCCCAGCCTCTTCACTAAAATTGGTAATAGTGAAAGTAATGTTAGAAAACCTAGTGCTAGAAAAAATGGTAAGCTGTCGCCTCCTTGCCATGCTGCGTCGCCCGTTACTCCTAACCAGGTATAAGCGATTGTTCCTGGAATGATGCCAAAAAATGTGCCAATTGTATAGTGGTAACCTTCAATTGGTGTCAGACCAAAGAGAAAATTTACTATATTAAAAGGAGATATGGGGGCGAAGCGGACTGCTAATACAAAAGGTAAGGGTTTATCTATTACCGCTTGATTGAAGCTTACCAGGGCTTTGTGATGCCCAAACCGACGTTTAGCCCAATCCCGCAGGAGGTAACGCGCTACCCAAAATGCGCCAATCGCGCCTAGGGTTGCGCCGACGACAGACCAAAGTGTACCCCAGATTAAACCAAAAACTGCACCACCTGCAACAGTAAAAATTGTAGCGGGAATGCCGAGTACGGTGGCAATGGTATAAATTATGACAAATAAATATACTGCGGCATTTCCCCGTTGTTGTAATGTATTAATGAGTAAAGAGCGATCGAATATTCCTTTTAGAGGAGTCAACAGACAGAGGAGGAGGGAGACTCCAATTGCCATCGCTAGCCAGAAACGGGGATTTTTTAGCAATCGGGTTAGCATAGTTAGTTTTCCTTCATATTTCTATGGTTTTGTAGAATAGGAATCTTGCCTGTTATCCTGGGCAGGGATCTTTCTTGTTAACCGACGCAGGCAAGATGGCTGCGCTACGAATAATTTACATTAAATTTAGGCCAAATAATCTGAGTTTATCCTGAGAGAAGGCTTGATTATAGCTGATATTGAATTCGTGGGCATCGGGATAATATTTTTTTTAACGCAGAGGGTAACGCAGAGGTACGCAGAGGTTTGTTAGGCAAAATGTCACGTAATTCATATCTAAATTATCTGATAATTATTTTGATGATATATTTAACCTCTGTCTCCATTAATATAAGCAGCGGTTAAGGTTTCCCGAGGTGCGGTAAAAATTTGCTCTACATCACCATATTCAATTAAACTTCCCACTCCATTTTGCAGCCAAAATAAAGCGACATTATCGGCGATACGTCGGGCTTGGGCTAGGTTGTGGGTAACAATTACTAAGGTGTAGTTTCCTCGGAGATTAGAAATTAAATCTTCCACGACACCACTGGAAATTGGATCGAGGGCGCTACAGGGTTCATCTAATAGTAATACTTCGGGTTGTAAGACTAAAGCGCGGGCAATACAGAGGCGTTGTTGCTGTCCGCCGGAGAGGGATAGTGCAGAGGTATTGAGACGATCTTTTACTTCATCCCACAATCCGACATTTTGCAGAGTTGTTTCAATCATTATATCAATTTCTTGCCTATTTTTAATCCCATGTTCCCGGAGAGGAAAGGCGAGATTTTTCCAAATTGAGAAGGGAAAAGGATTTGGTTTTTGGAAGATTGTCCCAACGCGACGACGGAGTGCGGTTGGGTTGGTTTTGGGATCTAAGACATCGATATCACCAATGCGAATATATCCAGAGATGCGGGTGCGGGGTATTAAATCTGTGAGGCGGTTGAGGCAACTTAAGAAGCTGGTTTTGCCGCAGCCAGATGGTCCGATTAATGCGGTGATCGTATGGGTAAAAATAGGTAAAGTTATATCTGTAAATGCTGGTTTTCTTTTGTAGTATAAGCTGAGTTGTTCTGTTTGAATTAATGGGGTTGTCACTTGTTGTTGGTTGTTGGTTGTTGGTTGTTGGTTGTTTGTTGTTTGTTGTTTGTTGTTTGTTATTACTCCCTATTCCTCAAAGAGGGCGAGTCGATAAGGGCGATTGGTAATGCTGATATACTGTCGTAGCGACTCGCCCCTACACTTTGATACGACATCCGTTGTTTCACTCCCTACTCCCTACTCCCTACTCCCTATTCCCTACTCCCTATTCCCTATCAAAGCGGCGGTAGCATTAATAATTAACAGTAATATTAATAGTACTAAAGCCGAGGCGTAGGCGTTAGTATCTCCGCCGGAAACATTCATAGATAAATCAAAAATGTGAATGGAAAGCGCACGCCCGGAATCGAGTATAGAGGTGGGCATTCTATCTACATAACCGCTGGTAAAAAGGAGGGCGGCTGTTTCTGCCATTGCCCTGCCTATTCCTAATACTAATCCGACTAAAATTCCCGGTGTTGCGGCTGGTAATAGTATTTGCCAAATTGTGGTGGTGCGGGAGTAGGCGAGTGCAGCGGCTGCGAGTTTATATTCGCGGGGGACAGCGCGAAATCCTTCTTCAGTTTCACGAATCAGGATGGGTAATACCATACAGGCAATAGTCAATCCGCCGGATAAAATTGAGAATCCTAGTCCCAGTGTTTGGCAGAAAAAGACATTGCCAAATAGTCCGAATACAATTGATGGTACTGCTGCTAATATATCTAAACTGCGACGAATTATTCGCCCAAATTTACTTTCATTATCGGTGAATTCAGAGAGGAATAAAGCTGTGCCTACACCAATGGGAACAGTAACCACTATACATACAGCTAATATTAGTACTGTGGAAACTATAATTGAGCTAATGCCCCCCTCTCGTCCCGCATTTTTAGGTTCAGTGGTAAGGAATTCCCAGGAAATTTGTCCTGCACCATGCCAGATAATATCGCTCAAAATCCAAAAGAAGATGGCGGTGATGAAAATTGCGATCGCCCAGATTATGATAGTAGATATTGGCGGGATGATGGGAGAGGAGGGTGAGGGGGTGTGGGGATGGTTTTTAGTCATAAATTTTATCTTGGCTAATTATTTCGGCGGCGGCTATCAATACTATAATTATTGCCATTAACATTAAGCCGCTGACAAAAAGGGCGGCGCGGTGATTGCCAGTGGCATAAGCCATTTCTAGAGCAATATTTGCAGTAATAGTGCGGATTGGTTCAAAGATATTTTTGGGGGTTTGGACAACATTGCCACACACCATTAAAACTGCCATGGTTTCCCCAATTGCCCGTCCAACTCCTAAAATTAAACCTGTAAAAAGTCCAGATTTCGCAGCAGGAAAGATAACTCCTCTTACTGTTCCCCAACGAGAAATTCCTAGGGCGGCTGCACCTCGGAGATATTCTGGCGAAACTTTAGCAAAACTGGCAGCGGCAGTGAGGGCAATTGTGGGTAAAATCATTAATGTCAGGATGGCAATTCCTGCTAGTAAACTGCTTCCCGGCGGCTGAATCCTGCCAATTAAAGGAACCAGTACTACTAAACCCCAAAAACCGTAAACTACTGAGGGAATTCCAGCTAATAATTCAATCAATCGGCGATAAATTTCCGCGATAATTGGTGGCGCATAATATTGATAAAAAACAGCGGAACCAATTCCCAGTGGTGTGGCAAGAATTACCGAACCCACCGTTACCAATAAACTGCCCCAAATCATGGGAATTAGGTTATATAAGCCTTCAGTTGGATACCATGAGGAATCGCTAAAGAAGCGGATTAATCCCACTGCTTGAAGGAGTGGAAGACTCTCCCGTAGTAAAAACAGTGTAATCAAAATTGCGATCGCACCCGCAACTAAAGCGAAGCCTCGTAATATCCAAATCAGGATAGCATCACTTTGAGAGGGGGACAAAATTTTGTTCTTTAACAATGTCTTGTACCTCTGTAGATTGAGCGAAATCAATAAATTCTTTAGCCAACCCTTCCGGTTGAGTTTTCGTTACCAAATTTAGGGAACGAGAAATAGGAAAAGTGCCATTTTTTACGTCCTCTGTAGTAGCAGATATCCCACTCACAGGTAGTAACTTAATTGGAGTGCCACGAGTAATACCATATTCCGCTGTACCAATTGAAACATAAGCAATAGCATTAAGATTACCCACCACTGTCTTAATATCTTGCTCATTATCTCCCACTATCACTTGAGCCTTTATATCACTATTTTTCAGTTTAAAGTAATGAGTAAATAATTCTAAAGTCGAACGTCCTTCCGCTTTACTCACAACAGTAATAGTACCATCCTTTCCCCCCACATTCTTCCAATTAGTAACCTTCCCTGTATAGATACTCGTAACTTGTGCGTCAGATAAAGACTGGATAGGATTATCTTTATGAACAATAATACCAACTCCATCATTCGCGATCGCAAAAGATTGTAAATCCTTTTCCTCATCCTTAAGGGCGCGAGAAACCATGCCAATATCAGCCAACCCTTGACGGGCATCAGTAACGCCGCGAGAAGATCCCCCACTTTGCACATCCACCCGTACTCCCGGATGTTGAGATTCAAAACGCTTCCCAATTTCCGCAGCTAAAGGCGCTACAGTACTAGAACCCGTTAAAACTAATTTCCCAGCTTTACTAGACTCATTAACTGGAGATTTACCACAAGATTCCAGCAAAAAACAAGCCGCCAACCCAATCGAAATCAATGCAATAAATTGTTTCATAATCAATCCTTAATTCAACTTAAAACTCCATCTAACCCTCTGCGTACCTCTGTGGAAACCTCTGCGTACCTCTGCGTTAAAAAAAGATTGAATTAAAGCCAATAACTCCTAACCTTTTATCATAGTTTTTTAACGCAAAGGTTCGCAAAGGGCTTCGCAAAGGTACGCAAAGAATACAATGGGAATTGTCGGTGTGTTTTAGGAGTTTAATCAAAACACAGGAGACAACATCCCAAATCGATTACTCTGTCATCATTAACTTCCCGAATCGGAGGTATGAAATGATAAAGTACTGACTTCCCATCTCGCGTCGCCTCGACAAAACCTTCATCCCGTAGAATTTTCAGATGGTGCGATAGCAAACTTTGTTCTATTTCCAAAACAGCATTTAATTCGCCAACATGTTTTGGTCCTTCCATTAGGTTTTGTAGCACCGCCAAACGAGTAGTATCTGCTAAAACTTTCAGCTTACGGACACAAAAAGATTGAGTAGATACAGTTTTATGCTTCATAATTCACCACCAATATGAATTGAACTTTCATTGATATAAAAATTTTTTCATATCTTACCTAAAAAAATAACCTCAAACCAAAGCACCACCACAACTGGAACCACAACCCGCTGTACAACCGTAGCAATAAGAAGCGCTGCGAATCTCGTCAATTAAGTCTAAGTTTCCAGTTTCCAAAAGGTTAGTTACTGTTAATTTTTCCCCAGTGCGAGATTGGGCTGGTAAATTTTCCATTTGGTTAAAGTCGCAATCATAGACATTTCCCAGATAGTCAATGGATAGTTCATTTAAACACATCAAATGTTCTACTGTGCCCGGATTAAAGTTAGTCTCCAAAAACTTCAGATAAGGAGAGTATAGCTTAGTCCGTTGCAAGTGTAACTTGCTTCGACCAACTGGGAGATTGGTAATGGTAAACAACTGGTTGAATTCAATATCAAAATGTTCTCTCAAGAATATTTTGTAATCCTCTTCTAACTTAGCTTGATTGGGAGTTAGGGAAAAACTTTCAGTTAGCGGTAGTTGAGGATTATAGACAAAATCGAGAATTAAATTGGGGTTTATTCCGTAACCCAATTGATTCAACCATTGAATTGCCCGAATTGAATCGTTATAAACACCTTTCCCTCGCATTTTATCCACATTATCTTCTAAATAACAGGGTAGTGATGCGACAACTCTTAACTGGTGCTGGGCAAAATATTCTGGTAACTCCTCAAATCCAGACTCAAAATAAATGGTTAAGTTTGAGCGGACAATAACTGCTTTTCTCGTTAAACGTGCGGCTTCCACTAAGGGTTTAAAGCCATAGTTCATTTCTGGTGCGCCGCCAGTTAAGTCAACTATTTTAATTTGGGGGAATTTATGAATTAGTTCGATTAATTGGTCGCAAATTTCTGGGGTTAATTCTTCTGTACGTTTGGGACTAGCTTCTACATGACAATGGTTACAAGCGAGATTGCAGCGTTTACCCAGATTTATTTGTAATACTGTAATTTGGTTTTTGCTTAAGGGATGGTTTAGTTTTTGACTAAATGGAGTGATAGTATCTCTGGCAATTTGTTGCACCATGGGTTTTTCTTGTGAAAGTAGATTGGATGTTGTGAGGGTTTACCGTTGGGGTAAGGATGGTAGTTATCAGGCTCCGTACTTATGTTGTTTTATCATTTTTACTGGGGATTTAGCAAGTTAAACATCCTTTGATGAGTTTTTCCTGAGAATAGGCTTGATGGGGACTGAAGGTTTTGCCTGCGAGGGATCTCATAATTTGCACTATTGTCTATAGAGTAAGAAAACCCGCCGTAGAATTAATTCTACTGCTAATAGCTCAAGTCCATTAAAATGGACTAAAATTCTCACTCAGTCGGTTTCAACCGACTTTAGCTATTAGACAGTGGTTTTAACTACTGTCGGGTTATGGCGATTGCTAGAAGTTATGAGATGAGATCGATGATAGAATTTCCTATGATGTAGGTTGGATTAATGGAAGGAAACCCAACTCTGACGATAGCACGAGCCATCAATAGAAATATAGATAGATATGATTTATGACTAGATTTTTATATTCCATATTTTTATCTATAATTTTATTACAGATAGAGGCTGATAAATCATTTGAGAGATTGGATCAATTTTTGGACTCTTTGTTTAATTTCATCTCGCACGCGCTGAAAGGTTTCAATAGGTTGCCCATCGGGATCGTCAAGTTGCCAATCTTCAAATATTTCTCGCAATACCCAAGCATTCGGTAAATTCACCCCACAGCCACAGAGGGAAATGACAGCATCATAGTCTTCTGGATTAAAATCGCTTAATGAGTTAGACGTTTGTTTACTAATATTAATCCCAATTTCTGACATTACTTGAATAGCTGTAGGATGAACCTTAGATCCTTCTAACCCCGAACTAGTAACACTAATTTTCCCATCTCCCAAAGTGCGGGCAAATCCTTCTGCCATTTGGGAACGACAGGAGTTTTTTTTGCAAACAAACATAACTTTTTTCATTTGGTTGTTGGTTGTTGGTTGTTGGTTGTTATTTTTTTGCTTCTGACTTAGACTATTATTTGTTAATTTTACGACGGAAGTAACGATAAATTACAGGACTAATTAAATAGATCGACAAAACGACATCTAATATGTTTTCAAAAAAACTAAACTCCCTACCATAATAGCGAGGGTCCCAATAACTAACGGGACTATTAAAACGAATTGTCCACTCCAATGGAAAAAATAATAATGGTCCATCATTAGCATGGGTAAAAATATCTACGAAACTGTGAAAAATACAGGCAATCAGAAACCAAAAGCACCAGCGATAGGGGGAATTGAGATGGTTGCGGTAGCGCCATACTAAAGTCAATCCTAGCAGGAGCAAGATAGGAGAGTGGAAAACATTGTGGGAAGCAATCCAAAAGGGATTATGAAAATATAACTCATCAAACAAATAGTTAAATGCTTTGTTTAAACTCCATCCTTTTATCCAATGGTAGTAAATCATACCACAGAGAGATAAAAACCAAAGTGGCATATCGGGGGTGACGGAACCAATCAAAAATGCACTCTTGACAATGGGAACTTTGGGTAAGCTTTTCTCTATCGCTGCTGTCATCAGGAAATGGGAAGGGGTGTTCATTCTTTTAATTAATATCGCGAAATCCATTAGAAAGTTGGCGATAGATTATGACAGCTAATTGCGCACCTAAAATTGGTCCAACCCAATAAACCCAGTGATCCTGCCAAATTCCTGCCACTAAAGCCGGACTAAACGATCTTGCTGGATTCATACTTGCTCCCGTAATTGGTCCCATAAAAGCGGCTTCTAGAGCTACCGTCAAGCCAATTGCTAAACCAGCAAAACCAATATGTGCGCGGCGATCTAGACCAGATCCCAGAATAACAAACATTAAGATAAAAGTCAAAATTATTTCCAGTATTAATGATTGAAACCAATTGCCATTAAGTGGAATAGTCGCACCCATTTTTGCCACTGATCCTAAAGCAATTAAAAGTAAAGTTGAAGCGGCGATCGCACCGACTAATTGAGCCATAATATAAGCTAGCACATTGCGCTTCGGGAAAAAGCCACTTGCCCAAAAAGCTAGGGTTACAGCCGGATTAAAATGTGCGCCACTCAAATGTCCCATCCCGTAAATTAAAGCAGTAACAATTGCACCAAAAACAAAGCTAATACCCAGATGAGTGATAGCCCCATCACTGATTTCATTGACCACGATCGCGCCAGTCCCGGTAAACACTAAAATAAAAGTACCAATTCCTTCTACTAATGCTTCTCGCCAACAGTGAGACATCGATTTAAAAATATCCACTCGATTCATGCAATCAGCCCTTACAAAATCTTTGATTATATCAATTATCTAGGAATTGGCACTTGATTTAACTTTTCGCTTGCCCAGTCCCTCTTAGTAACTAATGGAGACTATCCACCTTAATAGGTGAATTCATCCCCTATAAAAGTTTAGCTTAGGCACAACAAGGTGATTTCACAACAACTGATGCTGAGTCATAATTCAGTCCAGTTAGCACGTTTTGTTCTGGTGCGGTATCTGCTACTTTTACCACAAATACTTCCCAACTGTTCCCATCAGGATCGGTTACCCAAACTTTGTCTTGCATTGCATAGCAGCAGTCGGTATCTTTTTCCTCAAATAGTGCCAATCCTGCCTCTTTAAAGCGATGAATTGCTGCCTGTACATCCATTGAACTATCAACTTGCACTCCTAAATGAGATAAAGCACCACCTCGCTCTACATTTTCTGCTAGATTAAGTGTCAGGTTGAGGGGTGGATTAACTAGATCGAATTTGGCATAGTCAACCTTATGTTTTACGGGAGTAATCCCAAACATCGTCTGATAAAATGCGACAGACTTTTCGATGTTGGTAACCTTCAAAGCAACGTGAGTTTTCAAAATAGCCATGGTTCTTCTCCTAGTATTTCTGCAAATATCGAAATAATGAGTAAAAAAAACGAACACCATCTTTTAGCAACAGCGCTGAATTTCCTCAATAGCAATAACCGGATTGCGAGTACAGCACTCAGCAAAAAGGAATGCCAGCAAGTGTTTGAGAACCTCAGCCCGGACGCTATACCAAATCCATTGCTTATCTTTCTCCACATCTAATACTCCCACATTTCGCAGTTTGTCGAGGTGATGGGAGAGGGTAGAGGCGGGAATCCCCAATTCTTGCTGAATTTCGCCAGCAGGAAGTCCTTTGGGATGTGCCGCCAGCAGCAAGCGCACGATTTGCAGCCGGGAAACCTGTCCAAGGGCGGCGAAGATTTCCGCCATCTCCTCTACTGATAAGCCATCTGGATTGGTGTTCGTTTTTTTCATGTTTCTAGTATTATCGAAATACATTCAAATGTCAAGGGGTGATTGGGGAGGATTGGGGGTGCGGGAGGGGTCAAACTAGTTAGGGCAACTGGTGCAAGGGTGCGTTAGCAAAGCGTAACGCACCCTACAGACAGAGGCTTTGCTAATAACAAATAACAAATAACTAATAACTAATAACAAACAACTAACAACCAACAACCAATAATTAACAACCAATAACTAACAACACCCCCCACCCGTATAATGCCAAGTTGAATCAGTAATTAAAATATCTTCTGGTTTAGATAATGCCAGATTTACCGCAGTTTTATCACAAACTGCTGCTGGTACTCCACGCTGGAGAACATGTCCTGCCCCATCATCAAAAATGCCTTCTTTCCCCATATAAATCGCCGTCTTTCCAGTAAAAATACAAACCCCATCATTGGGAATTGGGACTTTAAAAGATACAGAATCTAGACTTTCTAATAACAGTGCTTCTTCTAACCCGTAAGTCTGACAATCTAATAATCGATAAGGACGACGTGCCCGAATTTCTATCTGACCAAAACCAACATTAACCAGATGCTGAGTATATTCTTCATAAGTAAGAGCGCCTGATAGACACATAGCCCTTAATCGTTCATCTTGCTGTAAATGTAGAGGAATTGGACGAGTAGCAATGGGGTCGCTCATAATCAAGCGTCCGCCTACTTTTAAAACTCGGTAGGCTTCTTTTAATGCCTTAGTTAGATCTTCAGGCTCAAAAATATTAAATAAGCAATTCTGTGCCACTACATCCACCGAAGAATCTGGTACAGGTAAGTTAAAAGCATCGCCATCTCGAATATCGACAAAACTGCGATCGAACCAGAGATTTTCTTCAGCAGCAATTTCCAAATTCCGAGTCGCAGCTTTCCGCATTTCGCTAACGGGATCTACAGCAATTACTCCACCTGAATTGCGAGAGAAATAGGCGAATTGTAAAGCTTCCAAACCACCGCCAACACCTACATATAATACAGTCGGCTGGTTAATTAGTTCCGCCGGATGGACAGTAGTACCACAACCGTAATTCATCTCCTGCATTTGGGTAGGAATTTTCAATTCTGGTAATTGCATGGAACTACTTTGGACGCAACACAAACCCACCTCCGGGGTTTGGGCAACTTCACTGTAGAATTGGGCGGTTGTTTCAAGATAACTCATTGGCATCCTTTTTGCGATCGCACTTTTAATGATTCTCTTCGGATTCGATTCTATTATAGAATGGCTGACACCGAATCAGAATGTAGCTTTTCTTCAGAATTAAAGAGTACCGAGATTAATTTGTCCTGAGAATTTCCTGAAAGACTAGGAAATGTTTTCAAACTATCCGAACCTGAGTTCGGAGTTCGGAGTCTATCTGTAGGGTGCGTTAGCACAGTGTAGCGCACCAGGAAAATTATTAGTAGTATTACTGCGTAAGTCCTACTAATTGGTGAATATGCTCCTTTGCTAAGAAAAGATTGCCTCTTATTCGCCTCCGTCTCCTTCTCATATTGCCATTTCTTAAGACAAAGGTTATTATAAATAAAATAAGTAAGACCCTGAATATATGTCTAATAGACTCACAGAAGTAATTGGCTCTGATGGCGAAAAAATCTACATCCAATACGATGAAGAAGATAGTGATGAACTTCAAGCCGTTGGCTATATTGATGATATTCAAGAAAGAACGGATAAACTGAGCAAGGCTATGGTGAGTACGGTACGAGGCTATTCAAAAATGGTACTCGATAGCGTCAAACAGGGTTTGACGGATAGCCTTGCACCGAGTAAAGTTACATTGGAATTTGGCATACAAGCAGGGGGTGAAACGGGGATACCTTTTGTGACGAAGGGGGCAGCACAAGCTAATCTTAAGGTTACGATTGAGTGGGATTTGAGTAAACGGCAAAATCCCCCATCTCCTTGAAATAAATAGTAATAAATAAAGGGCGAATGGAATTCGCATCTACACAAACAAAGTGGGAGCATCCCGATTTGGAAGAAATGCAGGTTGTATTCTTGCTCCCCCCTTTCACAAGGGGGGCTGGGGGG
>NZ_JAMZMM010000482.1 GCF_024178385.1 Limnofasciculus baicalensis BBK-W-15 | reverse complement strand
AGATGTGTATAAGAGACCACTCCCTACTCCAACTTCCCCACTCCCTACTCCAAAAAACCCTACTCCCTACTCCCTACTCCCCACTCCCTACTCCCCACTCTCCACTCCCTTCCCTAGGATTGCGTATCCATCCAGCGTTGATAGAGTTTTTGAATAGTTTTTAGCACAGTATTATAGCCTCCCTTCTGAGGGGCTATGGCTGGATCGAGTAACTGCAAGCGCGTTAAGAGTTTGGCTTCTTCAGTGGCGACTTCCCCATCACTATAAATTAAGGCACTAATCGCCTCAATCAAGCGCTGATAATCTTCGGGAGTCGCAGGATCGCCTAAATACTCTTGTACCCAGCTATAACACTCTTGGGGAGATACAGATTTAAGTTCGTACAATAGGGGCTGAATCTCCGGATCTTCAGCAACTCCAGATTGTTTGGCAACTCGATGGAGATATTCCCTTTCCTCTGGCTGAATTCGGCCATCTATCCAAGCTGCACCGATGAGAATCTTGACTAGCTGTTTGACACTAGAGTTTCCTGTCATGATGTATTCCTATTAAAAATGGATCGGGAGAGTGGGCAATGAGGGGTGGTAAAGGATAGCAGATTGCAGGTTAATTAGGACTTATTCACCTTTTCTATTCATAATCGCTGCAATCGCACCATAAAAAACCCATCCATAAGATGTAGTTGAGGCCAAACTTTAATCCAGCCTTGGGGCGTACAGAAGGTACTTAGCCCAGAAGTGGGTGGGGGTGGTTCAATTCGCCAGTGGGTATGATTCTCCAAAAAGGATTGAATTACCTCTTCATTTTCCTCCCGATTCAGGGTACAGGTAGCATAAACCAAAATACCCCCCGGTTTTACCCAAGTGGCTGTGTGAGTTAATATTTCTTGTTGGAGAATTGACAATTCCTGTACTGTCTGTGGGTTACTCCGCCAGCGGATATCGGGGCGACGGTGGAGAGTACCTAATCCCGAACAAGGTGCATCTAGTAATACTCGATCAGCACTATTAACAAATTGAGGAGTGTTGCGACTATCGCCAGTATAAATAGAAATGGATTGGAGTTGAAGGCGTTGGGCATTTTCTGGTATTTTTTTGAGGCGAGAGGGAGTGCGATCGCAAGCCTTTATGTTACCAGAATCCCCCATTAGTTCGGCAATATGAGTAGTCTTCCCTCCTGGTGCGGCACAAGCATCTATAATTATCTCTCCTGGTTGCGGATCGAGGAGATGAGTTACTAACTGAGCGCTACTATCTTGAATTGTCCACCATCCTTCTTTAAATCCAGGCAATTGTTGAATCGCACCTACTGCCCCATTCAATCGTAAAGCTTGGGGTAATGGGGAAATCCTTCCCACTTCAATACCAGCAGATTTCATTGCCGCTTCCACCTCTTCAATCGATACCCGCAATGGATTTACTCGCAAGTCAATTGTCGGGGATTGATTAAACCACTGGCAAAGTTGCTCAGTTTCTTCTACCCCTATTTGTTCTATCCATAGTTTAATTATCCAATCAGGAAAACTGTAGAGAATACCTAAACGGGGTATGGGTTGTGTGGGTAATTTTAGAGGATCAATGGATGGAGAGGATAATTTTGAGTCTTGAGTTTTGAGAGCGTTGCGGGACGAAGTCCGTTTTGAATTAATATTAAGAACTGATAACTGAGAATTCAAAACTTTCGTCTCCCCCTCTCCCCCCTCACCTCTCACTTGCGAAAGACGGGAGTATTGCCGCAGTAAGCCATTCACTACGCCAGCTAATCCTTTAAAACCATTTTCTTTTGCCAATTCAACAGTAGTATTAACCGCAGCAGAGGGGGGAATACGATTGGCATAGCGCAGTTGATATAAGCCGAGATGGAGAATAATCCGGAAGTCTGGGGGCTGCTGATGGGATTTTTTCTTACCAAGTTGATCGATAATTGCGTCTAGGGTGCGCTGTCGTCTGACTGTGCCATAGACTAATTCTGTGACAAGACGGCGATCCAGATCTGGTAATTTAGACGTTTTTAAGATTCTGTCAAGGGCAATATCAGTAAAAGCACCTTTTAGGTAGATATCTTTTAGGGCGAGAAAGGCAATTTGGCGGGGATTTGACATGGGGGATGCACTGCAAAATGGATACCTATCCTTAGAAAGGTAAGCAAAAAAGATTATATAATTGTTTTTTATCGTAGAACAGGCATCTTGCCTGTTCTATCGATTCCGATTGCATCGGGATGATATCGAAGCCGTTGGCGTTGGCAGGATTTTTTTTTTAACGCAGAGGTACGCAGAGGTTTGCACAGAGGTACACAGAGGTTTTTGGATAATTCTGATGCCAACGGAAATGATATTACTAACAATTTAAGTTAATTAGCTCCTGAATTGCTTCCGGTGTCAATAGTTCAACATTACTCAATACTATCTTTGCCCCAGCATTTTGCAGATTTTTTTCATACCCATCACGGCGTTGTGCTGTTTCTTGAACATGGGGAGGGAGAATACCCACTCCAATCCAATTACGTTGGGGATGCTGAGTTTTGGCATTCTCTGCTGTGTAGATATCTGCCACTGTGTCTCCCACGTAGATGACGGGTAATTTATTGTCTATCTTATGTTTTTGTTCTAATTGCTCTACTGCTGCTAATAAACCTGTCGGATTGGGTTTGCCCGGAGCGTCTTCCATGGCGATTAGCAGAGGTGCGACTAAACCTAGTCTTCCCGATAGTGCGTAGAGGGCTTCATCTCTAGTCGCACCGCTGAAAAATCCCCACAGGATTCCTCCTCCTGTTAGGTTTTCTAGGTAGCTAGGTTTTAACAGTAATGGTTCATTACAGATATATCCTGTCCAGTTGTCGGGATTTGACCCTCGGTAGCGGGAGTTGAAAAAGTCAACTAAAGTATCATAATTAAGGGATATTTGCGATCGCCCTTGACCCTGAGCCTCAAAATAACGGTAAATTAGCTCCTGTGATGCTTGCCAATCGTTGTTCCAGAGTCCTTCTGATTTGAGTTGGTCAATCTCGACTGATGATGGTCGGTAAGCGCTCTGTGTGAAATACTCTACTGTATCTGCGATCGCTCTGCGGTAAGATCCACTTACATCCCGCACTACACCATCAATGTCGAAAACGGCGATAGCTCTCCAGTTTGATGTCAATGGTGTTGATTGGGGTTCGGTCACTGCGATCGGCTCCTACAATTTAATTAGATGCTTAAGTGGTAGAGTAAGATTAATAATTGTACATTAATTCCCGACTGCCATTTGTTTTCTCGGAGGTGTGATTGGCAAAGTTTCTCTTAAAAGTTCTCTGGCTAGACGAGAATGTGGCTCTAGCTGTCGATCAAATTGTTGGCAAAGGTACTAGTCCCCTCACATCTTACTTTTTCTGGCCTCGGAATGATGCCTGGGAACAGCTTAAAAATGAGTTGGAGAAAAAGCACTGGATTACTGAAGTCGATCGAGTTGAGTTGCTCAACAAAGCCACTGAAGTGATTAATTACTGGCAAGAAGAAGGTCGAACCCATCCTATGGTAGAAGCTCAATCTAAATTCCCTGAAGTCATCTTTACTGGTAGCGCTTGATAATTAGTTATTGGTTGTTTGTTATTGGTTTTTGGTTATTTGTTGTTTGTTATTTGTTTTTGGTTGTTGGTTGTTTGTTATTTGTTATTGACAATTTGCTCTCAAACCTTTGTTGCTCTTTGATTAGCAACTAACAACCAACAACTAACAACCAACAACCAACAACCAACAACCAACAACTAACAACCAACAAC
>NZ_JAMZMM010000481.1 GCF_024178385.1 Limnofasciculus baicalensis BBK-W-15 | reverse complement strand
ATGAACAACCCGATCTAAGCCAATAGATCTTGATGCTTTGAATAGTACGCGATCGCCTGGTTGCAACAATTCTTTTAAATGCTCGAGTAGATCCGCCTGGGAGTCAAAGCAATCGGTTGGTACTGTACTAACACCTGTAGCAATAGCTTGAGCTTCCTCGTCGTCCACTGTAATTAACAAAGCATCCAGATGCAATTCCTCCACTGTATTCCCGACTTCTTGATGGAATTCGGGCGATCGCTCTCCCAATTCCTTCATTGCTCCTAGTACGGCAATATGCCGCTTGCCAGGGGTTTCGGCTAACAGTTGGAGTGCTGCTTTCATTGATTCTAATCCAGCATTGTAGGTTTCATCCAGAATTACAATATCCTTCGCTAACTCGTAGCGCTGCGATCTCCCTCCTGGCATCTCTACTAATACACCTTTAGTGAGTTTTGTCAAGTCTATTCCCAGAATTTTCGCCACAGCTAGCGCCGCTAAATAGTTTAGGGCATTATGTCTGCCAGGTAAAGGAAGAGGGAACTCGATTCCGTCAACAGCGAGAGTGTCTAGATCGATCAATTGCCCATGTAAATCACCGCCATCCAAGCCAAAGGTAATCGTTTGTCCCTGCCAAACTGTAGCAGCAGTTTTCCTGAGCAATTTGTTGTCGTGATTGATTACGGCTATACTACTGTGGGGCATTTCGGCTAATAACTCACATTTAGCTTTGGCGATCGCTTCGGCGGAACCCAATAGTCCGATGTGAGCCGTCCCGACATTAGTAATCACCCCTACCGTAGGATGGGCTATTTGAGTCAACTGTGCAATTTGTCCGACACCCCGCATTGCCATTTCAATGACGGCATAATCATGTTCTTGTCCTAATTCCAGCAGGGTTTTCGGCACACCGATCTCATTATTATAGTTACCCTGAGTTTTGAGGACATTACCTTGAGTCCCCAAAACAGCAGAGATCAACTCCTTGGTAGTAGTTTTGCCAGCAGAGCCAGTTACCGCAATTACTGGGATATTAAAGCGATCGCGCCAGTAACTGGCAATTTGCTGATATGCCTTGAGGGTGTCTTCTACTTGGAGTTGGGGAATATCGTCAAACTCATTACCAATACTACGATCTGTAATAACTGCGATCGCGCCTTTCCCAATTGCAGCTCTGAGATACTCATGCCCATCAAATTGAAGTCCGCGCAGTGCTAAGAAAACTTGACCCGGCTTGAGGCTGCGGGTATCGGTGGAAATACCGGGGAACAATGTTCCTGCCACTCGATCTGATAAATTGAGAGGCAGTGCGTTGAGAATGTCAAGTAATTCGATCGCAGAAAGCTGACAAGCCATAGGTCTATACTGTTTGCGTTTATATAATTTAGGCGTTTTCTGAATAAATCTTTACAATACAGAATGGGGGCAGGTTAAAACAGGTAGTTTACTGAATCTTTACAATTGTGTGATGAACTTCGAGATCCTGATTCAGGCTGAGTAAAGTATGCTTTTAGTAGAGAGTAATTCTCTGCATTTTTACAAATCATCTACGATGCCCTTTTAGCGGGGGCATCCAATTGTGGTGCATCTGGGTGTTGGCTGTCTCAGGAGAGGGCAGGTTAAATTGGAAATTAAATCTAGCAATCTACAACAAGTGAATAAAAGGCCTTCAGCCTTGAGGTTTCTGCTTGGGAGGGCTTACTAAAATGACTGCTACTTGGACAGAATCTGATATTAGACAAACTAGCAGCGAAGAGCAACAGCTCTACGATCATCTACTCTACTGCGTACAGGTAGAGTCGCCCTGTCAAATGATCGAGCGCTTCCAAAAGCTATTTTTAGATGGATCGAGATATGAAGAACCCAAAATCTGGATGGCCTTGGAAAAGCTAGCCGTGGATAAGCGCTCTGAGCAAGACTTCAAGTTTGTCCTCAACCGTTGCTGCCATATTCTCATCAATCGCTGGCAACTGCAACCCCAATTACAGGTTGCGATCCCGGAATTGGTGGGGATATTTGAGACTCTACCATCTCCGGGAATTGTTCGATCTCGCGGCGCAAGGCGTTTGCGGGAACTAGTGGAGCTTTTCACTGAGACGGAGCAATATCTAACATTACAACGCTTATCGCGGGTAATGAGCGACCATTCAGATCACTGTGGCTGTGGATCTAAGCCAATAGGTAACCTGATTCAGCGCTATCCTTACTTATACGAACATTGTCTGTTGAGCGAAGACAGTAGTTACGAGCATCAGCAAACGGTGCGGCAGATTCAATCTCGGATTCAGAAGCGGTTTGAGCTGGATTTGTCTCAATATGTCACCTATCAGGTGCGATGTGCCCAGGCGATCAAAAACGGATCGAAAGAAGCAAGCAAAAAGATTCTAACTGTAAAAAATCCTACACTTTTGAGCGATCGCGAATTGGGGAATGCCCTCAAGCAGTTGGCTGGTAAAGTACAAGGATCTTACACCCACAGGGATATCGCTCAGAGCTTCCTCTCCCACACTACTCACACTACTCGCTACAAGGATTTTAAGGAGGATTTGTACGAGTATCTCACAGCTTCTATTGACCCATCCTATGGAAAACTCCAGTTTAATGAGCGGCTCCATACTCATCTCAAAAATACTTTACCTCAAAGCGATGCCCAACCACCCAGTGAATTTCTGATTTTACGCACCTGTAGCAAGTTATTGAACTTCTTAGTGGTGGAGAGTAGTCAGCGCCCTAATCACTTTGTTTTTGTGGATCTGATTACTAACTTGGGCGCAACCGTGACAACTGTTTTACTACTCAAAATAGTCTTGCTATCTCACAAAGTCAAGCATTACTTGGAAAAGCAATTCTCCATTCTATTTAACCACTATGAATCGTCAACGAGAGACGGCGTACCCTGGTTAATCAAATCTTTGGAAAACTTAAATGTCGCTTTCTCTATTCACTTTGGATCGGCAGATGTTTCCTGTTTAAATCAAATAATGTAGGTTGTTTGTTGTTGGTTATTTGTTGTTTGTTGGTTGTTATTGGTTGTTTGTTTGACCAATAACCAATAAGGCTCTCCCGTACTTGTGGTGGAAAACCCTTTTTTTGGCAGGGGGGCAGGGAGCAGGGGGAAACCCGATCTAGTATGCCTTTGGTGATTTCAATAACTTTGACTTATCACCATAACTCCCGGAGAGCCACCAATAACCAATAACTAATAATCAATAACTAATAACTAATAACTAATAACCAATAACTAATAACTAATAACTAAATACTGCGACTATTGTATAGATTCATAGCCTTTTCCAGCCCTTGTTTAAGAGCGATTTCCACCGCATCAACAGCAAATTGGAGAACCTCAGATATGACTTTTGTTTCCTCCGGTGAAAATTTACCCAGGACATGAGATATAGTATCCCGATCCGGGGTAGATTTAGCAATACCAATTCGTAGACGAGGGAAATTATCCGTACCAAGATGTGCGATCGCGGATTTCATCCCATTATGTCCTCCGGCAGATCCTGAAAGGCGCATCCGCAGTCGCCCCACAGGTAAATCCAGATCGTCATAAACAATCAAAACTGACTCAGGTGGTAACTTATACCAATCAATCGCAGCACGAATAGCTTGTCCAGAAGCATTCATATAAGTAAGCGGTTTGAGCAGACGCAGCTTATCTCTTGTCGGGCTAAATCCTTCCCCCAAAAAAGCCTGAAACTTGCGATTTTCGCTCCAAGAAATTTGCGATCTACGGGCAAGGGCATCCACTACTTCAAATCCAATATTGTGCCGCGTTTTGTCATACTTAGAGCCGGGATTTCCCAATCCCACAATTAGCTGAGGAATCACCAAGGGAGAGGGTATAGTAGTGTCTGCCATGAGGTTTGATCGATCGGGATAGGGGAGGGGGGGAGAAGGGGGAC
>NZ_JAMZMM010000480.1 GCF_024178385.1 Limnofasciculus baicalensis BBK-W-15 | reverse complement strand
CCTGTGACAAATAGCTGCGCGGATCAAAACTGCGACTAGCACGAATCTTTTGATAGTACTCCCGTTCAATTGAGGTAAGATCTTTAGGCGTAGCAATAACAATCCTCACCAACAAGTCACTCCGTCCACCCTTGGGACGAGGCCAACCTTTCTCACGCAACCGCAGGGATTGACCGGAACGAATACCTGCTGGTACATTTACACTCACCTTCCCATCTGGAGTGGGGACATCAATAGTCGCTCCCAATACCGCCTCATCCGGCATCACTGGCACTTCACACAAGAGATTCTCACCATCGAATTGGAAGAAAGAATGAGGTTTGAGTTCAACACTCAAATATAAATCGCCCCGTTGTTGATTCTGCGGATTAAATTGACCTTTGCCACGTACCCGAATCCGACTACCCGGTTTAGCACCTGGAGGAATCCGCACATCAATTGCTTCATTCCCCAGATTCAGACGTTTTTGCACACCATGGAAAGCTTCATGCCAGCTTAACGGAATCGAAGCTTCGCGATCGCCATTTCCTGAGCTAGCAGCCTTATCAGCAGTTGAGTATTCGCTAAAATTATTAAACCCACCACCACTAAAACCGCTGGCAAAGTCATTAAAACCCCCAGGACGACTAGTATTTGTCTTGTAGGTGTAGGTGTGATTACCCGCAGTATTACCTGTTGCCGCAGTATTAAAGCGTCCCAGCAACTCGTTAATGAATTCGTCAAAACTGCTATACTGCCCAAAATCAAAATTGTTGAAATTTACACCAGCACCACCGCCAGAACCTCCAGGCCATCCTTGTCCGGCTTGCTTCCAATACTGACCGAATTGATCGTATTTTTGGCGTTTTTCGGTGTCAGATAACACTTCATAAGCTTCGCTGACTTCTTTAAACCGAGCTTCCGCCTGTTTATCCCCAGGATTCATGTCCGGATGGTATTTCCGGGCTAAACGCCGAAAGCTCTTTTTAATTTCGTCTGGACTGGCAGTTTTACTGACTCCCAGGATGGCGTAGTAGTCTTTAAAGTCGGTCGCGGCCATGAAGGGTCTCCTGTACTCTGAGGATTTAGGATCGGGTTGGGGCTATTGTATTTTTACCTTAAATCTAGAGTAACAAACCCAGACCAGTGATTAAGTTCGGTTCTTCCGTTGGTTAACCACACAGGCGCGATCGCAATTTCCACACCTGTGTCGGGTATTTTGTTAGTTGTTAGTTGTTAGTTGTTTGTTGTTTGCTTTTTTTTTTACCAAAGATTCTCATCAATAACCAATAATCAAAAACCAATAACTAATAACCAACAACTAACAACCAACAACCAACTAAATCACCGTTCCATCGGGAATAACGGCATTTTTAAATATGACGATAATGCCATTGCGAATGAAAAATCCCTGTTGTTCTCGTTCCGCTTCCTCTACTCGATCCTTATTGATAATTTGCACATTGCGACCAATGCGAGTATTCTTATCAACGATAGCGCGACGAATTGTTGTATTAGCACCAATTCCTAAAGGAATGCGATCTGTGGGACTATTCCGTTCACCTTCAGCGAAAGGCTCGTACAAATCAGACCCCATAATCAGGCTATCTTCAATGATACAACCTTCCTCAATGCGAGCGCGAACCCCCAATACAGAATGGTGAATCCGGCAATTTCTCAAAATACAGCCTTCACTGATAATGGAACTAGTGACGTGGCTATCTGAAAATTTGGTCGGGGGCAAGTAACGGGCACGAGTATAGATTGGCGCATTTTCATCGTAGAAGCTAAAGGGTGGCTGTGGTTGCTGAGTCAACGCCAAATTTGCATCATAAAATGCTTCAATCGTTCCAATATCTTCCCAGTAGTCATCAAATAAGAAGGCTTGAACATTATAATCCTTGGCTGCACCAGGGATAATTTCTTTGCCGAAATCAGTCTGTGTTGGATTGCCTTGCAGGAGAGTTTTTAGGGCTTCTTTTTTGAAGACATAAATGCCCATGGAGGCAATATAAGGATTTGCCTTTGCTTGTACAGGTGTCAATCCCAGGGTAGTGGTATCCACCTGCATTTCTTTGAGGGCATCACCTTTTGGTTTCTCACTGAAATCAACCACCCTGCCAGTATCATCAATTTTCATCAAGCCAAAACTCGATGCCCGTTTCTCATCCATCGGGACGACAGACAGGGTAATATCTGCACCAGTTTCCCGGTGGCGTGCCACAAACTGACGATAATCCATCCGATAGAGATGGTCTCCTGATAGAATCAGATATTCATCAAAATCCCACTCCTGCAACAACCAGAGATATTGGCGCACAGCATCAGCAGTACCCTGAAACCAGCTAGGGTTTTCCGCCGTCTGTTGGGCTGCGAGTACTTCCACAAACCCTTCGGTAAAACTGGAGAAATTATAGGCGCGGGCAATATGGCGATTGAGAGAGGCCGAGTTGAATTGGGTAAGGACATAAATCCTGTAAATTTCCGAGTTAATACAGTTACTAACCGGAATATCAATCAGGCGGTACTTTCCTGCCAAAGGCACAGCGGGTTTAGCCCGCAGTTTGGTAAGGGGATACAGGCGGGTGCCAGCGCCACCGCCGAGAATGACCGCTAAGACTCTTTTCACGAATAACCTCTCCGGGATCAGGTAGACTTTCTAGTTTTATAAGACAATAGCCTGAAAACCCCCTGACTTTAGTCTGGGGATGAAAGGCAGTTGCAGGATAAATCCTGCCATGATCATGATATTGTTAAAATGTCAGTATTAAGACATAAAAACCTACCGACCCTTCCTTGTCCCCCTTCTCCCCCCACTCCCCGGAATAGTTTTAACTCAAAACTCAAAACTCAAAACTCAAAACTCAAAACTCTCCCACTCCCCACTCCCCACTCCCCATTCAGCTAGCATAAAAGAAGAATTTGCAAACAAGGACAGATAGATGTCAGGACAACTGTTACTGGTGGACGATGAACCGGGAATTCGGGAATCAGTCAAAGAGTATTTGCAAGAAGTTGGGGGCTTTACCGTAAAGGTTGCCAGTAATGCCGATGATGCTTGGCTGATGCTGCAACAATACACCCCTGATTTGGTGATTTCTGATGTGATGATGCCCAAGGTAGATGGGTATCAGTTTTTAAAGAAGCTGCGTGACGATCCTCGGTTTAAGACACTACCCGTGGTATTTCTCACCGCTAGAGGGATGACTTCAGATCGAATTCTGGGTTATCAGGCGGGTTGTGATGCCTATTTGTCTAAGCCTTTTGATACTGATGAATTAATTGCGATTGTGGAAAACTTGCTAGAGCGTCGTGCGGCAAATGCTACAGAAACTAGCGGTAGCAACGATCTTAAACCACTTGTGGATCAGATTGCCGCTATTAGAGCCATGTTAGAGCAGCGGGGTGGGATCGTTCAAACTCCTCCACCCATCCGCATTGATTTTACGCCACGAGAGCAAAGCGTTCTGGATTTGGTGGCAAAAGGATTGATGAATAAGGAAATTGCCCGTCGCCTGGAGACAAGTGTCCGGAATGTCGAGAAGTATGTTAGTCGTTTGTTTAGTAAAACGGGAACAAATAGCCGCACGGAGTTGGTGCGCTATGCTTTGGAACATGGTTTGACTCAGTAGTTATTGGTTATTAGTCATTGGTTATTAGTAATTTGTCATTTGTCATTAGGTAGATTTAACAATCTTTCTTTCAAGTAAATAGCGAAACTCGTCTAACTCTTGCTCATTACTAAAAGCCCGTTTCGGAAACATATTGAACAGCAGATACTAGTAACCACTAAGAAAACAGAATCTCTGAGGGGGGGAGGGGATATGCAGATAAAAGGGGTAGAATAGAGAAAGATCAACGGTATCAATAACTACATTAAATTTTCCTACTGTCCAGATAATAGTTACAATTATTTAC
>NZ_JAMZMM010000479.1 GCF_024178385.1 Limnofasciculus baicalensis BBK-W-15 | reverse complement strand
CAACGAGCCATTCCGTTTTAAAATAGTGTCTTGGTTTCAAATATCCAGATCAGTAAACGTTTCAAATCTTAACAATGTTTCCACTCCATCGTCCTCGCCGCATCCGCCAAAGCCCTCAGTTACGCCGGATGGTGCGCGAAAATGTTTTAACCACCAGCGATCTCATCTACCCATTGTTTGCCGTACCTGGAGAGAGTTTCGCGAAGGAAGTCAAATCCATGCCGGGAGTCTACCAATTATCGGTAGATAAAATAGTAGAAGAGGCGAAAGAAGTCTACGATCTTGGTATTCCTGCGATTATTTTATTTGGTATTCCTGCCGATAAAGATCTAGATGCTACTGGGGCATGGCATGATTGCGGTATTGTTCAGAAAGCTGCTACCGCAGTTAAAGAAGCTGTACCAGATTTAGTTATTATCGCTGATACTTGTTTGTGCGAATATACTAGTCACGGGCATTGCGGTTATCTAGAAGTAGGCGATTTAACAGGAAGAGTTCTCAACGATCCTACTTTAGAATTACTGAAGAAAACGGCCGTATCTCAAGCTAAAGCTGGGGCAGATATTATTGCTCCTTCTGGGATGATGGATGGTTTTGTCCAAGCAATTCGGGCAGGATTGGATGAAGCGGGATTTGAAGATACTCCTATTCTTTCTTATGCTGCCAAATATGCCTCGGCCTATTATGGTCCATTCCGAGATGCAGCAGACTCAGCACCCCAATTTGGCGATCGCCGCACCTATCAAATGGACCCCGCCAATAGTCGCGAAGCCCTCAAAGAAATTGAACTTGATATCGCTGAAGGGGCTGATATGCTAATGGTTAAACCAGCATTAGCCTATATGGATATTATCTGGCGCGTTAAGGAAGCTACTAATTTACCCGTTGCTGCTTATAACGTTTCTGGTGAATATTCTATGATTAAAGCTGCTGCCCTCAACGGTTGGATTGATGAAGAGCGAGTAGTCATGGAAACCATGATCGGCTTTAAACGGGCTGGTACTGATTTAATTCTGACTTACCATGCTAAAGATATTGCTCGTTGGCTGTAAGAGTTAATGCAAATTTTTAAGTTTTCGTGTTGTTTTACAAGCCCGTAGAAACGGGCTTTTTTTTGTGTATAAAATTAGTAATTTACGTTAATAGCGATCGCATCCAGTTAGTATCAGATGTAGTATTTGGAGCCGACATGCGAAGAATTTCTACGTCGGGATAGAGAATACCAATTTCTGCCTCTGGTGTCGTATCTTCTACTAGATAAATTGCCAAACGTGCAGTGTAGTGGGGGCGCAGTTTGGGGGTCAAATGCTGTCGTATTTTGTTGGCAAGGGAACTATGCACATCTGACCAAAGATAACCTTCAAGATAGGGGTCCATACCTGGAAAAGGAGATGGCATAAGCAGGTGGCAATAAGTAAACTATCTATATTTTAGACTTTGAGCATTACGTTTGGCATATTTTGTTCGTTCGTAGTAGGCGATTAATCGCCTACTTCAAGTAAAGCGCGATCGCTTCCCTCACCCAAGCACCGCACAGAGTCTTCTAATAGCTTAATTCAAGCTGTAACTAATTCCTCTTTATTTTTCGATGGCAATGCTTCAGGAACATAGACACACTGACCAATATAAACCACATTATAGCAAGTGAGATCTATGTCAGGACTAGGTAAGTAAGCAGTAACAGAAACAACTCCCCAAGGTTTAGAATTAACGGTGTGTTCTTGCACGTTGTATTGAGGCAAAAGATATCCAGTTTCTGGTTTTTTACCGATTAAATTTTTATTGACGTGGACTAGCATTCCTTCACCCAAGAATAGCTGTAAGTTAGGATCTCTGTCTTGATATGCTTTGACTCTAAACCAATTTGCTCTGTCAATAGATTCAATCTGTTTGGGGTCAACTGTACAATGAGCTAAATAGATAATGTCTTCATGATTTTCTGCCTGGTGATAAATATCTACTCCTACAATGTGCCATAATCTTTGACCACCGAGAGAGACACGATCGCCTATAATTGGTGGATGACTGAGATACTCGAGCTTTTCATTTTCCTCAGTCTGATAATCTTTGCCACTGGTATCTTCAAAAAAAACTAGATAACTCATAAATCAAACTCCTAATCTAAATCTTGGTAAGACTTAAACCTTTCCGCACTAGGATCGGCATCGGTTCCGTCAAATATGCAAGCAACTTTCAAAATTGGATCGGTTGTGAGAGGGGTATCAACTAAGTGAATTCTTAATCCCTCTTTTTTAAATCTTTCCTCCATTTCAAAACAAGCTTCTTCAGTCGCAGCACAATGCCATTCTCTCACTTCATCAAGGGGGTTCCAAGTCATATTATAGCACCCGTCTTTTTTCGTTACTTTTGCAAGGAATCCTCTTGGCGATTAACCTTAGCCGTGATATTCTTGGCTTGAAGTGAACGATTGAGCATTACTGCGATCGCTTTGGGGTTCCCTTGCTTGGCAAGCTCCGAAAGGTTTTCTTCAGGCATATTTATCTCTCTATTGTGATTAGTGCCGATCAAATATAGCAATCCCAAATGAAAGATGCACGCACTGCAAGAATTATACTTCAGGTATGTTTATGACTGATTTACGATCGCTATATTGCTATATTTTAAACGGTGGAACGCACATCGCGAACAATACTTTTCAGGATTTACGCAGTACATATAACCATTAGGGTGCGTTAGCTTCGCATAACGCACCCTACAGATAAAGAGGCAATAATCGGTAGTTTACAATGAACTAGAATTCAAACTCTCAGCTTCACCCGGAGTTTGAGGTAAATGCAAACCACACTCTTGTTTAATACCCCCAAAACGAGTATCCCTTTCGTGTTTGTCAGCATCGGTAACTGGGCGGCTGGAATGCCAATCGCCAACGGTAGCATAGCCTAATTCCCGTAGCGGATGATAGGGCAAGTCGTAGGTAGTGAGGTAGTCGTCTATATCTTCTGCCGTCCAATTTAAAATTGGTAATACTTTGTAAATGCCGGATTGTTTATCAACATTCCGTAGAGTTTTGCGATGATCGGTTTGTTGGGTGCGCAATCCTGCTAACCAGGCGGTAGCTTTCATTTCCCGCAATCCACGCTGCATTGGTTCCACTTTCCGCATCTGGTTGTAGCGATCCAGTGCTTCAATATTATTCTCTGTCCAGAGTCGCCCGTAAATAGCTTCCATTCGTGCTGGACTAATGGGGGACTGGTATACTTTGAGATTGAGCTGCAATCGCTCGGTCAATTGTTCGGCAAATCGATATGTTTTTGGTGGTAGGTAGCCTGTATCAATCCAAATTACTGGGATATCGGGTAAAATCCGAGTGACTAAATGGAGCATGACTGCTGCTTGAATACCGAAACTGGTACTCATCACCAAGCCATCCCCAAATGTCTCTACTGCCCACTTAATAATTGCGATCGCGTCTGTGTCGGTGAGTTTTTGGTTGACTAGATTAAGATCCAGATTGGGTTTCTCTGCTGTTATACCTCCCACTTGAGGCAATTCCCGTTGCTCTTGCCAATTTATCATCTCATTAATGGGGATTGCATCGGTAAATTGTCTAGACAAAGCCGCTATTTGCCCATTTTGATTGGGTTCGAGCGAATTCAGTCGCGGCATGGTTCTCCTCCTTTATATTGTGCTGGAAACCGTGTTACCCTTAGACTTGCCCTCCATTTTCCCCGGAGTCCCCATTGGATTCGCGATCGCAGTCTGGTTTCCCTGGATTTATCACGCTGATTGACGTTCATTCAACCTCGATCGATAAATCTACGGTAACTTGGTCGGTATTTTGTATTTTATCCTAAATAGGAATCTAGCATGGCTAATTGGGAAAATCAATTCCCTACTCCCTACTCCCTACTGCCAACCCCCCACACCCTACTCTCCTCACCC
>NZ_JAMZMM010000074.1 GCF_024178385.1 Limnofasciculus baicalensis BBK-W-15 | reverse complement strand
AGGTGGAGGAGAGGGAAGACGTTGAATAATGTTTTCTGGCTTAATATCTCGGTGAATGACTTGTTGGTTATGGATAAATTGTAAGATGGGTAGTAAATCTTTTAGTAAATCAATAATCTGAGTTTCACTAAATGAACCATCTTGGGTTAATTTATCTTCTAAATTTTGCCCATCGATAAACTCTTGTACCAAATACTGACAGCCATTCTCCTCAAAATGCGCCAATAGCTCGGGAATTTGGGCATGTTTACCCAACTCATCTAATCTTACTGCCTCTCGTTCAAAAAGTTCAGCAATTTTTTCACTACGATCATCTCCTTGCGCCTGGGGAAAAAACTGCTTAATTGCGCAACGAGGTTTAGATGGTTTGTACTCATCTACTGCTAAGAATGTTCTACCAAAGCCACCTTGCCCGATTTGGCGGATTGCCCGATAGCGATCTCCTAATAGTAGCTTTGTGCCACAACTTTGGCAAGATTTTGTCCCGTTTTGATTTTCGGGATTCTGACAAATAAGGTTTAGACAGTAACTCATTTTGGAGGTAAGAGGTAAGGGGTGAGAGTTTTGAGTTTTGAATAAAATAGGGGTAGGGGCGAGTCGTTATGATAATCTCATTTGAGAATCTCATGCTAGTAATCAACAACCCAAATCGAATCCTCCTCTTTCAATCATGAATACAAACATACTATTAGCCAAACAACATATCCTCAATTTCCTCCCTTACCTTGGGTGTTACTTGACAATTACTATTAAGACAATCCACTAGCAACCTATTCCCATAATAATACAAATCCAAGCTCTTTTGTTCCACTTCATCCAACTGCCATTCCCAGCCAATATTCCGTTGTTGAATTATCGCTAATCTCAATTGTACCGTCCAATTTACACCATTAGCTTGCCACCATTCCCTTAAACTATCTCCCTCCTCATTTTGGTGAGGAAGTTGGTTTTTCGATTGTCTGATTATTTCCCCTATCGTCTCAATTACTGTCAAATGGTTGAGATTTAATGCCTGGTGTAGGGAATTTATGCGATCGCAAAATAACTCTGGTGTTAAAGTTAAAGCAATATTCAAAGCATGAACCAATGCTAAATCAAGAGCAAGTTCCCCAGTATGTTCACCGGCCAATTTGTCATCAATTGCCAAAGCTAATGTATGATTTCCAGCGATTCGATGATTTGGAGGAAGAGCAAGGGTGAAATAAAAAGCACGAATCGCAGCAGGTTTATAGGGTGTTTTTACCTCTAATGATTTCTGTTTCACCCAATTTAGTAATTCCGATAAGGTTCGAGTTGTATCAGCGGATGCTAAGAGGGTAAGTGGGGAGGTTAACACCGGATATAAGGATAGGGAAGGGGAAATTACTGCTATGAATCTCTGGATTTTTTCCTGAATTAACTGGAACAATCTATCTGGATTTGGCGAGATTTGGGCAGCGAGCAAAAATACTTCTCGCCAACGTCTTTCTGTCAAATGTCCTCCTAAATTCGGAACCAATTGCTCAGAATCAGCTACAATAGCTCTGGCGGTAAAATACTCTTGAAATGTCAGGTGAGAAAATGAGTATATTCGCCTTGCTCTTTCCACTAAAAGACCGTGCTGTGCTTCAATAGATTGGAGGATAGCAGCACTATCTAATTCTAGAGTATCTAAATCGACTTCCCGATCTGACAAGGTGCGGAGATAGTCGGCAATCAACTGCTGAATCGTGCTTTCTGCAAAGAAATAATCTCCTCGCTCAAAAGTAATTAATCCTAATTTACTCAGAAGCTGAAGCTTTTGAGGTAATGATAAACTCCGATAAACCCCATCTCGTTTAATTCCCCTCGCTTCATCCCAGCGAATCAGTAACAAATCAAGTCCTTGCTTGTAAAGATCGGCTCGTTTTGTGGGAAAACCTGCTTTAGCTTGAAATACCAAACAGGTTAAGTTCAGCAAAATTGGTGTAACTGCTAATTCGCGGATTGGTCGATTTTCCGGCATCCCCAACTGTGCCAGAAATAAGGATGCTTTTTTCAATCCAGAGTCTGGGTTATTTCTGGCAAGAGCTGCAAACCATTTTTTGACAAAAACTTCAATTTGTAATTGGTTGAAATCAGCAATTTCTACCTCAGTAAATCCACTAAACCTGTATTCAGAAGCCGCAATACGACAAGTGATAATGAACCGATTCTTATAATGAATTTCTGAAAGCTTGCGAATTTGCTTAATCGCTCGATCGGTAGCAGCTTCCGGTACTTCATCTAATCCATCTAGTAAGATTAATAACTTACCCCGATCTAGTAGAATTTCCAGATCATCATTAGATACATTACAACGTTCAAACTCTTGATTAATGTAGTCCATCAAGTCCAATTCATCTAGATCTAAAGCATCCTCAACAAAGTTCTTCATACGAATAAAAACCGGAACTAGATCGGATTGGAAATTACCTTGATTACACTGAATCGCCATATATTGTAAAAAAGTTGTTTTTCCAGCTCCCGGCTTACCCAAAATCATTAACTTCCCGTACCTCTCGACAGCCTTAAGTCCCGGGACTCCATCAATTCTAATTTTACCTAAACCCAAGCGATCAAAATCTTCCGAATGGACAATTTGAAAATCAGAAATTTCTAACCATTGTTGACTAGCAATTTCTTCGAGAATATTGACATCAACGTAAAGATCGTCTAAATCAATAGGTCGAGTAATATCTAATAGCCGCAATGTACCGCACTGATCTTGAATTTTATCGTAGCGATCGCTCCGGACACGGTTAACTAGGGAATTTATATCCCAGGCAACTATTTCATCTTCTCTGACTCGATCGTTTTGTGGTACAATAGCGATCTCTTCAAATTGAAGATCTAGAGAAAAGCAAATTTCAATAAAAATGTGACGGTCAACAGGTTGACCAGAAAAGAATTTCCAAATCGGCTGACGAGTTTTAATCCCCACTTCCCCCGCCAGATATTCCTGTGTCCATCCCTTGCGGAGGAAAGCCTGTTTAGCCTTTTTGATACCGTCTGGTGATGCTTCTAGGGATCGCTTTGTCATATTCTAGTCCTGTAACCTTCTCTTATTATCCCCTCCCACCTGCCTTAGAGTTCCCCCAGAGTTCCCTTTACTGATAACTTATACCAGTTTCAACAAGTCGAAAAACCTAACCCCCCAGCCCCCTTCCCTGTTAGGGAAGGGGGAGCCGGAAATTTTACTCCTCTCTCCTTTCAGGGGAGGGGTAAGAATGGTGCAAGTTATCAGCTTTACCAACGTATACATTAAGTCAAACACTTAAACAAACGCGATCGCAAACATCTCACCCTCATACTAGGGTTTTCTTGAAAAATTTCCTTCCACCTGTCTAGCGCAGCCCTTGTACAACAGGTATCTCGCCCGTCAGTAACCCTTGTATCGCCTGTGGCGGTTAGCAATCAGCGTCTCACCTGTCAGGAATAACAGGACAGAAATAAAAGTCAACTCAAGATTGATTATGTCAGGATAGGGCACAACTAGGTTCATTCACCAACTGCACAACTATCAAAGACAAATGGGTAAAATCAATGATTCAAGTATGTTTAGATCAATTATGGCCTCAAGATAAACCCGTTGCTCAAATTGTTTTTCCCAAACTATTACCCACTCGTTCGGGTAATTTGGTGACATTGTGGGTTATGTTACCAAAACAGGAAATTCAAAATCGTCTCTTCAGTAAGTTCCAAAAAGAATTAATTTACACCGAGTTGCCTCATCCAATGTTGCTATGGACAACCCAAATGATTACCCAGCAACAAGAAGATCGTTGGTTGCCCTGCTATCTAGACTTGAAAGACTCGAAAGGTGAAGAAATAGCCAGATGTTTAGCAGAGAAAGGGTTTTATTACCTCCTATTTTTTGCAATAGAGGAACCCCAATACTGCACAGAAGTTATGGCAGTAACCCTCAACCGTTACCAAACCAAAATATTGACACAGTGGACAAATACTAGTCAAACTTTACAACCAATCGGTCGCCCCAGTGCGAGTAAGCATCTCCTGAAACAAGAATTGGATAAACTTAAATCTAATCCTGCGATATTGGAGTCAGTCAGTCAGATTGCTTGAGGCGATTCTAAGCTGTTCAGCGTTTAAATAACTTATTCGGATTCGCTGTCAAGATTTAGGTGTAAGGGTTTGGCGTTTTACCAATACCCATTTTAGCAGATTAGGCGATCGTCCAAGATGTCTTAGATCTACCGATAGCAATGCTGCCGTTAATCAGATACTGAGAAAATGATATTTCCAGATATTTTTCCCATTTCTGTAAAATTTCTTGTTCTCCTTTTCTATTAATATCATCTAATATAATAGTATAGTCTTCTGACAGAAAAGGCTTGAAAAAAGGAACAGCTGGATATCTAGAATACATTTTTTGATCTTGATTGGCTGGTGGTCCATCTACTAATAACAGATCTATCTTAAGATCGCCAACTGCATCTCGAATTATGTCTTCATTGTACCAAGAGCATTCATTAATAGCTAAACTAGTTTTGACAAGAGGTGCGACAATTATTGATACAAATTCATCCAAATTTTGGATCGCAATAAATTCTCGCAAAATATTTGACCATTCTTTATCGTGTTCAATTGTATATAAATGCCCACCTCTTTCCTTAATTAAACTGGCTATATAATATGTGGATATACCACCGCCACACTCCACAATATAAGACCGACGATTTACAACAATTTCATTCAGCACCTTAACCAAGCCGCTGGGTCTCATAGCTGCGACAGTCCACGGTAAGTAGGTTTTACTCAATGGAGCCAAATACTGCATCGCTAAGATGTCTTTGCCGTCATAATTCAGATGTCTATCAACCCAGTTGTATATATAACGCTTTAATGCTTTCATATTTTTCTTCACTGAATGTGTCCTTGGTAATTTTGACTTTATTTTAGCTGTGCCAGACCGATAGGGTGCATTCTTGACGCACCCTCATCTATTAATTTGATTTCAATCGCTTGGAGATTTGGTTAATCAACCCACTCATAATCGCACCAGCCATTAGTATCCCAATCGCTGGCATAAACAAAGGTTCCCACAGGCTATACCATAAATCGAAACCGAGCGCCACCCCCACCGAGCGACCAAAAACCGCGATCGCAAACCAAAAAAAGCTCAACAATACCAGAAAAACATTCAGCATTAACAACTGATTCAGCCAACTAATTAATCGATCTTTCATATTTTTGTTGTTTGTTGTTTGTTATTAGCAAGGGGCAAGAGGGATGAACAATTGGCTTAGAGTTGTTGTAGAACAGCCGTCTCGCCTGTTGTTCCTTCAACCGCTGACTATCCTGATGATTACGAATAGATAAGATAATCATCCCACTCAATCATCTCTAGTTAAAATAAAAATATATTCAGGGTTGACTTTTGCGTCCCTTGAGGATCGGTGTCGAGGAGTGTAACCAACTTATAGGCGGGATCGGAAAATTCCCAATACCCAGCCAAAGCAGCTTTCAGGAGTCAGGCGTTAGAAGTCAGCCGATCGCCGATCAGTTTTAAGTCAGCCTAGGCAAACAGGAACACCAACCATGAACACCATTCATTCTGCCACTCATCGGCAATCTCCCCACAATACTCGAACGCCCCCACCGCCACCCCCCCTCCACGGCTCACTTCCAGCACCTCCTCCCGCATCACACCATACCCTCACAATCAAGCACATGGTAAAAGAGGCTCATGCTCACAAAGCCTCTGATATTCATGTTCGAGTGGGACAAATTCCGCGATTTCGGATTCGGGGTGAGATGGTTATCGCCAAGGGTTATCCCAAGGTAACACCAGAAATGTTTGAAGCATTCCTGACAGAAATGCTCATTCCCTCTCAGAGAAAAGAGTTCGCCGAAACGAAAGAATTGGATGCGGCAATTTACTATCCAGGCTTCCTCCGCTGTCGGGTAAACTGTTTTGAATCCCTGACAGGAGGCGCAATTGTTCTTCGTTTAATTAGTTTAGATATTCCTGCTATTGATGATTTAGGGTTACCGCAAATCCTCAAAGATATCGTTCACAAACCACAGGGATTAGTTTTAGTTACTGGACCAACTGGGTGCGGCAAATCTACAACCCTAGCGGCAATGATTCGCCATATTAATGAGACAGTATACAAACATATTGTCACCATTGAAGACCCAATTGAATACGTTCATACTTCCCAAAGATCCCTAATCAGTCAGCGGGAAGTGGGGTTGCACACCAATGAATTCAATCAGGCATTAAGGGCGGTATTGCGGGAAGATCCTGATATAATTTTAATTGGAGAAATGCGCGATCGCATTACTGTTAATACTGCCATCCAAGCAGCCCAAACTGGTCACTTGGTTTTTGGTACTCTCCACACCCGCAGTGCAATTAATGCTGTTAACCGTCTCCTTAACCTCTACCCTCCGGAAGAACATACCGTGATGCGGGTTCAAATTGTCGAGTCTTTGGTTGCAGTAATTGCCCAACTACTACTACCAACTACTGATAAAAAGCGCCTCGCAGTTCACGATATTTTAATCAATACCCCAGCCATGCAAGATTACTTAATCAAAGGAGACGATGATGAAGCCTTCCGGTTGATGGCAAGCAACACAAATGAAGGAATGCAAGTGATGAATCAGGCGATTTACGAACATTTACTCAACGGCAAGTTTACAATTGAGGAAGCCGTGAAAGCCTCTCCAGATCCCCATGAACTGGAACGTCAGATTAGGTCAGGGGGTATTGATTCCGGTGCTTCAGCCCGTGATTGGATGATGATGAGGTAAACTACCTACACCAAGTCGGAGTAGCGGCTATGGTGTAGGCTTTCAGTAGCCTTTTTGAGGTGAATGAGATACAGCAGAAACCCGGTTTCTTTAAGAAACCGGGTTTCTCTTGTCTGGAGCCACAGGGGAGATTGTGGACATTGCCGACCTTACAGGCTACAGGCTAGCTTACACAAGGGTTGATCCTTAACCCTTGTAGAAATTAAATTTTTAGTTAAAAATCTGTGAATTATTTTTTTTTGAACGCTTGTGCTTTAATATTATAATTACGATTGTTAAAAATTTCCGTAGATTCAGGCTTGACGTTTAGCAAAAGTCCGCAATCGGGTCTTGGGACAAGCGGACTGACCTGAAGGCAAGGGATGGTTTGGGCACAGAAGTGATTAATCCTACATTCAAAGACTAAAGACTGGAGCATAGTCTCCTGCGGTTGTTCATGCCCCATCTTTAGCCTACTCGGAAATCAAGGACACTTAAAATGACTGCAACCCATTTTGTCACAAATCTACAATCTCATCAGGGTAATCGAATGCCAGCAATGCCACCACCCTCCCTACTGATACCTCGAACTGTATCTGCCCTGGGAGTAAAGAGTCCTCCCACCATTCAACAAATGGTGAAAAGAGCTTATTCTCATGATGCTTCTGATATTCACATTCGAGTGGGACATCGACCCCGATTTCGGATTCGGGGCGAAATCGTCACCGCCAAGAGTTATCCTCAGATAACACCAGAACTATTAGACACTTTCTTGAATGAAATTCTCTCTCCATCTCAACGGAAAAAGTTCGATGAAACCAAAGAACTAGATACAGCAATTCTATATCCAGGACTAGTGCGCTGTCGAGTCAATTGTTTTGACTCCCTAACTGGCCAAGCAATAGTATTGCGCTTGATTCACCTGAATATTCCTTCTCTTGATGAGTTAGGATTACCAAAAGTTCTTAAAGATATAGTTCACAAGCCACAGGGACTGATTTTAGTAACAGGACCAACTGGGTGCGGGAAATCTACGACGTTGGCAGCGATGATTCGCCATCTCAACGAGACGGAACGGAAACATATTATTACAATTGAAGACCCGATTGAATATGTCCATTTCTCTCGTCAGTGCTTAGTCAGTCAGCGGGAAGTAGGGCTGCATACATTGGAATTTCATGAAGCTTTACGGGCAGTTTTGCGAGAAGATCCTGATGTAATTTTAATTGGGGAAATGCGCGATCGCACTACCGTAAATACTGCCATCCAAGCTGCACAAACTGGTCACTTAGTTTTTGGTACTCTCCACACCCGCAGTGCAATTAATGCCGTAAACCGTCTCCTCAACCTCTTCCCTCCAGAGGAACATAATGTGATGCGGGTTCAGATAGTTGAGTCTCTAGTTGCAGTTGTTGCTCAAGTTTTGCTGCCAACAACGGACAAAAAACGCCTAGCTGTTCACGATATTTTACTTAATACCCCCGCCATGCAAGATTACTTGCTCAAAGGTAATGACGAGGAAGCATTTAGTCTGATGCAAAACGATACCTCAGAAGGAATGCAAGTCATTAATCAGGCAATGTATGAACAGGTGCTAAATGGTCGGTTTACAATTGAGGAAGCCCTCAAGGCATCTCCCGATCCCCATGAACTAGAACGTCTGATTCGGATGGGTGGTATGGAGTCTGGCAATTTAGCTCGTGATTGGATGATGGAAAGGTAATATTAAAATTTCTGAAGAAATTGTCGGGTGCGTTAAGCGGGTACTCCGACATTGTGCTAGGAAATCCATCATTCTGTTACGGATCATCGGGAATAGGGAACTCTTAACATTTTCTGTTCCCTATTTCCCCATTACATTTATTCAATTCTGACAACCAATCTTCCTCTCAAAACCCATTTCCAATCAGAATAAATGGTGCCCAGTAATAAGGATGACTCAGACGATTTACTACATCTGATGATATCTCCAGATGTTGCGGTAGGGGCACTACACCCAAACCTCTATTCTGTCCCTCTCTGCTATAATTTCCACGTATCAGAGTAATTTGCGCTTCCCGGAGGGCTTCGACTTTACTAATATTTCCCTTTTGTAAAATATCATAGCAGTATCTCTTGTTCGTTTTGTCTTAATTCTAGGATGCGCTGTTGTTGCGGGGAAGTCCGTTGGGGTTCGGGAATTTTTTCTAGTTTAGCTAATTCTTGACCGATGGCAATGGCTTTGGTTTGAAGGTTTGTGTATTTTTCAATACAAACGATAAGTATTTCCAATATTGCCAAGTACCAGCCCTTCTCCAGGGAGATCTTTTTTTTCTCTACGAATTTTCAGAACTTGTTCTAAGGTGAAGATAGCATCTTGCCATTGACTTTTATTAAGCTGTTCGACTGCTGTGTCTAGGAGGGTAGTATCCTCACCACTACTCTCCTGTGATAACGCTGAGGAAAAACAAGAAAGGTTTCCTATCAAAAGTGAATTACAACTCAGGAGTGATAGTAGATAAATTGCGATTCTTTGGTGAAGAGATAATCCCATAGCTAGGTGTTAACTTAAAATTGAAGAGCCGTCAAGGTAAAATTTAATTATACCAGTCCTGACCAGTTTCTGCCTAGCTGTACTAGATTATTCATGCCATTATGGAGAATGAAAATACTCTGCGGATATTTCTATGCCCAAACCTCAACAAACTAATGGTTTCCGTAAAATAATGCGACGGTCATTTTTAGTTATGCTTGGTTTAATAACTGGTCAAGTCTTGGCTGAATACTTTGCTATTCCACAAAACAGGAATAATTTTTTTAAACTATTAAGTCAAACTATTTCAAAACTCCTAGCTTTAAAGTCACCATCCTCAACCGATGTCACCCCTCAACCGATTAAAACTACTCCCATTCTCACTCCTTCTCCTCCTCAAAAAAAGCCTCTCTCAGTAAAAGCCAGTCCAACTCCTAAATCTGTTGCTTCTCAAAAATCACCCGAATTAACAAAAGGATCGCAAAAAAAAGCACGCCCCATACAAGTTAGTCGCAAAACTATAGCTGGAGTCAGTTTTTATCAGACTACAATTGATCTAAACGATCCAGAAACTTTTATCACGATTGGCTTGGCTAATAATGCTACTATGGCTAATACTATGCAAGTTACTAACGGAGATGAATCATTTGAAAAGATGGTGGCACGTTACCAGGCGGCGGTAGTTGTCAATGGTACTTTTTTTGGTAAAGATGAAAAGGAAGCAGTTTTGGGTAATATGGTAGCAGGGGGGAAATTTCTTAAATATAGTCGTTGGGAAAATTATGGCACTACATTGGGGCTAAAAGCTGGCAAGAAACTGGAGATGGTTACAGCGCGGAAAGAAGGTAAGCCTGAATGGAATCAACACTGGTTTTCTATTACTTGTGGTCCGAGATTGCTTAAGGAAGGACAACTTTGGTTAGCCCCATTATCAGAAGGATTTAAAGATTCCCATGTTCTCAATGAAGCATCTCGCAGTGCCATCGGATTTGACGCTTCGGGAAGCAAGTTATTTTTAGTGACGTTTCTCTCCAGTTTATCTTTAAAACAAGAAGCTGATATAATGAAAGCTATTGGTTGTTTTGAAGCAATGAATTTGGATGGAGGTGCTTCTTTGGGTTTGGCACATAAGAGAGATATTTTGGTATCACCGGGACGGAATCTGACAAATGTTATCGTAGTTTACGATAAAGAATTCCCAGCCCCAGCAGCGCTAAAATTATCTTGGCAGCGCTTTCAAAATGGGGGACTTCCTGCTATTCCGAATTGATGGAATGGGAGAGTAAAAAATGTTTTTATTGTAGTTTTACTTGTCTAAAAAAAAATGAACATTCGCATTGGCAACGGTTACGATATTCACAAGTTAGGTACACAACGCCGTCTCATTTTAGGTGGCGTGGATATTCCTCATGAGTTAGGATTAATTGGTCATAGTGATGCAGATGTTCTCACTCACGCCATTATGGACGCGATGTTGGGTGCGTTAAGTTTGGGTGATATAGGTCATTATTTTCCTCCCGACGATCCAAAATGGGCGGGTGCGGATAGTTTAGTGTTATTAAGTCAAGTGAATCAGTTAGTGCGATCGCAAGGTTGGCAGATTGGTAATATTGACTCAGTAATTGTAGCAGAACGTCCTAAGCTGAAACCTCATATTAATACGATGCGCGATCGTTTGAGTGCTACTTTAGAATTAAAATCAGATCAAATCGGTATTAAGGCAACTACTAACGAAAAGTTAGGTCCCGTGGGGAGAGAAGAGGGAATTGCAGCCTATGCTGTCGCTTTATTGGTTAGGGATTAAGGGATTAACTGCGATTCACTAATATCTTTACCACTAATTAACGCCCCCATCAACTCAGGAAATAAATCAGGAGTACAAGCCAGCGCCGGAATTCCTAATTTTGCCAATTTATCAGCCATCCCAGAGTCATAAACTGGCGTACCTTCATCACTCAGAGATAACAAAGTAATAAACTTAACCCCCAATCCCACTAATTGGGCAACTCGCTTCAGCATTTCCTCCCGATTTCCCCCTTCATACAAATCGCTAATTAAAATTAAAATAGTTTCCTGTGGCTGCCCTACCAGTTTTTGACAGTAAGTCAGGGCTTGGTTAATATCAGTACCACCTCCTAATTGCGTACCAAATAACAAATCTACAGGATCTCGTGCTAAATCAGTCAAATCTAAAACCGAGGTATCGAAAACCACGATACTAGTTTTTAGTGCAGTTAAAGATGCCAATACCGCCCCAAAAACCCCAGCATAAACTACAGAAGTTGCCATCGAGCCGCTTTGGTCAATACAAAGGATGATATCTTTGAGGCAACTGCGTTTACGTCTGTAACCAATGCGAGTTTCTGGTATAATTGTTTTATATTCGGGTTGGTAATGTTTAAGGTTAGCCCTAATAGTCCGATCCCAGTCAATTTCATTATGGCGGGGACGACGGTTACGGATAGCGCGATTCAGGCTACCAGTAATAGCTTGACGAGTGGAGTTGGCAAATTTTTCTTGTAATTTTTCCACAACTCGACGGATTACCATTCGAGCAGTTTCTTTAGTTTTCGTGGGCATAATACTATTAAGGGAAAGTAAATTAGCTACTAAATGAACATCCGGTTCAACTGCTTCTAATAATTCTGGCTCCAATAGCATTTGTTGCAGGTTAAGTCGCTCTAGAGCATCTTTCTGCATCACCTGGACTACTGATGTGGGAAAATAAGAACGAATATCCCCTAACCAACGAGCTATTTTGGGAGAAGAATCACCCAATCCACCACTTTTTTCAGAATCATAAAGGGCACTAAGAGCATTATCTATAGCTTCGTCAGCGCTACTCAGACTAAAATTAACACCATCATCTCCCTCTCCATTATCTTGACAAATACCATCAGCTTCTCCACCACCCAAAATAAGTCGCCAGCGGCGGAGGTTTTCTTCGGATGATTGATTCATAATTCCCTCAAAAAGTAAAAATTAGCCATTAATTATTAGTTACCAGTTAGATCATTTCCACTTCCATCGAAACAGTCCAAACTCTGAAGCAAAAACCTCTGCGTACCTCTGTGTTACCCTCTGCGCTCTCTGCGTTAAAAAAAGATCCTATAATGGGAACTAATTAAATATTATTGATTCTTAGTTACAGAAAAAGCACAAATGATAAACAACAAACAACAAAGACTAGTAATAGCAACAACACAACTGCAAAACCAGCAAATCTTTCTCACCGATAGCCAAAAGCATTATTTAGTAAAAGTATTGCGATTGACTAAAGGAAATCGCTTTATTGCCATGGATGGAAAAGGTAGTTGGTGGTTAAGCGAATTAGCCGAAAATTTGACAGAAGCTACAATTATCGAATCTATTGCGATTAAAACAGAATTACCTATATCCGTGACATTGATAATAGCAATGCCCAAAGGAAATGGATTTGAGCAGATTATATCTGGAGCCACAGAATTAGGTGTAACATCGATTATACCCGTAAATAGCGATCGCACTCTCCTCCATCCCAGCCCCCAGAAACTCGAACGTTGGCGGAGAATAGCCCAAGAATCAGCAGAACAATCCGAACGTCAAATAGTCCCAACTATTCTCGATCCTCTTGACTTTACCACCAGTCTGGAACAAATAATCAATGACAATACCTATCGCTATATTTGTATAGCCCGGGGCGATATCCCTCATCTACTCAATTCCTTACCCACCGAACAATTATTAGAAAATACTGATAAAATAACCAATTATCAACCCCCATCCATTGTAATTGCCACAGGACCCGAAGGCGGTTGGACTCCCTCCGAAATCGAACAAGCCAAAGCCGCCGAATTCCAACCAGTTTCCTTGGGAAAGCGAATCCTACGAGCCATTACTGCTCCCATTGTAGCATTATCATTAGTATCATCCGCTTTGGAGGCAAAAATTTAAGATATTTATCTATAAGTATGAGAGGAAAAGATCGAGATTATTTTACTGAAATCTTAGGTAACTATCACCATAAAAAGATAAATAAAAGTTTGTAGTAGGCGATTAATCGCCTACTACAAACACTATTCCCCACTCCCCACTCCCCACCACCATGATTGAAGAAGTTATCGAAGCATTTAAAAACAAAGATTATCAAACTGCGGCTAGACTACTCAGACAGTTAGCACAGGATGAACCCAATAACCCTTGGGTACAGATTTATATCGCACATCTCCATGAAGTAAAACAACAATTAAAAGAAGCAGAAACTATATACCGAAAGTTACTTATAGATAGTACTAATCCGAAAATTATCTCTCAAGCGCGTCAAGGATTGAAACGATTAGAAACCATTGAAAAAGAGGAACGGAAACAAGCGCTAAATCAAGCCAATGCCGATCCTAATAACCAGCAATTCGGTGTTTTACTACTCGAACCAATAGATCCCCAAAATAAATCAAATGCTGCCAAAACATTAGCAAAAATAATGCAGATAGATCCCTATACAGCCCGGTTACAACTCCCAACAAGAGGCTGGCGTATATACCGTACCGGACCAGTGGGAGAATTACAATTTTATGCTTCATCCCTACAGTCAGGCTCAATTCCCTGTTTTTGGGTTAAGCTAGTGGATATCCAAAATATTAATATTTTTAACGTCAAATATTTTTCGGAATCTAATTCAATAAAAACTACTATTATTTGCCAAAATCCTCATGGAGAAGTTGGATCTCTCACTTTCAATTGGTCAGAAGTAACCCAATCTGTAGAAGGACGTTTGCCCCTATTTGAACAAGTGGTAGATGTCGATGCCCGCCATAAATTGCAGCGTAAAACAAAAACCCTCGACTACATAAACTTTTGCGATTTACATTTACCTGCTCGAAAAAGTATCCTTAGAATTAACGATTTACAATATCAATTTCAACAAGGAATTAGACTTTCATCAAAAACAGAAAATACTCAAAATGGAGCAATAAAAATACCTATTCTAAGTCAAGCAACTAATAGAATAAATTGGAATAAATTGCGGAATTTTATCAATCTTCAACTTCCTCAGATTCCAATCTGGTCTGATTTTACCAGTTTCGCCGAAACAGCAATTGATTACAAAGAAATGCTCTCTCGTTTACCTGCTCATATCGACTTGTTGCGCCGGGAAGAAACGCCTTGGGATTCAGCTTTTCAGTTATATAGTGGACTCGCTTTTCTCAAAAACACTTATTAATTAAGATCGCTATATTAGATATCTCCAAAAATTCATATAAGGCAAGTGTATCGCCTGGATAAGGATAATATTTTCTGGAGATGTCTAATAAACTATGGTGAAAATGAATTAAGTATATATAATAGTAGAGTAAGGAAAATAATGAGGGCGGAACAGGATGACTAAACGGTATGTTTCAGCTTGGACAATTGCCAGCTCAATGGCATTAATAAGTTGGGGTATGTCGGCAGTTCAAGCACAGTTACCGAGCTTACATAATTTGAACTTACCAGATCCCAGTCAACTGAACAAAAAGTCAGATAATCCCGTCATTTCTGGTTGCATCCGACTGGATGGTCGCTGTTTGTTTGAGATTACGGATAAAAAATCTGATTTATCAGCAAGAATTCAAGAGATTGAGCAGCGATTGCAGGATGTCAGCGATACATACTTCAAAAATGAAACTGTTCAATTAGACGTTCGCAAACAACAAACAGAAGGTATCAATGAATTAAATATATACCTTTTTGTCGGTTATAAAGATGTGCGATTGTTGACTATTACCGATGAAGATGCAAAACTTAAAGGGGTTTCGATTGAAACAAGAACAAATCAGATTATTGATGATTTGAAAGAAGGACTTAAACAGGCAAAGAAAGAACGACAACCCCAAGTTTTGATTCATCAAAGTGGGATAGCTACTGGTACAGGTATTGTGATGATTATCGCTAGCTTGGCTATCTGCCGTTGTGAACGGCGCTCAAAACTATCAAAAGAGAACTTAGATCCCTCCAATTCCTTGAGTACTGACCCCATATCCACTGAGCTTATCCAAAAAGAAAAGTGGAATCTAAAAGAAGTTCAACACCGACTGCTTCAAGTTGCTCAAGTTACCATCTGGGCGGGGGGAAGTCTATTTATTTTGAATTTATTTCCTTATACCCGTGCCATACAAATTTTGATTGTTTCAAGTTTCCAAATTCCTTTACAAGTCGCAATTGTAGGTTTGAGTACCTATGTAGGGATTCGATTATGCTATGCCTTGATTGACCGCTTTTCATCTGTATTATCTAGTAATAAATTACTCACTCCAGAGGGGTCTAGACGCTCACAATTGCGGATCTATACGATTTCTGGAGTCACGAAAAGTATTGTCACTTTTGGAGGGATTTCAGTTGGTTTACTAGTCGCTCTTGCAGTGACAGGTGTTAATATTGCTCCGTTACTAGCGGGAGCAGGAATTATTGGGCTTGCCCTATCTTTGGCTTTTCAAAACTTAATTAAAGATGCAATCAACGGCTTTTTCATTATTTTTGAAGATCAATACGCAATCGGTGATGTCATTGCCGTAGCCGATGTGGGAGGCTTAGTGGAAAATATGAATTTGCGGATTACTCAGTTACGGGATGCAGAAGGGCGATTAATTACAATTCCCAATAGCGAAATAAAGATTGTCGCTAATCTTTCGAGTAGTTGGTCCAGAGCTGATTTAGCAATTCCAGTCAGTTACCAAACTGATATTAACCAAGCCTTGGAGCTAATTAAAAAGGTTGCTCAGGAGATGATCCAAGACTCCATTTGGCGGAAGAATATTCTAGATCAGCCAGAAATTTTAGGAGTTGATGACTTTGGTAGTCGGGGAATCATAATTCGCGTATGGATTAAGACTCAACCCTTAAAGCAATGGGAAGTGGCACGAGAATTTCGCAGACTTTTAACAGTGGCGTTTGACAAAGCAGGAATACCGATTTCTTTACCTCAGCAGGCAGTTTGGTTTAATAACACTTTACCCATGGAATCCTTTTCCAACCCTCAAGGTTATCCCGATAGTCAGCGAAAATACCCAAAACTAGACTAAAATATAGCAACCGCCAGGGCGGTTAAGACATTCTAAATTCCTCAAACCCTTGATTTTGCAGCTTTCTTCCCTAGCCCCTAGTCCCTAGCCCCTAGTCCCTCGCTATAACATAAAAATCTCACCCCATCAAAAGGTGAGATTTTAAAGCAATATGACTATTTTCTTACTTAGCAGGAGTCTTCATCTGGCTTGCCATATCCAAGAAACTATTCATACTTGGACCAGGGCGACGGCGACTATTATTAGTAGTCAAAGGTAGTAAATTATTGGGGGCAAATGTTACCCCAGGCTGAGGTTCAACTCTAGGATTGCTAACTGCAACAGTTGGAGTTGCCACCTTAGCTTTTTCAGATGTTGCTGCTTTTTTAACAGATGTCTTTGTCTTTGCTTTTGGCGCTTCAGCTACTTTTGCTGCTGGTGTTTCAGCCGCAGGTGCTGCTACTTTTGCTGCTACTGGTGCTGGAGCCTCTGACTTAACATTTCCAGTTTCGTCTAACTCCAGGAAATACCCCTCAGATTTTTTAGTTTTGGGAGCAGAGCCATTGTCTTGAGATTTTTTGTTAAACAAACCGAACATTTACAAATACTCCTGTTTTTTAGAGAAATTTAATTGAGTTCCCGCCACTGGCAGCAACATTCGCCAAGGTTGTTGACACTTCCCAGTCTTTTAACACGGGGATGTCAGCTTCGATTATTATAATTATTAATTTTTATGGCAGATATTTGCAAGCTTTATTTACTTTTCTTAATAAAACTTTACATAATGGGGTTGTAAGTACGCTTTTTCGTGGTTTAACTGAGTAATCATCACCTTCTACTTTACATAGATTTACAAACTCCAATCTCTCAAGCCCTGTTTTTTCTCAAATCCTCCTGCCTTCTCCCATGCAAAAAATTGGGTGACTCTCAAGAGCCACCCACAAAATCTCTATATCATTTCAGACAAGCAACACGACTAGTCTGAAGATGTATCGAAAATTAAACTGCCACAGTCTTCTTGGTGACAGCACTCAATTCGCCTTTAGCATACTTAGCCGCATAGTCATCCAGAGTCATCTGCTTAATCTTGCTAGCATTTCCGGCAGTACCGAATTGCTGATAACGCTCTAAACAAACATTCTTCATGTAAGTAATAGAAGGCTTCATGAAGTGGCGGGGGTCAAAGTTTTTGGGATCTTTGAAAGCAGCTTCCCGGATAGCAGCGGTGATAGCCAAGCGGTTGTCGGTGTCGATATTTACCTTCCGCACACCACTCTTAATGCCTTTTTGAATTTCTTCAACAGGTACGCCGTAGGTTTCGGGAATTGCACCACCGTATTTGTTGATGATGGCAATCAAATCTTCCGGTACGGAGGAGGAACCGTGCATTACCAAGTGGGTATTAGGTAAGCGGCGGTGAATTTCTTCAATCCGGCTAATAGCCAGAATTTCACCAGTTGGCTTGCGGGTAAACTTATAAGCACCGTGGCTAGTACCAATGGCGACAGCCAGGGCATCCACTTGGGTGCGCTCAACAAACTCAACCGCTTCATCAGGATCGGTTAATAATTGATCGTGAGATAGTTTCCCTTCTGCACCGTGGCCATCTTCTTTTTCACCCATACCAGTTTCCAGGGAACCTAGGCAACCGAGTTCACCTTCAACACTAGCGCCAACAGCGTGAGCAACTTTCACCACTTCGGCGGTAACAGTAACGTTATACTCAAAGCTAGCTGGAGTCTTGGCATCTGCTTCTAGCGAACCATCCATCATCACACTGGTAAAACCATTGCGAATGGCAGAATAGCAGGTAGCTGGTGAATTGCCATGATCTTGGTGCATGGCGATGGGGATTTGGGGGTAAGTTTCTACCGCCGCTATCACCAAATGACGGAGGAAATGCTCACCTGCATAGCTGCGGGCACCGCGAGAAGCTTGTAAAATTACTGGGCTATCTGCCTCAATAGCAGCCTGCATGATCGACAGGATTTGCTCCATATTGTTGACGTTATACGCCGGAATGCCGTAGCCGTTCTCCGCTGCATGATCCAACAACAGCCGCATGGGTACGAGAGCCATAAATCGTCCTCCTAACTTTTGGTATCGTTTAGTGCTAGTTTTTTCTTGTCTTATAATCTTAAGATATTTTTCAACATTATCTAAAATAATATCTAGATCTTCTGGTATAGCAGTGCCCGCTGCCATATTTACAGTACAAGTGTTCTAAAACGTTCCCGATCGACCATCCATATTTTAATGTGTAACCACAGGAGGAGCGCAGCGCTATATCTACTCCCAGTAGAAAAAACATAATTAAATCTTATGGATAAAAATGGGTCGCCTGGGATTCGAACCCAGAACTTATCGGTTAAAAGCCGAGTACTCTACCGTTGAGTTAGCGACCCGAAGGAGTGATTGTTGAAACACGCCATCTCTAATAGTTACACACATCAATCTAAATGTCAACACAGAGATTAGAGATTAGGTTTACCTAACCGAGTTTTCAGACTCCCCACTCCCCCCTGTGATCTGAATCACTTGAAGAAAGTATCAAAACTCACAAAAATCACCCAACCCAAATCAATTACTCCAGACCAGCAGGAAAGGATACTTAATGAAGATTCCTTATACAGACGATTGAGTTCCATGATTCGCACCCTTGTACAGTCAGCTCTTCAAACAGGTTGTCTCAGTGTTGCTTCTGAGGGGTTAATTCGCCAGGTACTAGCAATGAAGGGTTACCAGGCATCAGATTTAGATGCGCTGACTGATTTGTGTGAAGCTGTGAACTCTGGTCAAATCGAACGAGAAGCTTCTGGTCGCCACTCGATCGTGTCGATGCCCATGAGTTATTAAGTTAAGATAACGCGACTTTAACCTACTTTGTATCCATGTCTACCCATTACTCCTCACTTTTGGGTCATTGAGCTGAGATCTCTCTCTTGCCTCCAGCAGATAGAGCAAGTAGTATGTCACAATACTAGTATCTGAACAATTCAGACCATTCCATCCGTAAAAAACGCAGGTCAATCGCTTTGAAATACTGTACTTCAGTTCAGAGAAAGGATAGCTACTCATCTGCCCGATCGCTACCCAAATATCAAAAGCTTTGTACATATATGATCGGCTTTCAGCGAACAGTTCCAAACTCCCGCCTGTTCACCGGGTGAAATAATAAATGCTGATACCAATGGCAGCATGAACATAGTTAGAAAAGTAATCCCCGATGCTTTTGAGGGGATTGTGCGATCGCTGTTTATCCCTGTAGTTTTAGGACTTTGGACTAAGATTACAAATGTAGTTGTCTAACCATCTCCACTCCTGAGTAGATTTGTCTGGATTTCTATGAGCGGTACACAGTTAAGACAAGAATGTCAATGGTTGAAATCAACCCATGAGAATACTGTACAGTTAATAGTGAATGGAAGCTAAACTTTTAAGCATTGAAAGGGAAAGCTCGTTAAGGGTTATCCCTTTTGACGAGGGAGAACCCTGCCCGCTTAAACCGATGTCAAGTTCTAAGGGAAATTGTATCCCAAAATAAAGATCAACTTGCTCTACAAGTATTTGAAGAGTTATCTGCTTAGGAGAAGCAAAATATGCTACACCGCAAGATTTATCAACTCTGTTGCGATGGTCGTGAAGTCTGCGTTTTCTTGCGGGACCAGCAACGTTGGATTGAACGCGCTCAGATAACCGAGATTGAGGGAGATTTAGTAACAATTCGTTATGAGACTGAAGAAGAAGATGAAATTAGCTCTTGGGAAGAAATGGTTCGACTAGAAAGTATTGGTTCCATCACTCAGAAACTCGCTTCTGTAACCAGAGGAAACTTCGATCCCTTAGTTTCTGATGACTGCCCGGAAGCCGAACAAATTCGTCCTCGTTCTCCAGAATCAGATCGAGAGTAATTGGTTGTTGGTTGTTGGTTGTTGGTTATTGGTTGTTGGTTGTTGGTTATTGGTTATTGGTTATTGGTTATTGGTTATTGGTTATTGGTT
>NZ_JAMZMM010000478.1 GCF_024178385.1 Limnofasciculus baicalensis BBK-W-15 | reverse complement strand
GGCTAGGGGCTAGTAAATTATGTGGGAGGATCTGGTTTTAGCAAATATAGTTATTTGTCCCCACAGTAACAGTATCCTCCCTATAATTGGAATTATTACAGCGCAATCGCCCTAAATTTATAACTATGTTTGAACAACAACCAGACACTATCAGAGAAAAAGTAAGGCAACTAGCAGCAGCAGCATTGGAAAATTCCCAACCATCTGGATGGTTTGAAATATTATACCAGGAAGCAAAAGGAGATCCCACCCAAGTACCTTGGGTAAAATTAACACCTCATCCCTATTTCCAAGATTGGTTAAAAAGTTATCCACCACAACCAGAAGGAAAATTAGGATTAATCCTTGGCTGCGGATTGGGGGATGATGCCGAAGCTTTAGCAGCTAAAGGTTTCCAAGTGACTGCTTTTGATATTTCACCAACAGCCATAGCTTGGTGTCGGGAAAGATTCCCTGAATCTGGCGTAAATTATCTGGTTGCCGATTTATTCAACCTGCCCAGAGAATGGGAGCAAAAGTTCGACTTCGTGTTAGAATGTCGCAACATCCAATCCTTACCTTTGAGCGTGCGATCGCAAATAATTACAGAAATTGCTAAAGCAGTAGCTCCAGAAGGTACTCTATTAGTAATTACCAGACTGCGCGATAGGGAGCCTGAAGGAGATAGCCCGCCTTGGGCATTATCTAACATCGAACTCGCCCAATTTCAGGAATTAGGTTTTCAGGAGATAGGTAGAGATGTATTTTATAATAACGAGCCAAATAGTGTCAAAGAAGTACGGATCGAATATTTAAGAATAGGTACTTAAATGTATAAGTTATCCCAAATTAGACAACTATCCTCGCTCGCTCGATTCTCCAGTGCAGCAACATTAGTCTTAGTTACCCTTACCAGCAGTTGTACCCCAATCTCAACACACCTCACCGCCCAATCCAGTCAAACCTCCTCAAAGTGTACCCCAATCGATCCCTTTACCAAAGCCATCGGCAAAGCCACAAATACTGCCACCCTCACCCAATCCGCCAAATCCCCGGCAGACTGGGATTTAGTCGTGGTAGGATGGTTAGAAGCGATCGCAGCTATGGAATCTGTCCCCGTAGATAACCCCAAACGGGCTTTTGCCCAAAAGAAAGTAGCAGAATATTATCGAAATCTAAATATTGCCAGACAAAAGGCAAAAAACAATACTCCTTCCCTATCCTTTTCTAGCTTTAATAATCCTATTTTTGAAGAACAAATTCTCCTATATTTATCTTATATTGCGGCTGTTGGTACTCCTGATATTTTAATAGTAGGTAGTTCGAGGGCATTGGTAGGAATCGATCCGCAACAATTGCAACAGGCATTAGCTAAACAGGGAAAAGGTAACCTGAAAGTTTTTAATTTTAGTGTTAATGGGGCTACTGCTCAATTTGTTGATTTCCAACTGAGGCAACTTTTAACTCCTGAAGAATTACCTCAGTTAATTATTTGGGCAGATGGAGTGAGAGCCTTTAATAGTGGCAGAGGAGATCGTACTTTTACTAGTCTAACAAAGTCTCCAGGATATCAGGAAATAATTGCAGGTAATCGCCCGGAATTACCTGAAGGGGAATCTATTACTATAGATCCTTGTGAGGATATTTCTGGATCTAGTATTTCTGGGAAGGAGAATTTAGTGGCAGGGGATAATTCAGTGGCAGGCAAGATGCCTGCCCTACGGATGATTAAATTAGAAGGAGGGGATGGAGAGTCTGATTCTGGCTTATTAATGGCAAAGAAAAATAATAGTTATAGTGGTACTGCTATTGATGCTAATGGCTTCCTGCCATTGGATAATAAATTTGACCCTAAAATCTATTATCAGCGCAATCCGCGAGTTTCAGGTAGCTATGATGCCGATTATGAACCTTTTAGTTTCAGTGGAGAGCAAGCAGTTGCTCTTGATAGAGTTAAAGCGTTTGCATCGGAAAAACAGATTCCGTTAGTAATTGTCAATTTACCCCTAAATAAAGATTATTTAGACTCAGTGCGTCTAGCTCGCGAAGAGCAATTCCGACAGTTGCTGGAGCGTCAATCTGCTAGTGGTGAATTTGTGTTTATTAATTTAGTTCAAGAGTGGAAAAATCAAAATCAATATTTTACAGATCCTAGTCATCTCAATCGCTATGGTGCAGCAGCAGTTGCTAATTTTCTGGCAACTAAATCAAGTATTCCTTGGCCTAGGGTAAAGGTATCTAAATTAAGTTGACAAAAATTACTAGTGTTGATTGATTTGTCAAGGATGAAGCGGAGCCTCTAGATAGGGTTCCTAGTCGGAGACTAGGAAACTTGGCTAAGACATGGCTATGAGTCAAGAGTTTACTGCCAGCATCATCGATTAAGTGCACCGCAAATAGTCTTGAAAAATCTGACGGGCAGTTTTATGATCACCTTCTGGAGTCATGTTGCATAACCACCAAATAGGTCTACTTTGATAACATCTTGGTTGATCTGTGGCAATTAACCGACCAAGATGCTCACAATTCCAACCGGGCAAAGTATATTCCCAATCTGCAAAAACATATAGAGCTTGCTTGAGCCGCTTAATTGTTTGATCTGGCGGAAAAGCAATGTCTTCGATGCCAATAACAAAATTTGCTTCACTTCTCTTAAAAGGACATAACCCTCGACCCGTGTCAAAAATATGCGTATCTGACAAGCCAATCCCATAATGCCAGAACGGATCGGAGGGATTTTGCCAGTTAAGTAAGCGTCCGTATTGGCTGCTTAAAGAATCAGTCCAACAATCAATAGCTTCTATCGTTTTTTCAATTTGGTCAAGAGATAACGCCATATACCAGAGGGGATTGTTACTTAAAACCTAAGCTGCCAATTATTGATACAAACTGCATGATTGTAGCACAGTCAAATATAATATAGCAACCCTAAATGAGTCGTAACAAGTGAGAGGCTTGAAACCCAGGTATAGTAAGGATCGCGACACAGAAAATTGCCACAACTGATTTAGGATTGCTATATTCATTAGGCTCTGCCTCCACCTGTCACGGTTTTGCGCGATCGCAACGGCAGCCAAAGGGATCGCCTTTCTCCCCACAAACAAGCAATCGCCCTTTCAGTTGATTGATTTTTGCAGGATGAGGCAGAGCCTCTAGATATAGCAACCGCCAAGGGGCTTAGGACAATTGGCTCTAAGCCCCTTGTTAAAATTTGCTAGCTGAGAATGCCTTAACCGACGAAAGTGCTTTCGTCGATTCTCACAATTGGCTCTGTGCCCCTTGTGAGAATTTGCTAGCTGAGAATGTCCTCTCTGCTGTGGCGGTTGCTATATTTGTGTTTTGATAACTTGAGTAGCGACAAAAAAGGCAGCTTCAGAAGCTTTATCAATAAAATCAAATTCTGGTTTAGAAGCTGGAAAAGGTTTGATACCAAGGGAATCCACACTGTATTTTTGCTCAAGTTTTAAACCTTTTGGCTTACGGGATAATCCCAAATCGGAGGCATCTATGTTTTTAATCCAAAACTCGTTAGCAAAAAATGGTGGTTTATCGTAAAGCGCGACTTTCAGATTGCCAGATTTTCGATCCCGAAAAAATTTAATTTCATGGACGAAAGCCATATCTCTTCCCTGATTATCTATATAAACAGCCAGTATTTTACCATTGATAAAATTAATAGTGAAGATGCCGAGTCTATGAGGTTATTTGTTAGTGGCACAAATTATTTATGCAAGCAACTCGCCCCTACAGCAATTTTCTTCCGATCGGGAAATTATTATTGATTCCTAAAATAGATATTATAAAGTATTGAAGTGGCTCACAATAGCGTATAAATCTGAAAAAGGTTATTAGCCCTCCTTTGGATTATTAGCCCACAATAGCTGAAACGACGCAATCTCGTCAAGTATTGAGAATTAATCTTAATAA
>NZ_JAMZMM010000477.1 GCF_024178385.1 Limnofasciculus baicalensis BBK-W-15 | reverse complement strand
CCCCTAAACCTATTGTTTCTATCCGTAACCTACGGGTTGGCTTTCCTAACAAGGGCATGTTTGGTACAAAAAAAGGTTATACTATGGCGGTAAATGATGTTTCCTTTGATGTATTTTCAGGAGAAACATTGGGATTAGTGGGAGAATCTGGTTGTGGAAAATCTACCTTAGCTAGAACATTATTACGCTTAATTGAACCGATGGGTGGGGAGGTGGAATTTAACGAGCGAGATATTACTTATCTTAAAGGTGACAAATTGCGGCAATTGCGGCGCGATATGCAAATTGTTTTCCAAAATCCATTTAGCTCCCTCGATCCTCGCATCAAGATTGGCGATGCGGTGATGGAGCCATTGATCGTTCACCGTTGGGGTAAAAACGATCGGGAACGTCGCGATCGCGCTAGTGATATGTTAAAGAATGTGGGATTAGATCCGGATCGGATGAATCGCTATCCTCATGAGTTTTCCGGGGGGCAACGTCAACGGGTTTGTATTGCGAGAGCATTGGCTCTAGATCCTAATCCAAAATTGATTATCTGTGATGAATCAGTTTCGGCTTTGGATGTTTCAGTACAAGCAGAAGTACTAAATTTACTGAAAGATTTGCAACGTCAGTGGAGTCTAACCTATATCTTTATTTCTCATGACTTAAGTGTGGTGAAATTTATGAGCGATCGTATTATGGTAATGAATAAGGGCAAAATTGAAGAAATCGATCGAGCTGAGAGGATATACTGGGAACCCCAAACTGACTATACTCGCCAGCTTATTTCCTCGATTCCTACTGGTAGTTTGGAGAGAATCAAACAATTACAACAACGGGGATAGGGGGAGTAGGGAGTAGGGAGTAGGGAGTAGGGAGTGGGGAGTGGAGTGAAAGTATTTGTTTACTTCATCCTTTTGACTTTTGACTTTCCTTGAATGACCTGGGCTATGATATGAAGATGGCTATGTATAGCAGTCGCCAGGGCTGTTAGGACATCCGAAAACGCCAGAATTAATTCACAGCAGGTATTTCACTTTTGACTTTTGACTTTTGACTTTTGACTTTTGCTATAGAATGGATTGTAACTGTTGGTTTGATTGGGATGGGAGGATCGTCCCAGAAGAGGAGTGGTAGGTACGGTGATGGCAATCAATTCCCCTATTTTGCCAGATTTGGGTGGGGAATCTAGCCCTTTGCTATGTTGTCAACAACCCACCGTTAAATCGGAGTACCGACTATAACGGGGGCTTGTAAGATAGCCCTAGTTGACCAGACTCAGGTCGACTTACCTACGTTAGTGGCAAGCGTTTAAGTTCTTACCGAAGGATGCGTAGCTAGTCTTTCGCTCTAAAACTCTTAGGTTAAACAGTCATTTGGGAGACAGTGCCTAAGAGATAGTACCGACCGCTAACTTTGTCTAAGCTAACTTTATCGGAGAAATCCGAGGTTTTGTAGGTTTCCAATCAAAAAATCTGCACTTTTGTTTCAATTTAAAGTTAATCTTATTTTGCCTAGACCCCGCCCCCCTTTTCCTCTCGCCGCTAACCTGAGTACAGGTATAGCGGGAGTCTCCAAGGGGGAAGAAAGATGAATGGACGCATCTTATCGGGTGAATACCGATCTAATTCCGTTGTGGATAAAAATCAATTCAATGAGCTAAATATTGCTCAATCTCAAGACATTATTTATAAGTTCCTTCTTGATATTGTTAATCAAGCGCCTCCAGAAACTGTCTTGGTTGAATTCAAGCAGTTATTTCTGCTTGGCAATACTCAAACTAACCCCCATGTTAATCAGGCATTTTCTCAAATTGTTTCTCGCAACAATGAGGAAGAATTTAGAAATACTCTCAAACGATCCTACTACATTCTAATTAATAACTGGTCCGCTAAGAGGAAATATCAGGAAATTGAAAACTTAGTTCAAATCTTGGCTGATATTGAGGTTAACCCGCCTAAGTTATCTGAGAATTTCAGTTATCTGGGTAGGTTTCTGAGTAATTTTATCAAAAGTCAAGATTATGAAGAGCTAAAGCTATTTACATCTCCCCATAGCTTCCTGAAACAAGAGCATTGGAGTGAGAGATATCGATCTTACTTATTAGTGCCTCAGTACCTTGATGCCCAGAATCCAATTGAACAAAGGGAAATTGCTAAAGATTTATCGAAACGCCTCAAGAAAAAGTTTAAATTTGAGCTAGCAATGTACACGGCTCGTTGTAATTCGCCTAAGTATCAGGAAGAAGAAATTACCAATCCAACTAAATTAGGTAATCAAGTCATTCACTTAATCAAAAAAGTCAGTTCTCAACAGCTATCGTTCAGTTACTTAAATCAGGCAAGTCTTTTCCTACGGCAGGTAAAAAATGTTGAGTATAGGGAATTCAAGCAAAGCTTTAAAAAATACTTGGTGTTTTCCCACAACAACAATAACTACTTGAAATTGATAGAATTGCAATTTTTTCCTAAGCTAAATAATCTCTACGAAAAGTATAATCATAAACCATTAACCGATGATTTGCTCCTCCGTACCTGTCGGAGAGCGATCGAATTTATGACGACGGAAGATGGCGAGCAGCCTTCTTCCCTATTTATTGCACTGACAATGGAAGGAAATCCTCTATTTATTGTCATAACTCTGCTCAAAATTACGCTCATTTGTAAATCTGCTCAAAATCATTTAGAAGTTTCCATTGCTCGGCTAATTAAATATTACGAGAAATTTCCGGAGAATGAATGTCAATGGTTTATTCATTTCTTGGAGACATTTAATATTGTATTGACTCTTTATAATGAAGATATTCACTATGATTTAGTTAAGATAAACGGATCGTCTGATGATTTTAATAGTTCTAATATTGGAGATAAAATATCCATTAATCTAGATGCCTATCGAGTTTTTTCTCAACTAAAAGGAACCGACTTGCGTGGTGCGGAGCTTAGGGGGGCTGATATCCGCAGTACGGATTTAATGGCGGCTGATTTGCGAGATGCTGAACTTAGCGATGCCGATCTAAGTTACGCTGACTTGAGTCTGGCAAAACTGAGTAACGCTAATTTGAGCCGCGCTACCCTTGAACATACAGATCTAAGTGGTGCAATGCTCAATCGTGCCAATTTGAGTGATGCTAATCTTAAAGATGCTGACCTCCGTTGCGCTCACTTGCGACAAACTAAGCTTAATCGCGCTAATTTGACTAATACTAATATTCGTCGTGCTGAATTACAGCAAGCAGAACTGAACGGGGCTAATCTTAGTGGTGCTAGCTTGAACGGTTCGGATTTTAGAGGAGCTGATATGCAATATGCTAACTTGAGCGATGCCGATTTGAGCAATGCCAATTTCAGTAATGCTAATCTGAGTGATGCTAACCTCAAAAATTCTCAATTACGCCATACCAGGCTTAACCATGCTAATCTCACGGGAGCCAACTTGATCGGTGCTAACCTCACCCATGCTAGCTTAATCCATGCAGATTTGAGTCGCGCCGATTTGAGTCGGGTAGACTTGAGCCATGGGAATCTCAGTGGTACAGATCTAAGAAATGCTGTATTACGCCATGTCAATCTTAGCAGTGCGAATCTAAGTCATGCAGATCTTAGGGGAGCTAAACTTTTCGGAACTAACCTTAGCGGTGTTAATATTCATGGCACTCAGTTTGGCAATAATTCAGGATTATCTGAGGAGATGAAGCTGCAACTAGAGCAACAAGGTGCAATTATCGATCGTGGGGAGTAGGGAGTAGGGAGTGGGGAGTAGGGAGTAGGGAGTAGGGAAAGATTGTCTCTTATACAGATTGGAGGCGGCTGACGACGTACACTGTACAGATCTTGCTGTCCCGCCGAGCTGTTCAGAGAATCTAGTGTGTGGCGAGTGCGTCTCACTCCCTACCATCCTATATCGACTGATCTTACCCCTT
>NZ_JAMZMM010000073.1:9242-20329 GCF_024178385.1 Limnofasciculus baicalensis BBK-W-15 | reverse complement strand
CTACACCCAAAACTCCCCAAACGCATCCAGTATGGGACAATGAAAAACGTCATTAACGATTTTAGGTACAAAAAGTGAGTCCGACAGCCCAAGCGCCCATGAATTCTCGCCGCGTAGTATTTCCCTTCACCGCCATAGTAGGTCAGGAAGAAATGAAACTGGCTCTACTCCTCAACGTCATCGACCCCAAAATTGGCGGTGTCATGATTATGGGCGATCGCGGAACGGGAAAATCTACTACTATTCGGGCATTGGCTGACTTATTGCCAGAAATTGACGTGGTTGCCGATGACCCCTTCAATAGCGACCCCAATGACCCAGATTGGATGAAGACTGATAATTCTTTACCAGATTTACGCCAAACTGTCAAGAAAAAAGTCCCCATGGTTGACTTACCCTTGGGCGCAACGGAAGACCGAGTTTGCGGCACAATTGATATTGAAAAAGCCCTATCAGAAGGGGTAAAAGCTTTTGAACCGGGATTACTAGCTAAAGCTAATCGCGGTATCCTCTATGTAGACGAAGTTAACCTACTCGATGACCATTTAGTTGACGTACTACTCGATTCTGCTGCTAGTGGCTGGAATACAGTAGAAAGAGAAGGAATTTCCATTCGCCACCCCGCCCGCTTTGTCTTAGTTGGCTCCGGTAACCCAGAAGAAGGTGAATTGCGCCCCCAACTTTTAGATCGTTTCGGGATGCACGCCGAAATTCGCACTGTTAGAGAACCTGCGATGAGGGTTAAGATTGTAGAGGAACGGGCAGAATTTGACCAAAATCCCCTAGACTACATTCAAAAGCATCAGACTCCTCAAGAAGCAATGCAGGAGAAGATAGTCTCTGCTCAAGAAAAACTCCCTCACGTTGAAATGGACTATGAGTTGCGGGTGAAGATTTCTGAGGTTTGTTCAGAACTTGACGTAGATGGACTCCGGGGCGATATTGTAACTAATCGGGCAGCTCGTGCGATCGCAGCTTTAGAGGCACGGAATGAAGTTACAGTTGATGATATCCGCCGCGTGATTGTCTTGTGTTTGCGCCACCGCCTCCGGAAAGATCCATTGGAATCTATTGATTCAGGATATAAGGTAGATAAAGCCTTTTGTCGCGTTTTTGGGTTGGAATCAGCAACTGAGCAGAATTAATCGGCGACATAACACAAGTTTTCCTTTGTAATATCGGACATCTTGCATAATTGTTATCAGCCAGTTGAGAATTGTGCCAAATGTCCGATATTAGAACATAACGACTTGCAAGATGAAATCATAATTTCTTTACTATGTAAAATTTTTGATTTTCTCTGATTGTAGGATCGACGCTCACAGCAATATTTGTTTTTTCAGAAATTTTAAGTTCTTGATGTGGCTCATTTTGAATAATTCTACAACAACATAGCCAGCTAGATCATCTACATACTGAATATATTTCAAATATTCTCGTACTCGATCGACTTCTTTTTTGAAGTTATCCAATGATATTGGATTCATAATTTATATCAAATTTTATTAGATATAGTCTTGCAGGAAATCATGAAAATACTTTATACGTGCTTCTACATCTTTTTTGTTATTGTATCTACCATCAAAGAGGGATCTGTTATTTTCTTCCTTGATGTATAGCAATTGTTTATTTGAATATAAATTACTTCGTATAGATTCCCTATTTTTGACGAAACTTTCCTTGTACAAAATATTATTTGCAAACACCTGCATTATTGGATCGTAAATAGTTTTTAGTGGCGTTTTACTATCACGCTCTTGTTTTGGGCGTATAAAAGCTTCATCTCCAAATATATAATAAATCAAATTAATAGTTTCATTAAAAAGATTTGCCAGATTTTTTATTGTTTCATCATCATAACCATTTGCCTGTTTTAAATAGTCATCTAAAAATTTATCTACGGGTGATTTTAATTTGTCTATATGACGATAAGCAAAAAATCGTAAAACCAATTCAACATCTTCCATTTTGCGATAAGATTCGCTTTCAAGCAACTTTTCTTCTCCTTCACTTTCCATAGGTATTTTCCACATTTTACGGAAAGAGTCATTTTGGGCAAGTTTTATACAAAGTTGATTAAACTTGCCATTATGTAAAGCATTCCTTGTTTCTTGACGTGTTAGCTTTTCTCCACCGCTATTCAATCTTTCAAAAACTATTTGTTTTAAACGTTCAGCCTCTTCTTCACTTTTGGCTGTTTCCTGCAACAACACGATAGAAGATAAATAACGCCTGTCTATCCCTTTTTTTACTTGTTCAGGTAAATTTTGATAATTTCGCCCATTAAGTTCCCCCCAATATTCCAATCCTTTCAAGTTAAATTTTCCCTTATAAAAATCAAAAATAGCCGTTAGCCTTTGCTGACCATCCATTACTTCATAAATAGAGTAATCTACTTCATACAGAAAGATTGGCGGAATCGGTACATTCATTAGAAATGATTCTATTAAACGAGATTTACGAGTATCGTCCCACCTTTTTCTCCGTTGGTATTCAGGATTTAAGATATACTTTTTACTATCAAGCATAGTTTCTATGCTGTCAAGTGGATAACGAGCTTGCTCCGTAACAATTCTGATCTCTCCTTTCTTGTATTTTTCGTTGATTTGCTCATCTGAAAGAGAGACTTGAGTATCATCATATTTATCTTTTAAGGCAAAGATTTCGCCTGAAAATAAATTAGTATTTCTCGTCATATTTATTCTATTTTTTATGTTTAACATCAACGCTTATATTACTAAAATAACTGATTATTTACCTTTGCTTAACCTCGCAAGAAGTCTGATGGCATGAATAGTCGCATCCCTTTGCCTAGGCAATCTTTACAACGCATTTGCAGGATGATACCTGATTTTTGCTCTATTTTACTACATTTTTTTCGGCAATGCCGATCGCCTTAGTTTTTCTCTGAGCGATCGCACGCACCCGACACAGCCCCCAATTTATTGTATCCGATAGACTAGCTATCTTTATATTACAATAGAAACTATCGGGTCTCAGAGAAAACTTACCCCCCTCTATCCCATCCCCAATCGAGGGGGGAAGCAAGAAAAATCAGGCTCCCTTCCCTTACTAAGGGGTTTGGTGCATTTTAGCAAGAGATCTAAAGTCCCACTTTTGTTGGCGAAGCCTTCCGGAAGGGCAGGGGGATTTAGGGCGATCAAAATTATCCTCCCTAAGAATACTGATAACCTCTCAGTAAGCTACTTCTAGCAAATAACAACAATATTTTGGAGAACTAATTCTCATGTCCCTAACTATTAGTGACTTAGAAAGACTACAAACAAAACTAAAAGATGATAATCTAGATTACCAGTTAGAACTGATAGATGGGAGTATTATTGTTATGGGTCCATCAGATTACACATCAGACGAAATTGGCTCTCGGTTAATTATTTTCTTAGGTCCATGGGTACTCGCCCGGAAATTGGGACGAGTTACAGGGGCTGCGGCTGGCTTCCGTTTACCTAATGACAACCAAGACTTACGCGCTCCTGATGTCTCATTTGTCAGTGCAGAAAGGCTCAAACATAGCCCTCGTGCTTTTGCCGAAGTCGTGCCGGATTTGATGGTAGAAATTAAATCAAAAACCGATAGAATTAAACCGATTCAAGAAAAGATTCAATTCTTTTTAAGCTTAGGCACTCGAGTTGGTATACTGATCGATCCAGACAAGGAAACTGTAACTATCTATCGTCCGACAGGTGAGGCAACTATCTTGACTAATAATGATATTCTCACCATTCCAGAGCTATTTCCTGGCTGGGAAATTCCTGTGTCAGAACTATGGCCTCCTGAATTTGAATAGATAATGTTAGTAGGCTCAGTCTCGTAAATAACAACAATATTTTGGAGAACTAATTCTCATGTCCCTAACTATTAGTGACTTAGAAAGACTACAAACAAAACTAAAAGATGATAATCTAGATTACCAGTTAGAACTGATAGATGGGAGTATTATTGTTATGGGTCCATCAGATTACACATCAGACGAAATTGGCTCTCGGTTAATTATTTTCTTAGGTCCATGGGTACTCGCCCGGAAATTGGGACGAGTTACAGGGGCTGCGGCTGGCTTCCGTTTACCTAATGACAACCAAGACTTACGCGCTCCTGATGTCTCATTTGTCAGTGCAGAAAGGCTCAAACATAGCCCTCGTGCTTTTGCCGAAGTCGTGCCGGATTTGATGGTAGAAATTAAATCAAAAACCGATAGAATTAAACCGATTCAAGAAAAGATTCAATTCTTTTTAAGCTTAGGCACTCGAGTTGGTATACTGATCGATCCAGACAAGGAAACTGTAACTATCTATCGTCCGACAGGTGAGGCAACTATCTTGACTAATAATGATATTCTCACCATTCCAGAGCTATTTCCTGGCTGGGAAATTCCTGTATCAGAACTATGGCCTCCTGAATTTGAATAGATAATGTTAAGGTAAATCCTGTAGAACTTGCGTTAATATTATTAGTCGTGTGGATGGTGCGTTACGCTACGCTAACACACCCTACAGATTAAGAATGAAAATTCCTCTTTCCTACTCCCTACTCCCTACTCCCTACTCCCTACTCCCCACTCCCCATCCCAAAATGACTGAGCCACTAATTGAACTAAAAGGAGTCTCCAAGTCATTTGGTGGTAATATCATCCTTGATGAAGTCGATCTCACGATTTATCGAGGTGAGGCTCTAGGCGTTATTGGTCCCTCTGGTACAGGTAAATCTACCATTCTGCGGATTATTGCAGGCTTAACTCCATCTGATGGCGGGGAAATTTACATCCAGGGGGAAAAGCGTAAAGGCTTAATCGAAGATGCTGCAGATCCTATCGGGATCGGGATGGTATTCCAACAGGCGGCATTGTTCGACTCCCTCACAGTAGCAGAAAATGTCGGATTCTTACTTCACCAACACTCGAAACTATCGCAGCAAGAGATTCGTCAATTGGTGGAAGAAAAACTAGAAATGGTAGGATTACCTGGAATTTGCGATCGCTATCCGGCACAACTATCTGGCGGAATGCGCAAGCGTGTCAGTTTTGCCCGTGCGATTATGTCCAATCCCCATAATCCCAAAGATAACCCAGAAGTTCTACTATACGACGAACCCACCGCTGGACTTGACCCCATCGCCTCCACCGTGATTGAGGATTTAGTCCGACAGCTTCAATCCGTAGAAGGTGGTTGCAGTACTTATGTGATGGTAACTCACCAAGATAGCACCATTCGCCGTACTGCTGACCGGGTTGTCTTTCTCTACAAAGGCAAGGTACAGTGGCAAGGTCACGTTACTGAGATCGATACAACCGATAATCCTCTAGTCCGACAATTTTTTAGTGCTAGTATCAACGGACCGATTCAGGCAATAGGTTAGGATTAATTATTAGTTGTTTTTTAAACGACAAATGACTGGTGTGTGAGGAGAAATAATGCGATCGCGAACCATTCGAGAAGGCTCTGTTGGGTTATTAATTCTGGCAGGATTAGCAGCATTTGTTGGGTTAGTGCTGTGGATAAGAGGTATGAAGTGGGGCGCTCGCACCTACCAATTTATTGTCAGCTTTACTGATGTTGCTGGTATGAAAGTAGGCGCAACTGTTCGCTATCGTGGTGTTGATGTGGGGAGAATTACTGATGTTAAAGCTACTACTAATGGAGTGGATGCGACAATCCAAATAGATTCGGCAAATTTAGTCATTCCTCGCAATGTCGCAATTGAAGCTAATCAATCTGGTTTAATTGGTGAAACTTCCATTGATATAACACCGCCCAAAAATCTTCCTTCCGGGATACAAGGAATTAATCCTGGTAGCTCTAAATGCGATACTAAATTAGTAATTTGTAACCAAAACCGGGTGAATGGTGAGATTGGAGTCAGTTTTATTGAATTACTCCGCAACACCGATAAATTTACCACATTATACGCAGATCCTGCCTTTTTCGATAATGTTAATAACTTGACTAAAAATGCCGCACTTGCTGCTAGTGGAGTAGCCAAACTCACCGCAGAATTATCTCTATTAACTCGCTCCGTGCGACAACAAGTAGGAACTTTTTCCACTGCCACAAATACCCTCACCGCCGTCTCCGCTCAAACAGCAAACCGAATTGGTAATACTGCCGATAAATTTGGTAATACTGCCGATAAATTCGGTAAACTTGCCGAATCTAGCAATGAATTACTCACCACCACTCAGGGAAATCTCACCACCACTCAGGCAAATCTCAATAATACCCTCCAGCAATTTGGTAAACTTGCGGCATCAGCGGATCGAGCATTAATCAGCAATCAGGGGAATCTAAATAACCTCTTGACAGAGTTTACCAAGCTTGCTGCTTCCACCAATGAACTAGTAGTAACGAATCGGGGAACTTTACAAAAAACATTAACTAATATCAGTCAAAGTAGCGAACAATTGACTATTCTAGTAACTAGATTAGCAAATACCACAGAAAAAGTCGATGTCGCCAAAATAGTAGGTAATTTAGAAACCCTCTCAGCCAATGCAGCAGAAGCCTCTGCCAACTTACGCGATGTCTCTGCCGCTGTCAATAATCCCACCAATTTCCTAGTATTACAACAAACCTTAGATTCAGCAAGATCGACATTTGAAAATGTCCAAAAGATTACTGCTGACTTAGATGAGCTAACAGGAGATCCACAATTTCGGCAACATGTCAAGGAATTAGTGAATGGCTTGAGTAAACTAGTATCATCAACTCAGCAACTAGAAGAGCAAATTCAAGTAGCTCAAAAATTAGAATCAGTTAATTCAGCACTCAAAGAAGCCACAGCCAACTCCACCACCCAAACCCCACTCACTCAATCATCACCACCCACAGCCCAGCCAACAGAAACTAACCCTCAGCCCCATCAACAGGAATCGTTATTACAGCATTTACCCGCAGCCCCCAAGAATGAATCAGATAAATCTGAAGAAAGTAATTAGTTGTTGGTTATTTATTCGTTATTTGTTGTATCATACATAATCGATCGTAATTAGTCAAACTCTCAAAAACCTCTGCGTACCTCTGCGTTATCCTCTGTGCCCTCTGCGTTAAAAAAAACGTAATATCCCCATACCAACTGATTTAATATAACCAAAGTCAAAAGTCACGCATTCAAAAATAATGACTAATTCCCTGTTACCAAAACAAACAACCAATAACCAACAATTAAGTCCAATCTTCTTGCTCTTCTCCATTACTATTGCGCTTATATGCCCTCCCCTCAGCATGAATCTGACGAGTTAACTCAAATAACCCTTCCTCAGTTAAATTCCACCGCTCAAGCACAATATCCAAATTACGTTGCATACTTCTAGCACCAGGAAAACCCCCATAGCGAATTCTCAGTCGAGCAACTTCCGCTAAATTATTATCATTAGCAGATTCTTGTAACAAACGCTCCACAACTTCTCCATCTTTCTTTGCTCGTGGATGTTGTTGATCTTTATTTTCTATCTCTATTGCCATTGACTAATTACTCCATTTCTGCTATAAATATCTCTATTTATTTCTTAGTGTCCTTGGTGTCTTAGTGGTTTATTCAATAATTATTCTCCCTACTCCCTACTCCCCATTCTCTATTTGCCTAACCGCAGTTAAAGCCGAATAACTCACACCAGCAGTACCCTCACCTGGATGAGTAGAATCACCCACTAACCACAAATGATTAATCGGCGTGCGGGTAGCAAAACCAAAAGGACCAAATGTTGGTATCCTTTGCCCAATACCACCCACAATTCCGCGATCGCGCCCGGTATAATAAGCAAAGGTGCGAGGAGTCGCTACTTCTTGGTGGATAATGGTTTCGGGTTTGAGATCGAAGTATTCAGCCAAATGAGCGATCGCCTCTTGGGTATATTTTTCCTTTAATCTAGCATAATCCTCTTTTTCCCCCTGCCACCAGATCTGGGTATCAGTAAACGAGGATGCAATAATTGTAGCCTGACCTCTTGGGGCACGACCATCTCCAGGCTTACTGACAGACACAAATAGAGAATTATTTTCCCCTATTTCCCCGTTATAGTCGTAGAGAAACTGAAGATGGGGCGGACAATTATTGGGAATTGCACTTTCCTCCACTCCCAGATAAATCACAAATGCACCTGATGCTGGCGATAATTTATCCACTCGATTCTGATAACCCATAGGCGCTTGTTTCCCCAATAAATTAACCAGATTTTGCACAGTCACATTAGCCACCACTTCATCTGCCGCTTCTCTCCAAACTTCCCCTGTTTTTAGATTCTTAATTTTGACACTAGTCGCCCTATTATTATAAATTTCGATATCTTCTACAGAGTGACGCATTAAAATCTTCCCACCCCATTTTACCAAACCTGCGACTAAGCGATCGCTCAATACCTGCATACTACCCTGAAGATGATATAATCCTAGGGGTGCTTGAGATACTCCTAGTGCTGTTGCCGCATAAAGTAAGGCTGTTTCATCTGCGTTTACCTGGGAATACAATTTTAATTGCAAATCCAGAAATGTTCTTAATCTTCTATCCTCATATAATCCATATCCTCGCAGGGCATCCCCTACTGTGGCTAAACTAAATGGTACAGTAATTAAGGTATCTGGACGAATTGCACCAACTAATTGACCTAAATCCCACAGGTTACGCGGCGGTAATACCGGATTGCGGGATTGAAATTTCCAGCTAACCTTAAATAAAGTCGCCATTAATTCCCAAAAAGGTTCGCTACCTGGAAATTGTTTCTGTCTTTCTGATTGCCATTTTTCGGGATCTCGCCACACATTAATTGGTTCATTTTCCCCAGGCAGAAATACTGCACAAGCAGGATTGCAAGGAATCCCTTCCGGTACATCTATTTCTAATTCATCAAAAATTTGTTTGTGAATTCCACCCGCTTCTAATCCTGCAACCTGGGTAGCGCCTACGTCAAATATAAATCCTCGTCGCTTGAAGGTGGATGCACATCCTCCCGGTACGAAGGCTTGGTCTAATACTAAAACTTTATATCCCCGACGCGCTAAAAGTGCTGCGGCTGTTAGTCCGCCAATTCCTGCCCCAATTACTATTATTTTACGGCTTTGGTTGTTTCCTGTGGGATCTGCTTGCAGCAGCGCTTCGCGATCGCTTATCATCAAACTTATTTACATTTCTTTACATTAACCATCATATTACAGAATTGCTGGGGACAGCCTCCCACCTCTGGCAGATGGGGTGTTTGAGTGGAATTGGGGATTAGATCCGCGATCGCGCGATCGTAGGCAGATCCTAGCTTAACCGTGCAGCAAGCAAATCGCCTTTCTCACTACCCCAGGCAACCCCTTGACAAGCTGATTTTTTTTTGTTAAATTAGTACAATGGGAAAAGGTGCGCGTAAAAAAAACAGTTAAATAATCCAATCAGAACTAATCTTGCCTAAAGACTATTTGGTAAATAACTATTTTTCTCCCATTAGCCATTAGCCCAAAGCTTCTCCGAGAATTACCAATCCCCTGACAGGCAACCGACGATCGCAATCAACTCCAGCCCTAACCTCTTTGGAGTAGTTATATGGTTCTAGAAGTTCGCCCAGTCCAAGAAAAACCGACTGTAACATGGGAAGCGCTCCCAGCCGATTTTATTTTACCCGACGACCCTGTGGAAAATATTCAGCAACCACCTCTTGCTGCTGCTCTTACTGATGCTTTAGGCGCAGGAGGATTAATTTTACCGGAAATGTTGATCGGCTCGAATTTTGGATTAGTCGCTACCGTCAATAAAAAAATCGTAGTCAAAGCACCAGACTGGTTTTATGTACCGCAAGTACAGCCATCAGCAACAGATGTAATTCGTCGCAGTTATACCCCCAACTTAGAAGGTGCCCCCGTGTTGGTAGTGATGGAATTTCTTTCAGACACAGACAACGGGGAACTATCAGTCCGTGCCACACCACCTTATGGTAAATTGTACTTTTATGAACGACTGCTCCAAGTTCCCACTTACGTCACCTACGACCCCTACGAACCAAGTTTAGAAGTACGGCAACTACAAGATGGACGATATATTTTGCAGCAACCAGATACTAATGGACGTTGGTGGATTCCGGAAATAGAGTTATTTCTGGGCATTTGGCGAGGTGAAAGACTATGCCAAACTATTAATTGGCTCCGGTGGTGGGATCGGGAAGGAAATTTATTATTATGGAGTAGCGAACAAGCAGAACAAGAACGTCAACGTGTGACATTAGAACGTCAGCGTGCCGAACAAGAACGTCAGCGTGCCGATCTATTAGCAGCTAAATTGCGGGAACTAGGTATCGATCCAGACCGATTAGGATAGCCGTTGTTCCGGAAAAAACTGATTATGCTTGACAAGCTGGGATTTTTTTTCAATCTCCCTTGATTTAAAAATGCTTTCCAAACCCTATTTTTAGGGCGGCACGGATTTCCATTCTCTTACTATAACTCGAATTTTGTCAATCGATCCGGTTTTCACTCAAAAATTATCCCGCTCGCCAGTTTCGGCCAGCCTTGGCTTTTTGCTCACCACGATTGTCTCTATAAGAGGGATTTTTTCTGGCTCCCTTGATTTAAAAATCCTTTCAAAACCCTATTTTTAGGGCGGCACAGATTTCTACTCTGTTACTATAACTTGAATTCTGTCAACTGTCAAGGGCGGCGATCGCGCCTGTCAGCTTGAAAAGTGAAATTTCCGGCAGTCAGCCCTTGACAGGTTGATTTTTTTTTGTTAAATTAAGAGAATGGAAATCCGTGCGCGTAAAAAAAACAGAAAATAAGACAACTTCATCAAGAGATAGAACCAAAGTAGCCCTTTTAGCTTTTTGACAATTAATTAATCAACTGTCCAGTTAGAGCTAAAGATGTTTAGCACCAAAAGATCTAACTTTTCAGTTTCGCGATCGCTTCCCATCTTTGACATCTGCTCAGGAGGTAGTATTTACCTGTGGCGACAAATAAGTAGGGCTTGCCTCCATCGGATTTCCCCATCCCACATTATTCCTATCGACAATTTCTGCCACGGTTTATTCACTGTCGCTCGAGATCATCTCTATAAGAGGGATTTTTTTCTGGCTCCCTTGATTTAAAAATGCTTTCCCAACCCTA
>NZ_JAMZMM010000073.1:0-9142 GCF_024178385.1 Limnofasciculus baicalensis BBK-W-15 | reverse complement strand
GGATTTCCACTCTCTTACTATAACTTGAATTTTGTCAACTGTCAAGTTCTCCGATACCTCAATTAAGCTTCGCGCGATCGCCTTTTTCCCACTCCATCCAATTATCCAGTTTTCACTCAAAAATTATCCCGCTCGCCAGTTACAGCCAGCATTTGCTTTCTGCTCACCACGATTGTTTTTATAAGAGGGATTTTTTTCTGGCTCCCTTGATTTAAAAATGCTTTCCCAACCCTATTTTTAGGGCGGCACGGATTTCCACTCTCTTACTATAACTTGAATTTTGTCAACTGTCAAGTTCTCCGATGCCGGAATTAAACTGTTCATGGCGCAATTTTCCAGCCGTAACCGCTTGACAGATTGATTTTTTTTTGTTAAATTAAGATAATGGAAATCTGTGCGCGTAAAAAAAACAGATAAATTATCCAAAGCAATCGAAATCCAAGGCAGCAGCGGAGGCATTAGCGTTTAAGCAATTAAGGCAGTAAACAAAAACCCTTAACAACCCTTAGTGTCTTAGTGCCTTGGTGGTAAAATAATCCAGTTCAGCCGTGGTAACCTGGATAAACCCCCAAACCAACAAACATTGAGATAAGCATAAAGTGACAGTAAGAGTTCGGATTGCACCCAGTCCTACAGGGAACTTACATATCGGCACAGCAAGGACGGCTGTATTCAACTGGCTATTCGCCCGTCACCACGAGGGCAAATTTATCCTGCGAATAGAAGACACAGACGAAACGCGATCGCGCCCGGAATATACCCAAAGTATTATAGAAGGATTAACCTGGCTCGGCTTAACCTGGGATGAAGGACCATTTTTCCAATCCCAACGGCTGGATTTATATCGCCAAGCCACAAAAACACTATTAGATAAAGGATTAGCCTATTACTGCTACACCTCAGAAGCAGAATTAGAACAACTTCGTAGCGCCCAAAAAGCCAGAAAAGAAGCACCTCGCTACGATAACCGCCACCGAAACCTGACACCAGCTCAAAGAGAAGCCTTTGTTGCCGAAGGTCGCAGTCCGGTAATTCGTTTTAAAATAGAAGACAATCGTGAAATCGTCTGGCAAGATATGGTACGAGGGAAACTTACCTGGAAAGCCAGCGACTTAGGTGGTGATATGGTAATTGCCAGAGCATCAGCAGATGATGGAGTTGGTCAGCCACTATATAATTTAGCAGTAGTAGTAGATGACATTGACATGAAAATTACCCATGTCATCAGAGGTGAAGACCATATCGCCAATACCGCTAAACAGATTTTACTTTACGAAGCATTAGGGGAAAGTATCCCAGAATTTTCCCATACTCCCTTAATTTTAAATACCCAAGGAGCAAAACTATCTAAGCGAGATGGGGTAACATCTATCTCTGAATTCAAGAATCTGGGATTTATTGCCCCAGCCATGGCTAATTATATGACATTGCTGGGATGGTCGCCTCCAGATACAGAGGAATTATTTAGTTTAGCAGATGCTGCCAAACAGTTTAGCTTTTCCCGGGTTAATAAAGCCGGGGCCAAATTTGACTGGGTGAAGTTGGACTGGGTTAATAGTCAATATCTCCATAAAATGCCAGCTTCTGAGTTAGTGGATTTATTGATACCATACTGGGAATCCGCAGGATATAATTTCGATCCAGTAGGGCAGCGGGCTTGGTTAGAAGAAATGGCAGTAGTAATTGGTCCGAGTCTCGCTCGCTTACCAGAAGCAGTGGAGATGACTAAGATATTCTTTAGCGATGGAGTGGAATTTACTCCAGATGCCACAGCACAACTACAACAACCAGGAGTCACTGAGGTGATTCAAGCCATTCTAGAGGCGCTGGAGAAGACAGAAACATTGACACCAGATGAAGCGCAGCAGATTCTCAAACAGGTGACAGCAGAGAAGAAAGTAAAAAAAGGATTAGTAATGCGATCGCTCCGTGCTGCTTTAACTGGTGATGTTCATGGACCTGATTTGATTGCCTCTTGGATCTTACTACATCAGGAGGGTAAAGATCGAATTCGGTTACAACAGGCGTTGCAGGGGGAGTGATATTAATTCACTCTCAGGAAAGCGATCGGGTTTGATAGGGGGGTTGGGAATCAAACAGCACTGTGGCACTCCTCACTCCCTGACAAGTCACCGGAACATTTTTTACCATCCCTACGTCGCAAAATAATGTGTTGACCTGTTAATATCAACTAATCAATATCGTTTGTAACTATTAGAATCCATAAGTCAGTGCTGAAACAAGGGAGAAAAATCATTAAAATCTTTCGAGCTAGCGCCGCAATTGTCACGATCGCAATTGCCAGTCAATTATTTATGGCTCCATCAGCTCAATCCCAGTCAGCCCAACCCCAGCCAATCTTTGATAACGTCACAATTGGACCAAAATTTGCGCCAGATCCTTTAACCCTTCGGGGTATCAGTGGCGGTCCAGTCTCAGTAAGGGAGATTGCTGGTCGTGCAGAAACAGCTACAGGTCCTTGTGTCGGTTTTGTAGATCGCCAGCCAGATCATACTGTAGTATTAACTGCATTTTTTAACTATCTGAGTCTGGAAGTAGAAAGTCCAGAAGATACCACTATATTAATTAAAGGACCTGGGGGTAGCTGGTGTAATGATGAGTTTGATGGCAAAAATCCTGGTATTGCAGGTCAGTGGCTAAAAGGTACTTATGCAATCTGGGTGGGTTCTTACGACAAAGATAAATATCATCCCTATATTATTAGAATTAGCGAAGTCGATCTACTCAATCCCGGTCCATTTCGGCGTTAAGGTGAGGAGGTAGGAAGTTGTAAGACCGAGCCTATTTAGCTTTTGACTATTTTTGGCTGTATTTGGCAGTATAGTTATTTCTGCCACACTAGACTAGTCCCTAGTCCCTAGCCACTTTTCGGTTAACTATGACCAATTCAGATCGAGCTAAATTAGTGAATCGTCCTTATATACGTTGGCTAGTTTGGGGTGGAGCGATCTCGCTGACCGCAACAATTTCTGCTACCTTGGGGGCAACACTAGCATTAATGTCGCCTCTATCCTCCTTTATTATCCCTGACAATCCATTATTTGGTGGCAAAGATAAATCCTTAAGTCAAAGCTTCCCATATAATATCGCCCGACCCGTTAATATCCTAGTCATGGGGATTGATCGAGTACCAGATGTACCGAAAAGTTCGCCAGAAATATTTTCCGGTCGCAGCGATACCATATTACTCTTGCGGCTAGACCCAAAAGAGAAATCTGTCACCCTCCTTTCCATCCCAAGAGACACCCAAATAGAAATACCAGGCATTGGGATTGATAAAATTAACGACGCTAACGTTAAAGGCGGAGCGACTCAAGCAGCAAAAGTAGTTAGCCAAACCTTAAATAACATCCAAATAGACCGATACGTGAGAATTACCACCGATGCCTTTCGGGAACTAGTAGATTTAGTTGGTGGCGTAGAAGTTTTTGTCCCCGAACCAATGGAATATACAGATATCACTCAAAAATTGCATATCGACTTAAACCAAGGATGGCAAACCCTAAACGGAGACCAAGCCGAACAATTTGCCAGATTCCGCAACAACAATAAAGGAGATATAGGTAGAGTACAGCGGCAACAAATCCTCCTCAAAGCACTACGCCAGCGTTTGACTAGTTCTGCAGTACTACCGCGTTTACCTCAAGCCATTCGAGTGATGCAGCAATATATCGATACCAATCTCACTCTCGAAGAAATCCTCGCCATAGTTAGTTTTAGCCTAAACTTACAGCCTGATGACTTAAAAATGGTACTCTTACCCGGTCGATTTAGCACACCAAAAGAATTCATTGCCAGCTATTGGATCGTGGATAAAGAAGGTAAAAACAGAATAGTCCAAGACCACTTCCAAAAAAAACCTGATTTCCCCTCAGCCAATACCCATCCATCCCCTAAGCAGTTGCGAATAGCCATTCAAAACGCCACAGATAACCCAGAAATTGCTAATCGAATTAGCCAATATCTAACCCAAAAAGAATTTCATAACATATATATAGTGAAAGACTGGCCAGATAGACTATCCGAAACAGAAATAATAGTCCAACAAGGAGACCTAAAAGCAGCCACCTCCCTCAAAAAAATCTTAGGCATTGGTAAAATAGAACCCTCCTCCATCGGCGAACTTAAATCCGACCTCACCATTCGCATCGGCGAAGACTGGTTAAATCGAGACATCCCCACCAGCCAAAACTAAAATACCCCTTTGCGCCCTACTCTGACGAGAAGCCGCTGCGCGTCTATGCGTTAAAAAAAAATATGATTCGGGAATTAAATATCCCACCGCTCCTCCCTAGATAAGCCCTACTTAGCAAAATTACAGTTTACATTTAATATTTCAATCTCACAAAACTTAACACGGTCAAGGAATCCTGACTTATTAAATTTTTCAGAACGATTTTGCGTTGTTTCAGCCCTGTGTTATAATTTAATGCTTGGAGTTATATTGCCTATTTTATGTACATGTTGGCTGAAACTATTGAAATAGCGTTAAAAAAATCGCCTCCATCGGGTTTTCCGAAGCAAGAAAAAGGCTCGTAGTGACATGTATTTTTGTAAAAAACGCCCCATATCACTCGCTAAATGATTAAGTTGTATGAAGAAGCGGTGATGGGATTTGACAAAATACACAAAATATGTATTCGGTTGCGTTAAAAAAAGAATCCTATTTTATCCTTTTACACCACTCCCAGTATCGGTGGGAACGATATATTTTTGCAGGAATATGAATAATAAGAGTACTGGGGCAATCGATACGATCGAACCTGCGGCTATTAGTCGCCAGTCTAGGGAAAATGTCCCTGCGAGTTTGGCTACTCCTAGTGGTAAGGTGAAGTATGTTGGTCTATCTAGAATTAATAATGGCCAGAGAAAGTCACTCCAGGAACCAATAAAGACAAATATCGCTAATGTTACTAGTGCTGGACGAATTGCTGGGAGCATTATGTGCCACCATAAGCCTAGTTCTCCTACTCCATCTATTCTGGCGGCTTCTTCTAGTTCTTTGGGTACGGCTTGAAAGGCTTGTCTGAGTAGGAAAATACCGAAGGCGGAGGCTAAATTAGGCAAGATTATGCCTAGGTAGGTATTTCTTAAGCCTAGTTGTACTGTTAATATATAAAGGGGTATCATCACGATTTGGAAGGGTATCATAATTGTGGAAACAATACCCGCAAACATGATATCCCGTCCCCGAAAGTCTAGTCTCGCCAGTGGGTAAGCGGCTAGGGCACAAAAGAATAGGTTTATGCTGACGGTGAGTATGGCAACAATCGTACTATTAAATAGATATTTGCCAAAGGGATTGGTTTGCCAGACTTTGATGAAGTTTCCTAGGGTGGGCTGACTGGGTAAAAGTTGGGGGGGAAAGCTGAAAATATTTTCAGTGGGTGACTTTAATGATGTCCCGATCAGCCAGATTAGGGGAAAGAGCATCATAAACGCGATCGCGCTTAATCCCACGTACATCCATATAATTCCCCTCTTTCCTTCCCCACTCATTTCTCCACCTCCGTGTCTTTGTGTCTTTGTGGTTAAATAACCGAGTATCCCAGCTAAGAAGCAAAGGAAGAGTTAAAACACTATTCCCTAACCCTGCCGTTTCTTTCCTGCTTTGGCAGCTTTCTTGGCGGCTTTCTCGGCTGCGATCGCGGCTAATTTGGCTTGTTCTTTCTCTTCGGCGATTTTATCTAGGTAATAATGATAGTCTCCTAGGTATGTCCGAAACTCTCCTTCCCGAATTTCTACTATCTTAGTGGCTACCTGAGAAATAAAATAGCGATCGTGGGATACGATAATTACCGTGCCGTCATAGTTCTGGATGGCTTCTTCCATCATTTCTTTGGCGGGAATATCTAGATGATTGGTTGGCTCATCGAGAATGAGTAGATTGGCTGGACGTAATAGCATCTTTGCCAAAGCAAGACGGGCTTTTTCCCCTCCACTCAAAGACGCAACTTTTTTAAAGACTGTCTCCCCACTAAATAAAAACCGTCCTAATAGAGTCCGCACCTCTTCATTTTTCCAATCTGGCATTTCATCATGGATTGTCTCCATTACGGTACGATTCAAATCTAAGGCTTCTGCCTGATTCTGCTCGAAGTAACCGGGAATAACATTATGATCGCCTAATGCTACTGTACCTCCTGTGGGCTTTTCCATCCCCATAATCATCCGGAGTAAGGTAGATTTACCTGCACCATTAGGACCGAGGAAGGCAATCCGGTCTCCTCGTTCGATTTCTAAATCTGTACCCAGAAATAATATCTTATCCTCATAGGTATGGACTAGCTCTTTAATTTCTACTACCTCTCGACCGCTCCGAGGTGCAGGGGGGAAGCGAAAGTGAAGGGTTCTTAATCCACCTGTTGGTGCTTCAATCCGTTCTATTTTATCTAGTTGTTTCTCCCTACTTTTGGCTTGGGTACTGCGAGTCGCACTAGCGCGGAATCGGTCAACAAAGGCTTGTTGTTTTTCTAATTCCTTTTGCTGACGCTCGTAAGCGCTCATTTGGGCTTCTGCCATCTCGGCCTTTTGTTGGAGATAGGCGGAATAGTTTCCTAGATAGGTACTGGAGACTCCTCTTTCTGTTTCCACTATTTGGGTACAGAGGCGATCGAGGAATTCTCGGTCATGGGATACTATTACCATTGGGGTTTTTAGTCCCTTGAGGTAAACTTCTAGCCATTCGATGGTTTCTAAGTCTAGATGGTTGGTTGGTTCGTCGAGGAGTAAGATATCAGGTTTCTGTAGTAATATTTTCCCCAAACTCATCCGCATCTGCCAACCGCCACTAAAAGCACTGACTAAGCGATCGCCATCTTCATCAACAAATCCCATTTCTGGTAGAATCTTCTCAATTTGAGCGTCTAATCCATATCCATCCAGGGCTTCAAAATGACGTTGTAATCGATCCAGTTTATCAATTAGGCGATCGAGTTCTTCTGGATTAGCCGTTTGCATCTGATGATGGATCTGCCCCATGCTATGCTGAACTTGGTTGGCTTCCTGAAAAACTGTCCAAAATTCTTCTCTAACAGTCCGAGTCGGATCTACTTCAAATTCTTGGGTAAGATAGGCTATGTGTAAACTTGCCGGACGGATTATTTCCCCAGACGTAGGCTCCATCTCCCCAGCAATAATTTTCAGTTGGGTAGATTTACCTGCCCCGTTGACACCGACTAAGCCAATTCGGTCCTGTGGCTTGACTTCCCAATTTACATCTTTGAGAACTTCGCCAGTTGGATAGATTTTACTGATATGTTCGAGTCGCAGCATGAGGAGTATTCTTAAGGACGATGGCAGGAAGGCAGATTGAGCAACCAGACAATGCAGCTTACTCAATATCCGACATAATCTTAACAAAAATTAAAGTACATGTCTTGTCCTTTATCTGAATCGCCGGGAAGACTCCCGTTATGGCTGGAGGGGGTTATAGGTCAAAATAATCTTTGATTTACCGAGGGAGGATGTCACTTCCCTAGTCCCTAATCCCTAATTTGGCATTACTACCGGAAAGCTCCGGTAACTTCAGGAATTGACATGCCACAATGGTGAGGTCTTGGCACACCCGATCGGGGAGAAAACCGTTATGTTAAGAGCAAGTAAAATTCTGGCTGCTTTATCAGTATCGCTGTTATTAATGGTAACGACAGCTTGTGCTGCCCCAACTGCTGCACCACCAGCTTCCACTAAAACCGCTCCAGTTACTTCAGTAACGCCGAAGGATACAACATCAGCTCCGATTCCCGCAGGTAAACCTGTGGCTGGCGGTCAATTTAACAAATTCTTCCCCACCAATAGCGGCAGCTACAAGAGCGTTTTTGCTCAGGAGAAAACTGGCTTTGCCCAAGCTAAGTTACAAAATGCAGGTAAAGATGTAGCTGTCATCTCAATTAGCGATTTGGCGAATAACCCCACTGCCGCTAAAAAATACCAGGCGAGTACTAAAAAGGTGGCGGGTTATCCAGCAGTGGAAGTAGGGAAAACTCAAAGCGCTATTTTGGTGGGTAGCCGCTATCAGGTTACTGTTCAATCGACTACACTGACTCAAGGCGATCGCGAAGCTTGGTTACAAAAGTTTAACCTGAGTGGTTTGGCACAATTAAAATAACATCCCCACAGCCGTAGGCATAACTATTTGAGAAACCACAAAGACACAAAGATAGGAAGGACAGGGATAAATAAATAGTATTCCACGGCAAAGGGAGTAAGCTCAAGCATTTGTTAATCAAGAACTAATCACCAATAACCAACAACTTATGAGCAAATCAATCATTCAACTAGTCGATGAGTTACCCACAGGTGGGATAACAGTGTCAGCTTTGCGATCGCTAGATTTTGTGGCTCCTGGTGAGTGGCATAATCTAGTGGGATTTAAGAATACGGTGATGGCGGTGACAGGGGAAGACGATCCTGGATTGATTCAAGACATCAGCGAACGCGCCCTTTGGTTGTATAATGACCAAGATCAAGGATATCAAAGAGCGATCTGGCTATTTCAAACGATTGATAGTGCTGATGCTGCTATTGGTGCTGCTGCTTTAGCTAATAAAATTGGTGAGAAGATTTCTTTTCTGGGTTTCCTCAACCAACTTACTCCCAAGGCAGATACTGTTCAAACTATCGATTTATGTTTGAAAGTGGTTGTGGAGTTGGTTGCCTTTTGTCAAATTAATGGTATTCCTGGAGATAGCATCGGCGATTTTCTCGGCTCCCTGGCAAACTACGGGAAAGAGTCTATGATCCGAATGGCAGGATTGGTTTGTTTTGATGGTTTGATTCCTCTAGGTCCTGATTTTATCCAAAAGGCTTCATCAAACCTGGCTGGACTTAGCCCCTCTAGCTTGGAGCAAAATGATACCTTTAAAAAAATTAGTACCTTGATTCCAGGTGGCAGCAGCGCAGGTAAGCTGGATTTTATTGGTCAAACTTTTGGCTCAGTTCAAGGCTGGATGGGGAATTTGGTAAGTTCGAGGGGTTTGAATCCTCAAAATGTTGTCAGTAACCTGCAAAGTTTTGTGGAAATTGCTGATGATAAGTTGGATTATCTCGCCGCTTTCCTGGATATGGCAACTAATTACTACGAGCATACAGGTACTCAGACGGTAGCACGTTGTTTGAG
>NZ_JAMZMM010000476.1 GCF_024178385.1 Limnofasciculus baicalensis BBK-W-15 | reverse complement strand
TCCTAAGAGTTCTGGCTATTACTATAATTAGCAATTAGCGATCGCCTAAAAATTTTCTCATTATTATGTCAGTACAACCAAGGGAGATTCGGCGTTACATTACCGCAAACGGTAAGATTCCTTTTGCCGAATGGCTTGATTCGCTGCCAGATCGAAAAACTAAAGCTAAAAAAAGCTAAGGAGTATTGGGCAGATTATGCACAGCGTCAAAATTCCCACTAGTGATAGCTATCAAGAGTATTTGATTGACTCTCTCCAAAATGCAGCAGAAGCGGCTGCTTATATAGAGACTATATTAGAAGTAACAGATCCAGAACCAGAATTACTACTTTCTGCTCTCAAAGATATCATTGAGGCACGGAGCAAGACAAATAGTCTTTCACAAGAAGCTCAAATAAATTGGGCTAAACTCGATTCTATCTTATTAAAGAGTGGCGGTGCAGAGATTTACAGTTTAGTGAGACTACTGGAGGCTTTGGGTTGGCAAATGACAATTACAGTAAAATCTTAAGCTTATCGCCATTGATATCAAATCAATCGCTGCTATGAGAATTTTGTTTAAATCTATCTGGGATTAGAATTGGCTTGAAACAATACCTTCTAGGAGGGCACATTTTCCCACGTTACTAATCTAACTTTTTTTTGGCAAGATGTCAAGTCTTTGGGTGCGATCGCCTCAAAGTAGATACCCTTACCCTCAACTCCTCACCCTCAACCCCTCTCCCTCAAACCAAAGTAAGTAACATAATTTAACAAAAGAATGTTCTTAACATAACTTAATAAACTCAAAAATGGCTGAAAGCCTTTTAAATTCGTCGATCTTTATTAAAATTAATTCTCAATACTTGACGAGATTGCGTCGTTTCAGCTATTATTGGCGGATAATCCAAAGGAGGACTAATAACCTTTAGTGCTTTTTTACGCTATTTTGAGCCAATTCAATATTTGATCGTCTATCTCATTGCTCTCATAGTATTATATTTCGTTCAAACGAACTACAAATTAGTGAGATATTGATCGCGTACACTTGTCATTTTTCCTGATATTTTGTAAGATTCTCCATGAGTACAATTGTCTGGTGCGTTACGCTTCGCTAACACACCCTACGCAATTATTAAGGAAAATTATCTGGTAAAATAGCTCCTGTGAGATCGGTATGATTAAGATTAGTACGACTGAGATCCACATCAACTAAATTAGCATTCTGGAGGTAAGCACCCCGAAAGTCAGTATATGTTAAATCAGCCTGGGCAAGATTAGTATTCTCCAAATAAGAACTCCTCAAATCAGCACCATAAAGGTCAGCATTTCTCAGATCCGCATCACTGAGATTAGCATTATTTAGATTAGCATTTTGTAAGCGAGCATTGCGCAAATCACTACCCCGTAAATCCACACCTCTGAGATCCGCATTCGTTAAATCGACAAACCGCAAATCCAACCCCCGCAAGTCACTGCCCCGGAGATCGCATCTGGGACAATGACCGTGAGATCGCAAGTAGATCGTGGCATCTCCCGAATTAATTACCCTGACAGTATTACTTGCCTTTTGCGCCATTAAAAAACTCACCGTCACCATACCCACCAATACTAATTTAGTTAACATAAATTGGCTAGTGACTGATTTCAAGTCAATGAATCTTTCCAGATTGAACCCATTTCCTACTATATCTATTGACAAAAGGGCTTTTAGTGCTGTCACTGCATTAGGATAGCGATGTTTGAGGTTAGGGGCTACCATTTTATCCAGCCAACTAATAAACTGAGGATTCAGACCAGATACCAATGGTTTAAAATGGATGCGATAGGATTCGTCCATTAAATTACCAATATCGGTAGATTTAGTATTTGTCAGCAAACAAATCAGCGTTGCACCTAAACTATATAGATCGGATGCTTCTGTAAGTTGGCGGTTAAAGATTTGTTCTGGTGGCATAAATCCCAACGTACCTTTCACCACGGTACTAGCTGACATTTCACTATCGATGGCACGGGCTAATCCAAAATCAACTAAATAAACTTTGATTTGGGGGAAACGTTCAACTAAGATATTTTCTGGTTTAATATCGCGGTGGATGATGGGGGGTAGTTGCTGTTGCAGGTAAACGAGGACTTCTAAAATTGCGATCGCAATTTCCTTAATCTCTTGGGGTGTAAAGGGTTGGGGTACTGCGAGGGAAGGTGCGGATTTATATTCTTGGATTAAGCAAAAACCATCGGGTGTTTCTAATGCGTCGAGGTATTTGGGAATGCTGGGGGAGTCGAGTTGTTGGAGGAGGTTGATTTCTCTTTGGTGTGCGTCGAAATCTGACCAAGTTGTTCCGGTTTTGGCAAATTGAAATTGTTTGATGACTACGGGTTGTTGGGTTTGGGTTTGGGTGGCTAGGTAGGTGACTCGTCCACCGCTTTTGTTGTGTCCGAGTTCTTGTTCTATTTTATAGTTTGGGAGGGGGTTGTTCATTTTTTTTTACGCAAAGAGTTTATGGGGGTTGTTGGTTGGGTGTTGGGGTATTTTTTTTTTAACGCAGAGGTGCGCAGAGGTTTGCACAGAGGTACGCAGAGGGTTTTTTGAGGTTTTTTGGATTGGGTGAATAAACCTAATTTACTGCTAACGACAAACAACCAATAACAAATAACTAATAACTATTGAGTGATTCCTTCGTTTTCTATGGCGCTGTAACCATCACTGGAAACTAATCCTAACCAGGGATCTGTGCTGGGGGTGAGGAAGAGTTGGCTGTAGACTAGTTCGTTGAAGTTATTGAGATTTTGGTTAGGGATTTGGAGTAACCATGTGTAGATTTTGGGTTGGAGTAGGTATTGGTTTTTGACGGTATCTAGGGCGATTAGGGATTGGAATTTATTGATGACGGGGACTAGTGGATCTTCTGGGGAACCTGGTGTAATGTTTCGTCCGGTGATGTCATAGGCTTGGGGATTTTTATGGCGCATCAGATTTTGACTGTTATTATCAATCTGTGCGTCTTGGCTATGAAGTTGGGCAAGTTTTGTCCAAGCTGTTTCGTCAGTTGCGGTGGTTAGTGTTGCTTGATTACCAGAGATAGCGGTAAGGAGAGGATTTTCTACATACATTTTAGACATTGCCCGCTGACTGGCTTCTTCAGCAGTGGGAATATTTGTGGGAATTTCCAGCAATTGGTTGGGGGGTGTTATGTCTAATTCCGATAAGTCTTGTTTCCAGTTGGCTTGAATTGTGGCGAGGCGATCGCGATAATATTGACGTAGGAAGTTATCTCTTTCTCCTTCTGCCAGTCTATTCGCGTCTTTGGCTGCTTTTTCCGCTTGCCCTAATTCTCGCAAAAAGGCTTTTGGTCCGTATAATCCAGGTAAAGCATCAACAATCCGACCATCTCCATCTAATATATAGTGAATACTGTTACCTGTGAGAGTTCGTGTCAACTGACGACCATCACCAAAATCTATGGTAACTTTAGGGACAGGACGTACCGATTCCCAGTGTAAAATAAAGCGATCGCGCAATGCCTGCGATACCTCTGTATTCGGATAGAGTACCACCCGGAAAAAGCGACTATTGGCACAACTCATATCCTCATCCAAATTCCCCAACAACCGCAAAGACAGAATCGGTTTCCCACTCGCCTTAGCCGCTGCCTTCGCCGACTCTAAATCCGTATACCAATATAATTTAGAAGCATAACAATCTCGCTGATGGCACAACTTATCTAAATTATTTCTTAATTCAGTATCCAACTGATTCCCCAACCTTACCAATAACTTATCCAACTCCCCCTGATTCCTCACAACCACACTCTCACTCTGTAACTGAGACGCAATTGAATTCGACACCCCTTCCGCCAAACCCACACCCATAAACCCAAAACTCACCGTCGCCATCACCAAACCCGAAACTAAAACCTTAAGCACCATAAAAACCTCCTAAATC
>NZ_JAMZMM010000475.1 GCF_024178385.1 Limnofasciculus baicalensis BBK-W-15 | reverse complement strand
AGGGAGGATTGCAAGATCTGAGCGAGCAAAGTTCCGTAGGTATAGATAACGATGATGGGGGATAAATCTCTAGCAGTAGGGTGCGCTACGGTATGGTAACGCACCATGTGAATTCGATGTAATCAGCGTTTCCTGTAGGGTGGGCACTCCCCCTTATAACAAGAAGAAGCGATGATTACGTTAGTGGGGAGTGCCCACCCGGAGGTTGTTGAGAATGGTGCAAGATCTCAGTTTAGGGTGAAGTGGGCAGATTGCGATCGCAACGGCAGTCGCAGGCATCGCGGTTTTTTAATCAGGATACGGAGCCACGCCACATATATTGATAATAGTCCGGCACTGGCATCAGCCACTGGCAGGTTTTTGGTTTTGTCACGGGTTTTCATCTCCCCCTCCTGATATCCCCATCTCCAAGTCGTGAAATCACGGAGCTAAATTCACATTAGCTTCATATTAGCTTTATCAGTACTTTACATAAAAAATAGTACCAAAAATCCCTCAAAGCTTGAACCAGCAAGGAATATAGATACTTTTAACTCCAATAACCTTGCTTCCTTAATATAAAGATCCGGTAAAGATTTTCAAAACTACTTAACAGTAATCAAAAAAAAATAGGATGTAATTGTGAGAAAAAAGACAGGGTTAATTCCAAAATTAAATATTCAGTTTTCTCTCTATAAATAATCGAGAATTAAACTGATAACAAGCAAATTATTTTTCTCATAAATTGAACAAACCATCCACGTAATTCACTAAAAGGAATCAAACCAATGTCTACTTCAACCCTCCTGAAAAAATTATCCATGGCTGCTGCTGGAGCCGCTTTTGTTGCCCTCGGAGTAGGGAGTACAGCACAGGCAGCAGAACTAATTAACAACGGTGGCTTTGAAACTGGCGATTTCACCAACTGGTCAGTTACTAATAACGGAAGTGGTGGTTGTGATACTGACTGGCATGTCAATGCTACAGGATACACAGGCTGCAATCTTCTATCACCTGCTACTGAGGGAACCTTTGCGGCTTATAATAGTTTCGAGGGTGATGGACCGCAACAGTTTCGGCTTGAACAAACGTTCTTTGTCCCGAATAATATTACCTCTGCGGTACTTAGCTGGGCTGACGAAGCTAATATGTTCATTTTTAGTGTTTTGAATCGGGAATTCCAAGTGGATCTCGTTACCTCTAGTGGTTCAGTTAATATCTTCAGCCAAATCTTCCAGCGTGGTCCTCGTCAATACGCTTGGACAGCAAGGCTAGCAGATGTCACATCTATCCTCCAAGCAAACCAAGGACAATCTGTTACTCTTGCCTTCACCAACATTATCCCCGAACAATTCTCTGGTCCAGGGGGATTCGGCTTGGATAAGGTTTCCCTTGATGTCACTACGGGCGAGTCTCAATCAGTTCCTGAACCTGCTTCTGTGTTAGGTTTGTTAGGATTAGGTGGCTTGGGTGCTGCTTCCAGCCTGAAGCGGAAACTGCAAGGGAAATAGTTTCCGGAATCGGGAATAGTAAACCTAAACCCAATGGATTAGTTAGATCTTGCACGCCTGCGACTAGAAGTCGCGGCTACACAGACAAAACCCACCTACGTGGGTTTAAAAGCCTTGATTTTCTGTTAGTCTGCGCAGGCAGACTTGGTTTCTCTAGCCGCGATTTCTAATCGCCAGGATCAGTTGCAAGATCTCAGGATTAGCTCCCCGACTTGTTGAAGAAGTCGGGGATTTTAAATTGAGGAGTATCGCTCTTTAGGGTGAAGTGGGCAGATTGCGATCGCAACGGCAGTCGCAGGCATCGCACAAAGGCTGGAGCTAGAAGCGATGCCTGCGGCTGCTGCAAGCAGATCGCGGTTTTTTTTATGGTTATAATTTTAATTAAAATCCCGTTTGACAGGATTTCTAGCCTGCTAAACATCAAAATGCCAGAAACACCACAGACATCAGCCCAACTGCCACCAAATAATAAAATCCAAACCCATTATCTAACCGCAACTACGGAACACTGGTTTGAATATCCCATAAAAGCGCATCCCCATCATACCGATTACGGTGGTGTCGTCTGGCATGGCACTTACCTTACCTGGATGGAAGAAGCACGGGTTGAGTGCTTGCGCTCAATTGGGATTAATTATGTCGATTTAGTCGCCTTGGGATGCGAGTTACCCGTAGTCGAGCTTTCTTTACGCTATCATCGCCCCATTTCCATGGGTATGACTGCCATTGTCAAAACTCGCATGACTCAGATGGAAGGGGTTCGCATCAACTGGGATTATCAAATTCAATCTCCGGATGGAGAGGAACTCTACCTGACAGGTTGCGTTACATTAGTAGCAGTTGACCGCGAAAAAGGCAAGATTATGCGACAACTTCCCCCAACCATCAAAGATGCGTTTGTGAAGCTTTCAAGTTAATTCATTTGTTACTTTCCCAGCGAGATCTTACCGAATTGTTTAACCACAAAGACACGAAGGACACCAAGAAAGAGAAAATAAGAAAATGATTTGCGAATTATGTGAAAGAGATGTACAGCGTTTAACCGTCCATCACCTCATTCCCAAACAAAAGGCGAAAAATAAAAAAGCCGATACCATTCCCACGGCAAATATCTGTTCAGGCTGTCACCGACAGATTCATTCCCTATTTACCAATACTCAGTTATCCCAGGAATTAAATTCACTGGAAAAACTGAAAAATGAACCACAAATGGAAAAATTTCTCTCCTGGGTGAGGAAACAAAATCCATCCCGCCATGTTCGAGTTTATAAGTAGTTAAGGGAGTAGGGAGTGGGTGAGAGAGTTTTGAGTTTTGAGTTTTGAGTTTTAATTGAAAACTGAGAAGTCAACACTGAGAACTATTGCGGGGAGTGGGGTGTTAATAATAAGTAGGGGCGTTCGCGTTGGCGAAGCCTTCTCGAAGAGTAGCGTTCTCGAAGAGTAGCATTTTGGCGATATGATATCGGTTTAACCAATAAGTTAGTCACAAAATGCTTCGCCCTGAGTGGGGAGTGGGGGGTAGGGTAAAAATAGTCCAAATACGCCGCGCCTCCCCACTCCCCACTCCCTAGTCTTCTATCTTTCGTACTCCACATAGTCAATCTGCCTATCTTCCATATCAGGAGGCATCACCTCAGTTCTGCGTCTAGGTGGCAGGGAATGAGTCATATTATTATAAGGGTGCGGCATCACGACTGTGGTTCTGGCTGGACGCTGTTGTTTAGAAAGGACAGCTAATAAACCAACCACTACAACCCCACCACTAATAGTCACCGCCATACCTCCCAATCCCCAGACTAAACCAGAAATGATTGAGTTTTGCTGCTGATTGGCATTTGGTGGTGGTGCTGCTGCTATTTGAGCAGGGAGGCTACCATCAGTTTGCCCTGTCAGATTCTCGATAATCGTCTGCTGTTTTTGAACTTGAACTTTTAGCTGTTCCGTTTCAACACGTTGCTTATCCAGCATGACTCTCAGACTATCCATCGTCACCTGCCCCGATTCATTGCCAGGTAAACCCGGTGAAGTCGGTGTTGGGGAGGGCAAGCCATTGCTGTATGGATATTGTGCATAAGGATTTGTAGGTGAAATTTGCGGGGGTTGATTGGCAGGCAAACCCACAATACCAAGACCACTTCCTCCTCTCATCATAAAGAGAACCGCCACCCCTGCAACAGCAGCACCCGTCAGGAATGCCATCCCATCACTCATCGCTTTTACCTCTTAACTCTAATTGGATCTGAACTTCTTGACTGCTAACTCTCATGAGAAGAAAATTTACTCTATTTAGGTTTATGCGATCGACTCTTGGTTGAGACGGTCATTTTTTCTACTGGATATCTGTTTTTAAATTCAAAACTATATTGGCTAATTTGTCTAGCTTTGAGAATGGGGAGTGGGTGAGAGAGTTTTGAGTTTTAAGTTTTCTCCCCTACTCCCCACTC
>NZ_JAMZMM010000474.1 GCF_024178385.1 Limnofasciculus baicalensis BBK-W-15 | reverse complement strand
ACTCCCCACTCCCCACTCCCCAATACTTCTAGCCATTTTTGCCAGTATTGAAAGAGTTGTTGCCAGTCAGATAATGTTAAACTTTCGGTAGACTGCTCTGGATCTAATCCTGCTATCTTTACCATAGAACGTACCAGTGCCGGACTCAACCCTCGGTAACTTTTGAGTAACTGACGCGATAGCTTTCCTGGTATTAAACTAACTCTTTCTTGCCAACGTTCTTGAGATTCTGTTAAACTGGGAGGAGTACCAGTTAATGCTGGGGGTAATTCATAAGGTTGTCCCGTTTGGATAGGGCGAACACTCGATTGCCTATCGCTAACTTGATGAGCAGCAGTAACAATTAAATTATTGGCATCAGCGAGAATTACATTACTGTATTTTCCCATAATTTCCACATACAAATGCCAAATAGCAGGATCGTTTGGTCGTTTAGAAAATTGTAAATCTAATACCCGCTCCCAAGGTGATACTATTTCAATAGCAACCAAAGCTAAACCATTTAATTGATGTCGCAATTGATCGCTAAAAGTAAATGTATCAGGAATGCGCGGGGGTGAATCGCCAAGGCAAATCCGTGCGGCTTGGGGATGCCAAGATAGAGTAAGCCAACCTCTGCCTTTGAGAGTACGCAAGCCGAGGGCAATCGTATAGCGATCGCGCTGATATACTTGTTCAATCCTTCCAGGTATCCAGTCAGTCCGTAGATCGGAACAAGCGGCGATGAGAGTGGTAAAGTCAACTAGTTGCATATTTTATCAGAATGGGGAATAGGGAGTAGGGAATGGGGAGTAGGGCAGTTTTGAGTTTTGACTTTGTAAGGCTGAATTTTTGTAGATACCATTGACGTAATTCTCTTTTCCTCGCTCTTAAAAACCTCTTGCCATTTCTCATGGATATTCAACTAATCAATATCGGTTTTGGTAACATAGTGTCGGCAAACCGAGTCATTGCGATAGTTTCGCCAGAGTCTGCCCCCATCAAGCGTATTATTGCAGATGCTCGCGATCGCGGACAGCTCATTGATGCCACCTACGGGCGACGCACCAGGGCTGTCATTGTTACTGATTCAAGCCACATCATCCTCTCGGCAATTCAGCCAGAAACTGTCGCCCATCGCTTCCTTTTTAGCAAAGATGACGGTAACGGCCATAATTAATTTAAGTCTGAACTACTCTAACTCGTTTTAATTTCCATGGAATTGGGCAAACTAATTGTATTTACTGGGCCAAGTGGTGTTGGGAAAGGAACTTTACTCCGTGCTATCCTGGAAAAATATCCGGAATTAGAAATTTCCATCTCCGCCACCACCCGCCCACCTCGGCAGGGCGAAGTTAATGGCAAACACTATTATTTTGTCAGCCGCGACAAGTTTGAGGCAATGGCAGCCGCAGGTGAGTTGTTGGAATGGGCTGAATATGCTGGCAATTATTACGGTACTCCTCGCACCCCCGTTGAAGAAAAAATTCAACTGGGTAAGTTTGTTATCTTAGAGATTGAGTTAGTTGGAGCCAGGGAAATTAACAAAACTTTTCCCAATGCCTTGCGTATTTTTGTTCTCCCTCCTAGTTTAGCTGAATTAGAACGGCGAATTCGCGATCGCGCCCAAGATAGTGAAGATGCGATCGCGCGTCGTCTTGACCGTGCTAAGATTGAAATTGATGCGGCTGATGAGTTTGATGTGCAAATTATTAATGATGACTTTGATATTGCCCTTCTTAACCTAGAACATGCGATTTTTTCACCAGGAATCTATTAAGCTAAGTTTTGATTGCAGTCCCATTCCACAGTCACGCCTAACTGAGTCGATGAGGGCGATAAGAGAGATTATAAAATCTTAAATTGGCTCACAATAGCATAAAAATTTAGTAAAGGTTATTAGCCCTCCTTTGGATTATCAGCCCATAGTAGCTGAAACGACGCAATCTCGTCAAGTATTGAGAATTAATCTTAATAAAATTAACGAAGTTAAGGCACTTTCAGCCTTCGCTCATTTGTTACGTTATGTAAATTACTTTTTTTTTGAGGGAGAGGGGTTGGGGGTGAGGGCAAAACTGTCTACTCCGGATACCGAGATCCCGGACTTGGAGCCTTCAAAGAATAGCGATAACTTGCACCCAACTATTGAGTCGATTTAACTGTCAACTCAACAAGAAACTCGGTTTCTCAAGCCATCAACTGAACACGAACCTGGTTTCTCAAAGAAACCAGAATTCTGAAGCTGTCTATGTTCCGATTAGCCATTGAAAAAATTAAAGACTTATTTTCATTTTTACCTCTCAGGCTTTGTATCCTTGCTGGGATAAGGGATAGAAGTAACTTATACCTAAAAATATGCCCCCAGAGGGGATGCTACTCTAAAGATTAGTAGGGATAGCTTAGTCCAAACAAAACCAAGATATCCCCTACTATCGATGTTCAATCTACTAATAGGAAAGTGAAGTGGTAGCCACTCCTGAAAAACTAAAACCTGTAACATCCCCTACTGAAGGGAAGGATAGAGTCGCGGTATTACTCATGGGTTACGGTGAAGTCGAAAGCTACGAAGACTTCGCTAACTATAACGAACAAGCCTTAAACTTGCTCACTGCCAAATTTGCCCCCGTACCCACCTGGATTTATCCACCACTAGCGAAACTTCTGGCAATTTTTGATTTTCACGAGTGGGGACATCAGCACAATAACTTTATCTCACCCCACAATGCCATTTTTGAGCAACAACGGGCTGGTATTGAAAAAAACCTCCAAGAAAAATGGGGAAATCGCGTCCAAGTTTTTAAAGCCTTTAACTTCTGTGCCCCTTTTCTACCGGAGCAAGTCCTGGCAGAAATTAAAGCCCAAGGCTTTGACAAACTCCTCATCTATCCTCTACTAGTGGTTGATTCTATTTTCACCAGCGGTATTGCTGTTGAACAGGTGAATAAAGCCCTGGTAACATTAACCGATGGTAACGAACATTGGCTCAAAGGACAGCGTTACATCCCGTCGTTTTACAACGAACCAGAGTATATTAAACTCCTCGCCCGCCTAGTGGAGGAGAAAATAGCCGCCGAGTTAACAGTCGCACACCAACCCTCACAAATTGGTATTGTGTTAATGAATCACGGCTGCCCTCACAAGGCGAAAGGCTTTACCTCTGGCATTATGGAAAGTGAAGCACTTTATGAGGAAGCACGGAAGGAGCTAATTAATAAGTATCCTCTCATTTCAGTAGGTTGGCTGAATCACCAAACCCCCTTGATTGAATGGACTCAGCCTAATGTTGAGTTAGCTGCTAATAATTTAATCGATTTGGGGGCAACAGCGATTGTCTTTATGCCAATTGGTTTTGCCACAGAAAATCATGAGACGCTTTTGGATGTACATCATATCGTCCATGCCCTCAAGCGCCGCAGTCCTGACGTTACTTACATTGAAATGCCTTGCGTCAATGACCATCATGACTTTTTAGAGATGGTAGCAGATTGGGCACATCCTCAGATTGAGGCGCTATTATCAGAAACTCCGCTTTCTGTCAATACCCAATTGGCAGCGGCACAGGCATCAAGTCACCATCACCACCATCACGATCATCATCACCATCATCACTAACAGGAGAGTCGTCAACCCGGTTTTTTAACCCAATTGCGTCATTTCAGCTTGAGGGAGAGAACGAAAAACCGGGATTCTTGGGCGATTGGGGGTAACTCCAAAATAAATTATCGGAAATGGTTGCAATTTTCGTGAAAACAGAGTATGATAGTTTTCAAATAACCAATAACCAATAACCAATAACCAGGCGGCGGACAGCTATCCCTTCTACCTTTAGAATGTGGAAAGCATATCCGCCGCTTTCTTTAGCGATTTGATGAATTGGACTTTCTGCCCTGCAAGAATCAATTTTTTAAGGTTAGGTCTGTGACATCTCCTACACCAACCTGGGTACAGGTATGGTGTAGGCTTCCAAACCAGT
>NZ_JAMZMM010000072.1 GCF_024178385.1 Limnofasciculus baicalensis BBK-W-15 | reverse complement strand
CTCATGAGAATTTAAACGTCAAAGGTCTTGCTCGTACCAGATTGGCTAAATCTGTGTTGGATGCTGGGTGGTCAAGCTTCCTGTCAATACTGACAAACAAAGCCGTAAACGCTGGTTTGTTGGTTATACCAGTAAGCGCCCATAATACATCACAAGATTGTTCTAATTGCGGTGAGAAAGTACCTAAAAAGCTGCATATTCGCTGGCATGACTGCCCTCATTGTGGTTTTTCTCTTGACCGCGATCATAACGCGGCGATAAATATAAAAAATAGAGCGGTAGGGCATTCCGTTCTTAAAGCCAAACGCCTCCTAAGCAATAGCCGGACTGGTTTGGAAGCCTACACCATACCTGTACCCAGGTTGGTGTAGGAGATGTCACTTCCCATAACATCTGATCCGACTCTGCCAATAGCTCTAGTCTTCAAACAGGCTTGTGAAAATCTTTTACCCGAAGCTGCTTTTATTGCTACTCACATTTATGATTCAGAGTTAGATTGGATTTTGGATAGAGAATGGATGATCCTGGCTAAGGATGCTACGGCACTCGCTGACGAACGATTTGGTTTGCTTTATTTGAATGAGGAAATCAGTCAGTATTGGATTCATCATCCGCAACGAGATGAGCGAGACAACCTGCCAGTTGCCAGTGGTAAACTTGTGTTTGCTGGCAGAGATGATCTGCGGTGGTTTTAAACATAAAATACCTCTAACTACGTTCATATCTCCAAGAGCAAATAAATTATGGGCACTGAAAAATTTAACCCAATAGAACTTCCCATAAAACCACTCTATGATACTTGGACTTGGAATCAAGACGGTGGCTGTTGGGGCATAACTCCATCCATCAATCTCACGTCTATTTGTACTCCAGAAGTTAATGAATGGTACGCTACTAGCTTGACTAAAACCCTAGATGCTTTCGACAATTTGGTTCGTGCTTGGCTAGTCAAGATTAGCCCTGGTGCTAGAGATGACGTTGAGGTGATTCACCTTGAATGGCAGGAGAAAGAATCCTACCAATTGTACTTAGAAAAAGTACTTAATACTATCCGAACTTATCCTGCTCCTGTCTACGAACTTTCAATAGATGTAGATTTATTTGTGTATGTTCGTACTGAAGAATATCCCAGTAAGCCGATTCAATCCTGGGTGAGATTACCTCACAGCGAATTAGTAATTTGGGGAGGACAAGCCCATCCAGCAGATCCATTCCTCTATTTAGAGATTTGTCACACTCTATTTGGACCAGGAAACAAAGAATACGGTCCAATTACTGGACCATATCCTGAAGAGGAGTTTGAAGAACCTTTAGATGACAATGAACTACAATTGCTAAATCAACCACTACTGGAAAAGGCTTTAAAACGTTGGGAGGAATATTTTGGTTCCATTACTGAAGTGGATGGTATTCCGGGAATTTATAAGTATGGATTTTTAGTAGAGCCTTATTGAACTTAGTCAATCTATTCAGGAGGCAGCTAATAGTTATCGCAACTGGATACTGAATGAGAATCAATGAATTGAATTATTCTGAATTAGAGGAATTGGTTAGAGAAGAAGACTATCAAGGTGCTGAAGCTTTTTGTCAGAGCGTATTAGAGACAGGCGTTGATAATTTATTTTGGCAAACACAAATTGGCTATATATGTTTTTTAAACGAGACTGACATTGAGGCATACTACGAACGCTCACCATCAGTTTTTCAGTCTTTGGTAATTCAATATCCAGAGGATGCCAATGCTCATTTTTGGCTGGGGTACATCTATTGTATTGTTTTCAATGATATAGATAATGCCAGACAGCAACTAAGAGAAGTGTTAAAGATAAATCTCAATCATCCTTACGCTAATCTCGTATTAGCTAGTATCCCTGATACTGAAGATAGTGCAGAACTTTTACGGCGGGTGTTACAGCAGCAACCAACAAACTTTCGAGCGCTTCGTCAAATGGCAGATTTGTTGCTAGTATCAAAACAAAAATCTGAAGCTTTGCAGTTGCTGAGAATAATACTCACGCACGAAGCTTACATCGAGCAAAACTATGGCATTATGAACCTGTATATAAATGAGGTATTGACGGGTGCAACTAACCAACAAACTTTCCGGGAAGGTGTTGAAGCAAACTTAGCGCAATTGGAGGGTTAAAAAATAGTGAAGGCAATTTTAAAAAAATATCCTGAACTTGTAAGCATCGGAGATGCACTTGATACCTACCGCCAGGGGCTTCCAATTACTTTACACTGTCTTTCTTGCAGTCAACTCCTGAAAGTAACTGAGGTAGTAGCTACAGGTACATTATCGGTAACCTGTGGTAATGGATGCACCAATTTCCGAGCCAAACGTAAATCTTGAGCGCATGAAGGGATTACGATAGTAAACCAAGCCGAGTTAGATTCTCTCCGCTGAAATTGGATAATTCTTAGATTCAACTAGCACAGCTAGAACAATTGATTAGTCGTCCTTAAAGTAAAATAGGATCGCAATTTTCATTCTTCATCCAAAACTCCCCTCTCTTTTCTCCTTTCCTCAGCTTTCACCATTCTCTCTTTCAATTGCGCATTTCTAACCACAACCTCTGAATTCCCCCGATACCAAGGGGGAATATCATCATAATCTGGAATCCCATCATCAATCAAATAACGAGAATTAGGATTTTCTGGATACCCTTGGGCTACTCCACCCGCACAGATAACGAATAATCCTGTATCAGAGTTCGCCTTCAATGCTCTTTTTGTCGATGGAGAAACTCTAATTAAATCACCTTTTTTGATTTCAATAAGTTCACCGTTAAGTAACATTTGTCCTTCCCCTTCAATCACAATATATACTTCTTCTTGTTGCGCGTGGGAATGAGTAAAAGTATAACCTTCATTAGGGGGTAATTTAATTAAGCCAATCGCCACTCCATGTAAATTGAGTTTGCGCCAGGGATTGGTAAGATGGGGTAAGGTTTCAAAGTTATAGTGGACAAGAGTAAAGTCTTCGTTGTTTGGTAGATCTTGGTTCATGAAAACTTATCGAGAAAAATACTAGTGTTTGACAGTAATGCGAAAATTTATTTTTAATTATAGCAAATGCGGATTGAGGGAAATGAAGTAGGTAGGAACGCAGAGTCTTTGTACGACTCCAAAACACGAAGCCTAGCTAGAGAATATGGGATGGCTCTAGTTGACATTGGCCTTAGTGGCTTGAACGATTATGGGTTGGTTATTTTGCATGTTATTCACCTAACTACTAATTCTCTGCCTTAAACTAAAAGAGTATCGAGTTGATTGAATATTGGCAACATAATGGAAGGGGCGATTATCTGAGGCGAGAAAACCTGGCGCTCTTAAAAAAATGACATTGCCTGGTTGTGTGGCAATTTGAACAGGATTAGTTCCTTGACGGTTACTACATAGATAAAAATCTCCCATTCCACCAATATTAAAAATACATACTAAATTGATAGCGCTGCGCCAATCTCGATGGGGTGAAACACCTAGCCTCCCTGGTTGATAACACTGAAGTACTCTCGAATTGAAATAAAGCCGAGAACTAAAGGGATAAACAGGTAATCCTGCTAACTGCTGATCTATCAGAGTTTGAAAAGCAGCTACCAGCTTCAGATAAAGTGAGTTAGGTGAGAAACACTCGTTGGAACTGAAAGCTTTGACAACTGTATTTACTCCTTCACCAACTATACCATCTTCTGGGATGAAGCTGAAATATTTCGTTTCTTCAAGTAAAGCTAACCTGAGTTGATCCCGGAGTAGAGGAATTGAAACTCCTCCAGTGGTTGATAATGCCTCAATAACTTCAGCGATCTTGAAAAACTCTAGCTTAAAGAAATCTGATTCATTTATCATACATTGAATTATTTATAGATTTTATTTTAGTTTAACGCAGCTTCAGGATTGGTCAAGGCCGCGATCAGTTGCTTTTCTCGTAATCCTGGTGCAATTTATGATATTGTGATATTCTTTGCCAACCGTGGTAGCCAGACTCCCTAGCAACAATCCTATCTGTGAAAGAACAGAATAACTCCACATGACCACCCAAACCGAAACTTACCAAATAGAGACCGATAAAAATCGAGATTATCCCCAGATTTTTGATGCAGTTCTCAACTTCTTCACTTCCTATAACTGGACTTTTACTAAATTAGAAGAGGAATCGATGTTACAACTCCGATTCTAAGGCAAAAATGGTGAATGGGACTGCTATGCAAAAGCCAGAGAAGAAGAATCGCAATTTGTATTTTACTCCCTTTGTCCAGCTAAAGTCCCAAAACCGAAACGTCGGGCAGTAGGAGAATACATTGCCAGAGCAAACTATGGCACAATTATTGGTAATTTTGAACTTGACTTTGCTGACGGAGAAATTCGCTACAAAACTAGTATTGATATTGAAAAAAATAGACTCCCACCAACACTAATCAATCGGTTAGTTTATACTAATGTTAGGATGATGGATGAATATCTACCGGGGATTATGTCTGTAATTAATGGTGATGAGTCTCCAGCAGAAGCGATTCACCTAATCGAAGATATTGAATTATCTCCACCACCATCCGATCCTGACATATCAAATAATTTAGCAGATAATCAACCCCCCACAACTCCTCAGAGGAAAAAAGTTAAATCCAAACCATCTCCTCCAACAGAATCTCCACCACCATCCCCAATACAAGCAACTGAATCGGAAAAATTAGGTAGATTAACCAAAGAAGAAATGTTAAAATTCCGAGATCGTATTCCCAGATAATTATCCTAGGAAAAAGCAGAGAAAAAACCAACAGAAACAATGTGGTGGTGCGATTAAGGTGATGGCAATTATCCGAAATGCTGGTGGCGCGAGTGCGATAGCGTTGCGCCTTCGGGCTTCCCTGGAGTCAAGCAAGGCGATCGCGCTGTAAGATCGTAAGTATGATCTATCCACCCCGTCACCCAAACATCCCTAACTCTACCTGGCAACGTCCCCTCGGACTTGGCTGGGAAAAACCCTATACTGTCCGCTATCCTAGTAACCTAGATGATGGCCCTTGGCATGGTATGCCTCTTGGTGGTTTTGGCGCGGGTTGTATCGGGCGCTCTCCCAGAGGAGACTTTAATTTATGGCATTTAGATGGCGGAGAGCATACTTTCAAGAGTCTCCCCGCTTGTCAGTTTAGTATTTTTGAACAAGCCGAAAATTCCCCACCCCAAACTTATGCTCTCTGTACGGAGCCACCGGAGGATGGTAGTCTCGGTTCATGGCAATGGTATCCCACTGTAAGAGCAGATGGAAAAAATCAAGAAGTTATCCCATCCACTCCCCACTCCCCACTCCCCAATACAGGAACTTACCATGCTCTCTATCCTCGGAGTTGGTTTGTTTATAATGGCGTTTTTCAGACTGAATTAACCTGCGAACAGTTTTCGCCGATTTGGGCTGGCTCTTATCAGGAAAGTAGTTATCCGGTTGCGGTTTTTGAGTGGACAGCTCATAATCCTACAGATACTCCGATTACTCTAAGTATTATGCTCACCTGGCAAAATATGGTGGGTTGGTTTACGAATGCGATACCCCCCCAACCCCCCCTGAGTGAGGGGGGGCTATCTGGCGTTCCCGTGCGAGTGAGGGATGATGGCAGTCCAGTATATGAGTATCAACCTCGGTGGGGTGATAGTACAGGCAGTTTTAATCAGTGGATTGTGGATAATTTCCGGGTGGGGTGTTTGTTAGATCGAGTTAGATTGGGGGATGATGTTCAGGAAGGAGAGGGACAACTCTGTTTTGCGACTGTCACTAATCCTAGTATGGAAGTTTTTTACCACGGTCGCTGGCATCCCGCTGGAGATGGCTCAGAGGTTTGGGATAGCTTTGCTAGTGATGGTAGTTTACCAGATATCCAAGATGAGACACCTGCTGCTCCTGGGGAACAAATTGCGGCGGCGATCGCACTGAGGTTTACAATTCGTCCTGGTAAAACTCGCAAAATCCCTTTTATCTTGGCTTGGGATTTCCCCGTTACTGAATTTGCTCCGGGTATTAATTATTACCGACGCTATACTGATTTCTTCGGACGGACAGGGAATAATGCTTGGTCAGTAGTTCGTACTGCGATCAAACATAATGAGCTATGGAAAGAGCGGATTGTCTCCTGGCAAGAACCGATTTTAAAGCGAGAGGATTTGCCTAACTGGTTTAAGATGGCTTTGTTTAATGAGCTGTACCTCCTGGCATCTGGGGGGACAATCTGGAGTGCCGCAGACGATCGCGATCCGATTGGACAGTTTGGCGTATTGGAATGTCTGGATTATCGCTGGTATGAAAGTCTCGATGTCCGGCTGTATGGCTCTTTTGGTTTAGCCATGCTATGGCCTAAATTGGATAAGGCGGTATTGGAAGCTTTTGCCCGTGCGATTCCGACAAGTGATGATAATTCACGTATTATTGGATACAATAATATGCCTGCTATCCGTAAAATTGCGGATGCTACTCCCCACGATTTAGGCGCACCAAATGAGCATCCTTGGGAGAAGACTAACTATACTAGTTATCAGGATTGCAATCAGTGGAAGGATTTGCCCTGCGATTTTGTCTTGCAGGTTTATCGGGATTTTGTTTTAACTGGGAAGACAGATATTGAGTTTTTGTGGGAATGTTGGGCGGCAATTGTCCAATCCCTAGCTTATCTGAAAACCTTTGACAAAGATGGGGATGGGATTCCAGAAAACTCAGGGGCACCGGATCAAACCTTTGATGATTGGCAATTGAAGGGAATTAGTGCCTATTGTGGTGGTTTGTGGTTAGCAGGATTAGAAAGTGCGATCGCAATTGGTGAAATCCTAATTCAGAATTATCCTCCACTATCGCCCATCTTAGATGTACCACTACCAGAATCTATTCAACAAACTATTGATAATTATCGCCAATGGTTAAAACAAGCACAACCGCTGTACCAAGAAAAACTCTGGAATGGGGAGTATTATCGATTAGATAGTGAAAGTGGTTCAGATATCGTCATGGCAGATCAGTTGTGCGGTCAATTTTATGCTCGGTTATTGGCATTACCAGATATTGTACCCCCTGAATGCGCTCAGTCTGCTTTGCAAAGTGTTTATGAAGCCTGTTTTTTAAAGTTTTACAATGCTAAACTGGGAGCAGCTAATGGGGTGAAACCAGATGGCACACCCGCTAATCCTGATTCCACTCATCCCCTAGAAGTCTGGACAGGGATAAATTTTGGGCTGGCGGCATTCCTGATTCAATCCGGGATGAAGGATGAAGCCTTAAGACTTACAGAAGCTGTAGTGCGTAACGTTTACGAAAACGGACTGCAATTTAGAACCCCAGAAGCGATTACAGCGGTAGGGACATTTCGCGCTAGTCACTATTTGCGGGCTATGGCAATTTGGGCTATTTATTTGGCGATTGGGGAGTAGGATAAGAGCGGAAACGGTAAAGGGAGGATTAGGGGAAGATCCTCTCAATATTTCATAAAATTACTATACAACCAAAAAGTTTCTGTAAATTTACTGACATTTACCTGATTTATCCCTCAAAGGGTGAATCAGTAGAATGGGGGAAGATGAGTAGGGCGTGTCTTCAAAGTCCAAATTTTGTGGTAGAGGCGAATGCCCTGGATTTGGACAGAAAACCTTGGATTTCACCGATGACTTATTGCCCAAATCCAGGGCATTCGCCCTTACACAGTTTAAAAACACGGCATAGTTTCCTATTGCCAAAATCAAGGGATATGGGGTTAAATGATAGATAGTAGCATCTGCATAGGTATAGATTGTTAAGTTTATTGACGGCTACCTCCTGATGAAATTCTCCGGTGTGCGAAAAATATTAATGGTGACAGGCGGGGTTTTTCTCTTTGCATTTATGTTGGGCAAAGCTCAACCTCTTGATTTCAATGAACATAATCGCTATGTCGATAATATTAATCACCTTAAGGAAATTGATGGCGAAATTGATCGAGAAATATTGAAAGCAAAATCCGGAATCACCAAAGATTACAAACCCATTATTAATGATTTCGCAACGAGGAAAGATTATGAACTACAACTGCAATTAATTCCTAGGTTTATCGATCGCCAGTGTCAGCGTAAAATAAACAACAGTTTACAAGCTTATATGGAACTATTGCAGCAAAAGGAACAGTTGTTTGAAGAGTTTAAAGATAAAAACTCAATTCTGCAAAATTCTCTCTCCTATTTACCAATCGCAGTGAGCGAGTTTTCTACCAAGGCGGCTGAAAATTATAGCGATAGTCAATTGGCTACGGAATTGAATAACCTCTTAAAAGATGTTATACTTTATAACTTCTATAGCACCCAAGAGTCTAGCAGTGAAGATTTAACCGCCAAAATCAACACTCTTATAGAAAAAATTACCCAACTGAAAGGGGAAAGTACAGAGTATACTGACTTGGATACTGCGATCGCGAATGCTAAACTGATCGTGGAGAATCAACCGCAGGTTAATAGTCTGGTAGCGCAAATTCGGGTTATACCAACCAACCAAAGTAGTGAAAAGCTTTCCGAATTATACGATGTATGTTCTCAAGAAGCGATCGACACGACTAATATTTATCGGATTGTGGTATATGTAGTATCCGCTGTCTTAACTGCGAGTATTTCTATCTATACTATCCAGAAACTGAGGAAATCTGCCGCAATTGTTGAGGAAGCTGAGGAAAAATACAAAAGCATTTTTGAAACCTCGGTTGAGGGGATTTGTCAAACAACTACTGACGGAGGCTACATTAGAGTTAATTCCACCTTAGCCCAAATTTACGGTTACTCTTCAGCGGAGGAATTATGTGGTAAGATTAATGATATTGGGCGGCAATTATATGTACAGCCCCATCGTCGGGATGAGTTTGTCCAGGGTATTCAAAAGCAAGGTTCCGTATCGGGATTTGAGTCGCAAGTTTACCGGAAAGATGGTAGTACGATTTGGATTTCGGAAAAGGCAAGGGCGGTTTGCGATCGCCAGGGCAATCTCCTGTACTATGAAGGGACAGTGGAAGATATTACGGTACGGAAGGCTTGGCAAGAAGCCTTGCGGAATGAACAGGAACAATCAGATCGCTTACTGTTAAATATTTTACCGCAATTGATTGCCGAGCGCTTGAAACAAAAGCAAAGTACAATTGCTGATAGTTTTGATGAGGTAACGGTTTTATTCGCTGATTTGGTTGGTTTTACAGAGTTAGCATCTCGCTTATCTCCTACCCAACTGGTGGAGTTACTGAACCAGATTTTTTCGGCATTTGATGAGTTGAGTCAAGGGTATGGATTAGAGAAAATTAAAACTATTGGTGATGCTTACATGGTTGTGGGTGGTTTGCCGAAACCGCGAAGAGATCATGCGGAGGCAATCGCTCAAATGGCACTGGATATGCAGAAAATTATTAGTCACTTCAATACTCAGAATAATCAAGCACTAAGTATTAGAATAGGTATTAATACTGGTCCGGTTGTGGCTGGGGTGATTGGCATTAAAAAGTTTAGTTACGATTTGTGGGGAGATACGGTGAATACGGCATCCCGGATGGAGTCTCAAGGAAAGGCGAATAGAATTCAGGTGACAGAAGAAACATATCAGCGATTGAAAGATAAGTTTGTATTAGAAGATAGAGGAGAAATTCCGGTTAAGGGAAAAGGAAAAATGCAAACTTACTTTTTAATTGGGAAGATTGATGGGGATAAGTAGATGTGGTGATTTTATAGTAATTTTCAGGTATATGAGGTGCCCAGAAACCGGGTTTCTTTGAGAAACCCGGTTTCTGTGGTGTATTTCATAAACCTGTAATGTTGTTTAAGTAAAATTGCTGTTAGCTTACCAAGTTGTGGTCTAATGTGCTACATTTAATAGATTTGAGTAGGTTGAGTTGAGGTAAGCAAAGCCAATACCCTCATCAGTTTTGGCTTGCGCGATCGCGAGAAATCAACCGATGCTATACAAGAATTAGAGAATCTGTGATATCTATATGTACTGTTGTATCCGGATTCAGGCTAGAGTAGTATTGAACAAGTGAGGCAAGACTAGTCTGATGGAAACCAATGAACTGAAATTCCTCTTGATATTGCTGGGTTGTAGCGATTACCGTTCTCCTCTTGCAGCCAAGTGGTTTGACAGCATTAAAAGTAAGGAAAAAATTGTCTGCGATTTAGGCGAGCGCGGTTTGGTAGATTTTGATCGCGGAATTGCTTCGGTTAAAATTTTGCCGCCGGGAGAAGCCATCGTCGAGGGCAAAGAAGAATTAGCCCTGACACCGAAGCAATTGAGGATACTCGAGAATATAAGCAAGGCTGTTGAAAAAATCGCGCCCAGCAAAATTGCTGGGAAATCGATCAAGTCAACGGAACGAGATGCAATTCTCCAGAAGTTTCAGGAACAGGGATTGATTGAAATTGAAAGAGCAATCAAACGGCAGAAAGCGGAAGTTTGGCTAACTGAAACAGGACAAGATTATCTGCGGGATGAGTTTGTGCCCGAAACTGGGACTAATCCTGCTATTAGTTTCAATTTGATGACGAATTATCTCGGTTTCTTGCGTAAATTTATACAGAAACCAGAAAATTATTCTGCGACTGTAATAACTAACAAGCTGAGTGATGATGAAATTTTACAAATCATTCGGGATTTAGATAAAGAGTTGGGGACAGATAATTATTTGCCAATTTTCCACCTGCGGGAAAAGTTACAGCCACCATTCTATAGGAAGGATTTGGATCGGGTACTCTATCGCCTTCAACAAGAGGACAAAATCGATATGAGTTCCTTGCAAGAAGCAAGTGCCTATACTCCCGAACAAATTGATGCTGGAATTCCTCAAGATGTCGGTGGCTCCCTATTCTTTATCAGCGTGAACTAAGAATATACAGTCTTAGAGGTTAGGAATCAACCCCGCTAAAGAAACCCGGTTTCTTTGAGAAACCTAAAGAAACCCGGTTTCTTTGAGAAACCGGGTTTCTAGTACACACTAAAGAAATCCGGATCATGACATCGATTAACGAGATAATTAAACGCGAGGTTAACCCATTCGATCTAATCAATCTTAAGCCAGGTAACTTTTGGGCAGAAAAGCAAGAATCAACTCTGACTGTAGATTCAATTCATCAAGAAGTAGTTGTTGAAGTTGAAGGAATTCTCGATCTAGTTGCCAACGATAATCGGAGTCGTACTCTATTGCTATTAGGCGACTCTGGTTCCGGCAAAAGTCATTTATTAGGTCGCATCAAACGCACCTTCAACTCTAAAGCTTTTTTTGCCTATATTAGTCCTTGGGCAGATAGTGACTATATTTGGCGGCATACCCTGCGCTATACTGTGGATAGCTTAATGCAAACTCCAGAGGGGGCAGAAGAATCTCAACTAATGCTTTGGCTAAAAGGGTTGTCTGCTTTTACCAAACGTAGCATAAAACAGCGAATTTTTGACGATCATGTTTGGCAGTTATTACAAAGCGATCGCAAAAAATTCATCAAACACCTCAAGACTACCTACCAAACAGAAAGGATCTACAATTCGGATCGCTTTTTTGGCGTATTACACGATCTTGCAGATCCAGAACTTTATCTCTCAGCCTGCGAGTGGCTGCGGGGAGATGATTTAAGTGATGAATCGATGGCAGACATAAATGTGAAACACTCCATCGATTCAGAAGATGCTGCGAAAAATATTCTGGCAAACTTCGGCAAAATTTCCACCGCCACCCACCCCATTGTTTTATGCTTCGATCAACTTGATAATATTCCTAAGTTGCCTGATGGATTTCAGGATTTTCAATCTTTATTTAACGTTAATACAACAATTCACAATGATGGCTTGAAAAATTTTCTGATTGTGATTAGTCTAATTACAGATACCTGGAGACGAAATCGCGATCGCATTCAGCAAGCGGATAAAGTGCGCTCGGAACGCGCTATTCAGCTAAAACGTATTACCTTAGATCAAGCCTCAGCACTCTGGGCTTATCGCCTACAACCTCTTCACTCTCAAGCTAACCCTCAGCCTGATTCGCCAATTTTTCCTTTAACTCGGCAATTACTAGAGGAGGAGTTTCCTGGTGGCAAAACTCTCCCCAGATATGCACTCAATTTAGGGAAGCAGGAGTATCACAATTATAAAAATAAGCTATTAATTAATATAACTCCACCTCCTACCAAAGATGAAAAAACAGTAGTAGGAGATAAAAACCCAGTAGAAGTAGGTAAAAAATTAACAGGAGCAGCGGAAACAAGAGTCGCAGCAGAGGAAAAATTAGCAGAATTTAAACTACTCTGGCAAGATGAATACAAAAAAAATCAATCAAAAATAACAAAAATTACGATATTATCCGCACCGGAGATCGTCCGGATGTTGCAAGAATCCCTAGCTGCACTAGAAATTACAGATATTAAACCCAAACTTTTAAGCGGCAATTCAGCCAGTTATTCCTTGAGTTATCAACACAATGGCAAGCAGATAGGAATAGTTTGGACAGAAGACGCTAACATGAGGAGTTTTTGCAGCGTGATGAATGCTTGCCAGAAAGCAGTGGAAGAGAATACCTCTATAACACTTTTTCTGATTCGTGCCGCAGGAGTTGGACAACCAAAACTCGAAGGGAACAAAATATATCGAAAAGTTTTTAATAATTCTCAACATCATCATATTAAACCAAATCTGCTTTCGGTTCACTACTTAGCCACATACCATAGCTTAGTCAATTCGGCTTTGGCAAGTGAATTAGTCGTTGCCGGGAAAACAGTTAATCTAGAACAACTGCAATCTCTGATTCGCGAGTCGAAAATTTTACATAACTGTAATCTATTGCAGGAGTTAGGGATTGTTTATGAAAAGCCAAAGGATAGAGAAAATGACAAGAGTGAAGCTTTGAATAAAGAGGTGAAAGACTTTTTATTGAATTTAATCACAACCCAAGGCTTATTATCGAAAACTATTTTAATTCAGAATAGTATCCACCAGTATCCTCAAATCAATCAATCCCAAGTAGAAAATCTAATTCAACAGCTATGTGAATCTAAACAAGTTTCCATTATTAATCCAAATGAACCTCCTGAAGAACATTTAGTCTGTTTAATACCTCAAGGTTAATTTATCATTTATAGATATAGTAGGGTGCGTTACATAACGCACCCTAACGATTTAAAAACCTTTGCGTACCTTTGCGGAAGCCTTTGCGCTCTTTGCGTAAAAAAAAATATATTATTAGTGTAAACAAATTCCATATCCTATGCCCTATCTAACATCATCTAATGAAATCAGCTCGCTGATTACCCAACTCACATCATATCCCATCCTCTGGTTGGATACAGAAGTTGCCGATTGGGATACTCCTAACCCCAGACTCTCTCTGATTCAGGTATTAGCAAATCCCACAGATTTAACAGGGGAGTGCGCTTATGTTATGGATGTTTTAGATAAGCCCGAATTGGTGAGTGATTTTGTCCGCCAAATTATGGTAAATCCCCAAATCGAAAAAGTCTTTCATAATGCTAGTTTTGATGTCAGATATCTCGGCGGTAAAACTCAAGCTGTTAACATCACCTGTACCTATAAAATGGTCAAAAAATTGACCAGGAATAAACAGCAAAATTCTTTACAGGTATCCAATAAAAAGCTCAAAACCTTAGCAGTAGAACTTTGCCACTTTGACTCTGTAGATAAAGAGGAACAAGCAAGCGACTGGGGCAAACGTCCCCTTAGAGAAAAGCAGCTACAATATGCTAAAATGGATGTGGTTTATCTGGCTCATGTTCATCGAAGTTTACTGGAATGGCAGGGGAGAGATAACCGGGATCGAGAGGAAAATTTATCAGAACCTTTAACTGTGAAAGCGCAAGATACCCCCTTCAGCGTTACCCATGTCAGAGTTGCCTTTGAATGTCCCCGTCTGTTTTACTTGGTATATCGATTTGGAGGAAGAAATCTATTTTTACCACCAAATCACCAGAAAGGAATTGGCAGTATATTTCACAAACTTGCTGAGGATTTTATCCAAATTGCCAAGGGAGATCCTCAGTTTACAGCATTATTTGAAGCACCAATAGAGGAGTTAAAGGTAGATGCAATCGCATCCCAAATGCAGCAGCTATTTTATAATATAGTATTCTTTCCTTACCTCCAATTTTCTATTAAAGAAAACCCTACTCAAGCCACCGCACTCCATCAAATCTGGCAAGGATTAACTAAACTGATTCCCCACTGGGCGGCATTATTAGTGAAAAATCGTCAATATTGTCAGGCTGATACACTGATTAATAAGACATTTATTGCTAGCGAGTTAAAAATAGACCATACATTTACTTTGCCAGATAATATCCAACAAAAGTTAACTGGAAAATTAGATAGTTTAGTCTTCAATTTTGAGGATAATCGCCTTGGTGTAGTGGAGTTCAAAACATATCAACCTGTCGAAGTATCTGCTCAATTAGCCCAGGTTGCCCTCTACAGTTATCTCCTTTGGCAAAAGGAAAAAGTACCAGTTGATTCACGAGTTTACTGTGTTTTACCAGAATTTAAAGAGTATCACTATACTTGGGAACAGTTAGAAAATACCGTCCATCAACTAACTACTTATAAACTACAACAAATGCGGGAATGGTTAAGTTGGGAAGCACCACAACCTAATCCTCCTCCGCCGACAACTCAGTCTCATTTATGTGATATTTGTCCGCAAAAAGAGAAATGTCAAACGTTTTTTAATGAGGAAAACCTAACCGCCCAACCCCCTTCCCTTCATAGCTTGCTTCCCCGCAGGGGTGGGAAGGGGGAGGAAGATTCGCCTGTTATTTCACCCCCCTTAACAAGGGGGGCAGGGGGGGTAAAACCAGCAATAGATCCCGATATTATCGGGAACCAATTAGTAGAAACTCTGGCATCTTTTAATATAGGTGTTGAATACTTAGGTGCGACAATCGGTGTAGCTTTTATTCGAGTTAAGCTAAAACCAAATAGTGGTGTAAAAATCAACTCCATTCTCAAATTATCCGCTGACTTACAAGTACAATTAGGGATAGCCAATCCACCGCTGATTGCCCCACAGCCAGGATATGTCAGTATCGATTTACCTCGGAAAGATCGCCAAATTGCTAGTTTTCAAGATTATATTAAATTTGAGCCAAAATCTGTAAATAATCCAGTACGAATTGCTATTGGTGTAGATCTAAATGGTAAATTAATAGAAGCAGATTTATCAGATCCCAATACCTGTCACTTTTTAGTTGGTGGCACAACAGGTAGTGGGAAAAGTGAGTTTTTGCGATCCCTGCTTCTTTCCCTCCTCTACCGTCATTCGCCCAGCCACCTCAAAATTGCCCTTGTAGATCCCAAACGAGTTACCTTTCCAGAATTTGAGCAAATCCCCTGGTTGCTAGCCCCAGTAGTGAAAGATAGTGAAAATGCGATCGCATTAATGGATAACTTAGTCGCAGAAATGCAGCGGCGTTATCAAAAATTTGAACAATCTGGCTCTCCTCACCTAGATGATTACAATAAATATCTAATTAAACAACAAAAATTACCCATACCTCGCCTAGTCTGTATATTTGATGAATATGCTGACTTTATGACAGAAAAAGATACTCGCAATCCACTCGAACAAAGTATCAAACGCTTGGGTGCAATGGCAAGGGCAGCAGGTATTCACTTAATTATATCTACTCAACGTCCAGAAGCTAAGGTTGTTACCCCCATTATTCGTTCCAACTTACCGGGAAGAGTTGCCCTTCGCACTGCTAGCGAAGCAGATTCAGCTATTATTTTAGGTGGAAAACAAACTGAGGCAGCTTATTTGTTAGGTAAAGGGGATTTACTATATCAAGTGGGTTCCCAATTGCAGCGGTTGCAGAGTTTATTTGCTCAAACAATTGAATTAAAGGAAATATCTAATATAGATAATCAAATATTGAAGTGAAGTACAATAGCGCGTAAAAGTACCAAAAGGTCATTAGCCCTCCTTTGGATTATTCTACCACGATCGCTGAAATGACGCAATCTCGTTAATAATTAAGAATAAATCTCAATAAATTTAACGAAGTTACGGCACTTTCAGCCTTTAGTCATTTGTAAAGTTATGTAAATTACTTTTGTTTTCAGGGAGAGGGGGTTGCGAGAGAGGGGAACACCCCTGTTTCTCGAAGAAACCGAGTTTATGGTAAGCGCTACAGAATCGCTTCAGATACCCGACTTCTTAGAGAAGTCGGGTATCTAGCCTTCACAAATCAATCTAAGTGCCAGAAGTCCAAGAGTTCATATACTCAATTTGCTCTGGTGTCAAAGTATCAATGTAAATACCCATCGCCTCCAACTTCAGTCGTCCAATTTCCTTATCCACTTCAACCGGAATTGAGTGCAATCCTGGCGCTAACTTACCCTTATTCTTGACTAAATATTCGCAAGCTAAGGCTTGGTTAGCAAAGCTCATATCCATTACAGCACTAGGATGTCCTTCGGCGGCAGCTAAGTTAATCAAACGCCCTTCACCTAATACGACAATAGACTTACCACTTTTCAGGATATATTGCTGAGTGAAGTTCCGCACCTGCTTAACTTCAGTAGAATTAGCAGCCAGAGATTTCAAGTCAATTTCAATATCAAAGTGACCAGAATTACATACCATCGCCCCATCTTTCATCACATCAAAATGTTCTTGACGGATGACATGCTTATTCCCGGTGACAGTAATAAATAAATCGCCTTGGGGTGCAGCTTCACTCATCGGCACGACCCGGAAACCATCCATTACGGCTTCAATAGCTTTAATCGGGTCAATTTCGGTGACAATTACATTAGCACCCATACCCCGTGCCCGCAAAGCAGTACCTTTACCACACCAACCATATCCAACAACTACAGCAGTTTTACCTGCAAGTAGAACATTAGTGGCGCGGATAATCCCATCTAGGGTAGATTGACCAGTACCATAGCGGTTATCAAAGAAATGCTTAGTATCAGCATCATTAACATTCATTGCCGGGAAAGTCAATACCCCGTCATTGAACATTGCCTTGAGGCGGACAATACCTGTGGTAGTTTCTTCCGTAGTACCGATAATATCAGGAATTTGGTGTTGACGTTCCTGAATCAAAGCCGCTGTCACATCACTACCATCATCAATAATGATATGGGGTTTGTGATCCAGAGCGATTTGGACGTGACGGCTATAGGTTTCGCTATCTTCTCCCTTAATAGCAAAGACAGGAATACCATAATCCGCAACCAAACAAGCCGCAACATCATCTTGGGTAGACAGAGGGTTGCTGGCAATTAGAATAGCATCCGCGCCACCATTTTTGAGCGCGATCGCCAAATGAGCCGTTTCTGTTGTCACATGGCAACAAGCGATTAAACGCAATCCGGCGAAAGGTTTTTCTTGAGCAAAACGATCTTGAATTTGCCGTAGCACAGGCATTTCCCGCCCTGCCCATTCAATCCGCTGTTTGCCCATGGGGGCTAGGGATAAGTCTTTAACTTCGTACTTGAGTAGTGTAGACGTTGCAGTCATGGATTTGGCTTTTTGCAAAAAGTAGCATTGCCATCTTAACCTCTTCTAGGAAGTGAGGTGTGGGGAATTGGGAATGGGGCAGCGGATGCCGTATCGGGGGGTGTGGGGCAATCACCGCGTTTATTGCAAAGGATTAAGCAATCTAAATTATTTTGGTTAAAGCGAAAAAACCTAACTTGGTAGATCGTTAGTCCTAACTATCCAGTCGAGAGGCTGTCACGGTATAGCTTACCGCCGTTTCTAAATTCACAGAAGCATTGAAATCTCTGTCCGCATCATTATTACAAGTTTCACACCGGAAAACTCGTTGAGATAGTGACAAAGACTCTTTAACTACACCACAGTTAGAACATTTTTTGCTCCTGGGAAAGAATCTATCTACCACCACCAATTGACTGCCATAAAGTTGACATTTATATTCTAACTGACGACGGAATTCAGAAAATCCCATGTCCGCAATAGCTTTGGCTAATTTGTGATTCGCCATCATTCCTGATACATTCAAGTCTTCAATCCCGATAACGCCGTGGTTTTTAGCGATATAGGTAGTAATCTTATGTAATGTATCATCCCGAATGTTAGCGATGTGTCTATGTAGCCTTGCTATTTTAATTTGAGCTTTTCTCCAATTATTGGAACCCTTGACTTTTCGGCGATTTAACCATTGGATTCTGGCTAACTTGGTCGAGAGTTTTTTATAACTCTTCGCTCCTTCAAACACCTCCCCTGTCGAGAGAGTTGCCAGGTGGTTTATGCCTAAATCGATCCCCAAAAACTCAACTAGATGTTTTAAAGCATACTGGGGGGCGCATTTAGATACTTCATAGTACCAAGGCTTTTCTGATTTTACCATTGCCACCAAGAGTTTATGTAAGTCAATGGCTGTGGGAAACTTTAACTTTTCCAATGGGTATTCCCGATTGTGAGTCAGAATATTTTGGCATAATGCCAATCCCCAGTTGTAAGCATGACGCGCTACTCCAGCGTGCTTGGCTAAAGTGACGCGCTGTTGGCGATTGAGTTTGAGTTCGGTTTTGAACCCTAGAAGCATATGTTAGCCTTTATCAGTGTTTATTAATAAAACTGTATTAATTGAGTTTTCATCTAATGCTCCTTGAGCAGTAGCAATACCCATTGCTAGCTTTGCTACCATCTCCGGTAGTGGCACATCTAGAAGTTCTTGTCCAACACTTGGCATATTTTATTCCTCTTCATAAAATTCCTTCGTCGCTGGAAACTCCGTGTCTTTAGACCGGAGAAATTTTAAGATTAGATTCTCCAACCATAGAGCTATCAACCCTCATTCCCCGCTGATTGACCAATTCCATCCCTAACTGAATCGCTGCTTTCATACTAGTCGCATCTGCAATCCCTTTCCCTGCAATGTCAAATGCTGTACCATGATCGGGAGAAGTCCGGACAAAGGGTAAGCCAATCGTTGTATTAATTGCTCGATCGAAGGCCATTAATTTAACTGGAATTAATCCTTGATCGTGGTAAAGTGCTAGATAAGCATCTGGAATATTTGGGATTGAAGCATCTCTGTACCAAGCTTTACCCGCCCTCACCCACATAGTATCTGGTGGTACTAGTCCATCTAATTGTAAGTTAGGATATTTTTGTCGTTCTGCCTCTAACCAAGGAATTAGCCAATCTTGTTCTTCTCTACCAAGTTGCCCCGCTTCGCCACTGTGGGGATTTAATCCAGAAATCGCAATTCGCGGTGTGAGTAAGCCAAAATCAACTCGCAAACATTCTATCAGTAACTCCAATTTAGCTGTCATTAACTGAGGACTTAGGGTTTGGGAGACTTGACAAAGGGGAATATGTGTGGTAGCCAAAAGGGTACGGAGCAACCAACCTGTATGAGGCGATCGCGCCACGAATAACATACCAAATTTTTCTACTCCAGCATATTTAGCCAGAACTTCCGTTTGTCCAGGATAGTCGTATCCTGCGGCTTGCCAGAGGGATTTGGCAATCGGTGCGGTGACAATACCATCAAACTCACCTGCGATGGTACGTGCGATCGCAGTTTCCAAATAAGCAAAACTTGCCGCACCACTCGCCGCATTTCCTAGACCTAGGGTAATTTGACTCTCGGTTAATGGATCTAATTTAATGTCAAGAATAGATAATTGCTCTGGATTCGCTAGAGGATAGGAATTCCCTAAGATATGCCGCAGGTGAGTATAAGTTCCTTGCAGTAGCGAGCGACTGCCGATGACAACAATATCGCAATTGGTGGTAACTTCTGAATCAGCTAAGGCTTTCAGTACCACTTCAGGTCCAATTCCCGCAGGATCTCCTAGAGTCACAGCTAATCGGGGACAGCATTGCTTTTGGTTAAGGTTTTTTGTAAAGAAAGTTTTCTCACTTCTCATAAAATTCACCCTTTGTAAGTGATAACGAATCAGTTGTTACACGAGGTTCCCTTCAAACATAAAATGTAGGACAGGCATCTTGCCTGTCAAGATTAGCTCAAATCGCCCATCAGTAAAGGAACAACGAACAACGAACAACAAACAACAAACAACGGACAACAGACTAATCGATGATAGAATTGTTACAAAATTTTGCGCAAACCTGCGAGGAGATGAGAAAACATGAATCCTGAGATGTTCAATGCCGCCTTTTTATCCTTTTCCCTAATTTTCGTGGGATTAGGCTTAGGCTTTTTATTACTCAAAAGCCAAGGTGGCGAGGAATAAAGGGGAGTAGGGAGTGGGGATTGGGGATTGGGGGTATGGGCGAGTCGCCGCAATTATAGCAGATTGCAGGTTTATGAAGTACCGAAGAGAAACCTGGTTTCTTAAAGAAACCGGGTTTCTGCGCTACACACCAT
>NZ_JAMZMM010000473.1 GCF_024178385.1 Limnofasciculus baicalensis BBK-W-15 | reverse complement strand
TTTTGTCTGTGTAGCGACAGATTTCAATCTGTCGTAAAATTTGAGCATGAAACAGACCTGCGATCGAGGGCAGGGCTAATCAACCCCTCCCCAACCCCTCTCCCTCAAAAAAAAAGTAATTTACATAACGTAACAAATGAGAAAAGGCTGAAAGTGCCTTAACTTCGTTAAATTTATTAAGATTAATTCTCAATACTTGACGAGATTGCGTCGTTTCAGCTATTGTGGTCTAATAATCCAAAGGAGGGCTAATGACCTTTTTGGGATTTGGCACAGAATTGCGATTACTTCTGCCATATTCTGCATATCTCTAATATCTGGTTTTAACCAGTCAAATTGCTTCTGCTTAGAATCCCTATGTATGGGAGACAGGGGAGTGTCAAATATCATCCTGACTGCTAACTCGATCTGGCGATTAAACTAGAAATAATGCCCGATATTGGCAAAAGCTACGGATTCAATCAAAAATCAAAAAACATGGTAAATCAACGGATTGCAGAAATATTGCGCAATAGTCAGCCTGATGAGTCAGTTACGATTAAAGGCTGGGTACGGACAAAACGAGAATTGAAGGAATTTACCTTCATTGAGGTTAATGATGGCTCATTCCTAGCAAATTTACAAGTTGTCCTCAATCCCGACTTACCCGACTATGACACTATCCTCAAACAGATTAACACAGGAGCATCGGTTGAAGTATCTGGTGTCATTGTACCATCTCTGGGAAAAGGACAGCGGATTGAATTAAAAGCATCCTCAGTAATAGTATACGGCGATGCAGATGCGGCAACTTATCCACTCCAAAAGAAACGCCATTCCTTTGAATTTTTGCGGACGATTGGACATTTGCGATCGCGGACGAATACAATTGGTGCTGTATTCCGTGTCCGTAATGCTTGTGCTAGCGCCATTCACCAGTTTTTTCAGGAACGGGGATTTTTGTGGATTCACAGTCCAATTATTACCGCTAGCGATTGTGAAGGTGCGGGGGAGTTATTTACTGTTACTAGTTTAAATCTCAATAATATTCCCAAAACTAAAGCGGGCGAAGTCGATTTTAGTCAGGACTTTTTTGGACGTAAAGCTTATCTTACCGTGAGCGGACAATTACAAGCCGAAGTCATGGCAATGGCTTTTCGCGATGTCTATACCTTTGGTCCCACATTCCGTGCCGAAAATTCTAATACTTCCCGACATTTAGCCGAGTTTTGGATGGTGGAGCCGGAAATGGCATTTTGCGATTTGAATGGGGATATGGATTTGGCAGAGGCATTTCTGAAGTATATTTTTAAGTATGTTTTGGATAAATGTCCAGAAGATATGGAATTCTTCAATGAGCGGATTGATAATTCTGTACTGGCAACCGCTGAAAATATTATAAATAATGAGTTTCAGCGGATTACTTATACAGAGGCGATTTCACTATTAGAAAAGGCAGAGCGCCAGTTTGAGTATCCCGTCAATTGGGGATTGGATTTACAATCGGAACATGAACGCTATTTAGCAGAGGAATTGTTTAAAAAACCAGTAATAGTCACCAATTATCCGGTGGGGATTAAGGCATTTTACATGCGGTTAAATGATGAGGAAAAAACAGTGGCTGCTATGGATGTTCTCGCACCTAAGATTGGTGAGATTATTGGTGGTTCTCAGCGGGAAGAAAGACTAGATGTTCTCCAAAAACGGATGGAAAGTCAAGGGATAAATCCGGAAGATTTATCTTGGTATTTGGATTTGCGCCGTTATGGTACTGTACCTCATGCCGGGTTTGGTTTGGGGTTTGAACGGTTGGTACAGTTTATGACGGGGATGGGGAATATTCGGGATGTGATTCCTTTCCCGCGCACGCCTTTGAGTGCGGATTTTTAAATAGAGATTTAAATAGAGAGAAACCTTTTGTGGCTTAAGAAACCCAGTTTTTTGGAGAAACCGGGTTTCTATTTGCGAGCGCACTCAAGAGTCGGGATATTTTTTCTTTCTCTATTCTTATCTCCGCTATTCCATCAGTGTGACTTTATGAGTTTGATTATGTTTTTGTCACACATTGCCAAGGTAGGTACGGAAAACCCCCCCAAAAAAGTAGTAGTTTACATAACGTAATAAATCCTCGAAGGCTGAAAGTGGCTTAACTTCGTTAAATTTATTAAGATTAATTCTCAATACTTGACGAGATTGCGTCGTTTCAGCGATTATGGTAGCATAATCCAAAGGAGGGCTAATAACCTTTTTATGATTTTATATGCTATTGCGATTCACTTCACAAGTGTCTAACTTCTTTTGGAGCGTGTCTGGGTGAATATCCCGATGTTGACTCGATCGATATTTTTTTAACGCATAGACGCGCAGCGGCTTCTCGCCAGAGTAGGGCGCAAAGGGTTTTGATCGGCTTTTATGGTGATGAGGGGGAATTATAGCAGTCGCCAAGGCATTCAGGATATTGTTTTATTCCCCATTTTGACTTTTAAATGGGTGACTTTTGACTTTACCCACATTTGTTTACCATTTGAGGAAGGCGGATTCGATGCCTTTTTCTTGTCTAATCTTGGCATCTTTTTCAAACCAAGCAATGACTTGTTGATGGGTTAATTCTTCAACTGTGGTATTAGTCTCTTGGGCAATATGTTTCAAGAGTCTTAGGGATGAAATTGTTAATCTGGTGAGAAACTTCTCGTGGGAAGCTAGCAGCGCTTTATCTACATCGGCTGATTCTTCTAGGGTTAAAAATTGTGTTGGTTGTTGTTCGTTCATAAAACTTTGGGAATAGACTACTCAGCTCGATCAATTGCCCATCTGAATTCTAAACCTGCCTCAACTGTATCTGTCATCAAGAAACAACGACTCAGGAGAGCAATATCTAAGTCAGGTAATACAATAGAGCGAGGGATTCGCTTCCTACCAATAAAATAGGATTCATCAGCTTGTGCGGAAGCAACACCTTCTTTTTCTTGGGTAAAATTGCCTGTGGGAGCAAACTGGATTATTTTTTCCATACAGTAGATGAAAAGTAGGGCAGAAATTGTCCTGCTGAAAAATTCACGATCTTGGGAAACTGCCAATATTTCTACCTCACCTTCATAGTAAAACAATCTGATGCCTGGAGAGTCAGCAAATCCACTCTGAATTGACTTGAACTTTTGCCAAGTAATTCCAGAGTGGACGAGTCGTCGATCTTTTGGTTTTGAAAGTGTCTCTGTCATAGGATTGCTCTTAGAGCTTTCGGGATGCTTAAATATATTTACTTGATGTGGCTTCTTGCAACTACAAAAGGAGATTCAACATCCAGTAGCCAGTTTTCATCAACGACTTTCAGATTAGTATCTAAAATGAGAGTTAGTTCACCAATTTCACCATCCTCCTCATCTGTAAGTAAATCATTTTCGAGAGCAGATAAGTCAGCTTTAAGTAAAAATTTGAGCTGAATCCAGTGAGAAGTGGGATAGTTGTCGATCAATGTTGTGCCAATAGAACGACTTGTTAACTCAGTACAGATGGGATTGCTAATCGCAATTTCTTCGTAAAAGTTATTCTTGCTATCCCAGTAACCGTGTATTTTGTAATTACAGGATTCGAGATGTCTACTGACGATATGATTTAGCTCAATAGAAACTAAAATATTATCAATATCTTCCCAGATTTTACGATCGTTCAAGGTAACTGTATTCATAAGACATATTTCTCTATCAATGGCTTGTTTTGACACCAGGAAAGTATAACACTTCATTTATAAATTTTCCATGATAGCGGTAATCTCCGCCTTCTCCCAAGACTTTTGACTTGAGATGGTAGCCTTGTATCTCAGAAGGAACAAGACCGATACTACCATCGGGCGGTACTCTACCAAAGTGAATTGCTTTTAGATGTTTATTATTTGGATCGTATCTCTTTCCCGTGCGGATTTGCTTTTTGGTGACATCTCCTACACCAACCTGGGTACAGGTATGGTGTAGGCTTCCAAACCAG
>NZ_JAMZMM010000472.1 GCF_024178385.1 Limnofasciculus baicalensis BBK-W-15 | reverse complement strand
AACAACTAACAACCAACAACTAACAACCAACAACTAACAACTAACAACTAACAACTAACAACTAACAACTAACAACTAACAACTAACAACCAACAACTAACAACTAACAACCAATAACCAACAACTAACAACTAACAACTAACAACCAACAACCAATGACAAATGACAAATTCAAAAAGACATTGTTACCTATTTTAGGATTTATGGCTACTACAATTACTGGAGTTAGCAGAATTGCAGTTAGTCAACCGATTCCCGTACCTTATCCCCCAAATAGCCCCACCCAACCTATCCCTCCTACTAAATTACCCTCACCTGCTCAAGGTTGGAGAAATCCTAAACTAATTGACACTATTGATGCTCATTCAACAGTTGTTGACTCTTTGCTTTTTAGTCCCGATGGCGAAGTATTAATTAGCGGGGGTAGCTATAACGATGGTAGGATTAAATTATGGGATCTAAAAACAGGCAAAGAATTTGACAAAATCCGGGCACAACGTGTCTCCGTTACAGACATTGCCCTAACCCCTGATGGCTCAATGTTGGCAAGTTGTGGAGAAGATTCTGCTCTCAATCTTTGGGACTGGAAAACTGGAGAATACACCCATCTTTTTATAGAACATACTAGTAATTTGCTAGCCCTAGCTATTACGCCAGATAGTCGCGTATTAGTCAGTGGCGGATTAGATGGTATTCGACTGTGGGATTTAAAAAAACAGCGTCCTATTTATAATTTAGCACGTTTTGATAATCAAACCTATTCTCTTGCTATTCATCCACAAGGAGATCTATTAGCAAGCGGACATAAGTTTGGCTCAATTAAATTATGGAACATTAAGACAGGACAATTTCTCAGTAGCATTTCCGCTCATACTGGTTCCGTAGATGGATTAGCATTTACTCCAGACGGACAAACTTTAGTAAGTGGAAGTTTCGATCGCACTATCAAAGTTTGGAATCTTAGAAGCGGAAAATTAGTACGAACTCTTTCTGGACATACTGGTAGAATTTGGGCAATTGCAATTAATCCCGATGGTGAAACTCTAGCCAGTGCTAGTCGCGATGGTGTCCGTTTGTGGAACTTAAAAACGGGCGAATTACTCAAATTAATTACAGTAGCTGAAGATTGGGCACAATCTGTTGCATTTAGTCCCGATGGCACACTCCTAGCGACTGGAGGATTCGATAGCAACATCAGGATTTGGCAAGTGCCCTCAGTAGTAAAAGAAGAATCAGTAGTAGAAACAAGAGAAACTCAAAATACTGTAGCTGGAAATAATGTGGTGTTGGGAATAGGCAATAGGAACTATAACAGAAAAATCTTTATTTCCCACACTTCCCCCACTTCCCCGGAATAGTTTTCAGTGTTGAGTTCTCAGTTTTTAATTAAAACTCAAAACTCAAAACTCAAAACTCAAAACTCAAAACTCAAAACTAATAACTCTCTTCCCCATTCCTATGACACTACCAAACGGACCAAAAACTCCCTGGATGCTACGAGTTTTCAAGCTAATTTTTCATCCATTGGAATACATGGAAGACAATGCTCGACAATATGGAGATATCTTCAAAGTAGGAGGAGAAAAATCTCCCCCATTCGTTTATATAAGCAATCCACAGGCGATTAAAGAGATTTTCTCAGCAGATCCAGATTTATTTGAATCCGGCAGAGGAAACGCTATTTTACGATATTTCCTGGGTGACAATTCTTTGGTTTTACTTGACGGGGCAAAGCATCAGCGTCAGCGACGATTGTTAATGCCCCCATTTTACAGCGATCGCATTCGGGATTATAGTCAGCTTATTTGTGATATTACCAAAGAAGTGACCGGACGGTGGCAAGTAGGCAACCCTTTCACTGTCCGTTTATTCATGCAAGAAATTACTTTGCGGGTGATTTTACAGGCGGTATTCGGGTTGGATGAGGGAGAACGTTTTCAACAATTACGATATCTGCTCAGTAAGCTGATGGATATGTTTAATTCTCCTGTCAGTTCTACTTTACTATTTTTTCCCTCATTGCGACAAGATTGGGGAGAAATGAGTCCATGGGGGCGCTTTTTACGCCTGAGAGATCGAATTAAACAGTTAATATATGATGAGATTCGAGAAAGGCGGGAAGTTGGCGATTTATCCCGTAATGATATTCTAACTTTACTACTATCGGCTCGCGACGAAACTGGTGATTCGATGACAGATGACGAGTTACATGATGAACTAATGACACTGCTAGTTGCAGGGCATGAAACTACAGCTTCTGCTCTTACTTGGGCATTATATTGGATTCATCATTTACCAGATGTTCAGGAAAAATTGCGATATGAATTAGAGTCTCTTGGCGACAATCCTGCACCTACTGATATTGCCCAACTTCCCTACCTGACAGCCATTTGTCAAGAAACAATGCGGATTTATCCTGTTGCGCCGAGTACCTTTGTTCGGGTACTCAAAGCACCAATGGAACTTATGGGTTATCATTTTGAAACGGGTACATCTCTACTGCCATCTATATATTTAATTCATCATCGGGAAGATTTATATCCGGAACCAAAATCTTTCAAACCTGAACGCTTTTTGCAAAGGCAATATTCTGCCTACGAATATTTACCCTTTGGTGGTGGGAATCGTCGCTGTATTGGTTCGGGATTAGCCATGTTGGAAATGAAATTAGTGTTAGCCACGATTGTGTCTCAGTTTCAAATGGCGCTGACAAATAATCGTCCAGTTAAACCAATACGCCGTGGCTTGACTATCGCGCCTCCGCCTAATTTGCAAATGGTTGTTAAATCTGAATGAGGGAATGGGATGATGGGAGGATGGAGACAAAATTGCACTCTTATGATATATTAATCGGCTAATCACCGAGCTTTTTTTTTATTCAATCCAGTTTATGATGACTAATCGTTGAATGCTACAAAAAGCCAGTCACAGGAGAATAGCGAATGAAATCAGTTGTTCAATGGGTGAAACCCTTGGCAATGCTTACTTGTACAGTTATAAACTGGGCAGCGATTGCGCCCCAAATCCAGGCAAGCGCCAACAGCGCAACTGATTTAGCCTCAAATTTTGAATCAGTAGAAATCGTAGTACCGCCTCCAGAGAATCAAGATAGCGATCGCGTATGTCCCGCTTCTCTAGGCTTATTTATCGATGGTATCATCTCCCGTCCCAACGTAGCCAGAGCCAATTGGGGTATTATGGTTGCCAGCTTATCTGACGGCAGCGTTTTCTACAGTCATAATGCGTCTCAATCTTTCATCCCCGCTTCTAACGTCAAACTCTTCACTACTGCGGCTGCACTACAAAAATTTGACCCCAATGCCAAAATCGGCACAACGTCGTTAGATGAATGGGTAGGTATCACTAATACAAACAGCAACAATGATTATGCTGAGGCATTATTACGTCAAGTGGGAGGCGTTTCTGCCGTCAAGGAGACTTTAAGCCAGTTAGGTATTAACCCCAATAGTTATCGACTCTCTGATGGCTCTGGTTTATCCCGCCAAAATTTAGCCACTCCCACCACCTTGGTACAACTCCTCAGAGCAATGAGTGTAGCCAAGAATCGGGATATTTTCTACAGCTCTTTAGCGGTTGCTGGAGTGAGTGGCACCCTCAAGCGTAGGTTTCACTTTACTCCAGTTGAAGGACATCTCCACGGGAAAACTGGCACTTTGACAGGAGTGAGGGCGCTTTCTGGATATCTGGAACATCCGGAGTACGGAGTTCTTGTTTTTAGCATTATCGTTAATGAATCGTCATCAGGGGAAGGTTTAGTTAATGCTATTGATGATATCGTCGTCCAAGTGAGTAAGCTTTCTCGGTGTTATTAGGGGCTAGGGAGTGGGGAGTGGGGAGTAGGGAGTGGGAGGGTTTTGAGTTTTAAGTCTTCCCCTTGTCCCCCTGGGGCTGTTTCATTCTCAAAATTTACGACAGATTGAAATCTGTCGCTACACAGACA
>NZ_JAMZMM010000471.1 GCF_024178385.1 Limnofasciculus baicalensis BBK-W-15 | reverse complement strand
TAACCTGCGAAGGCAGGTTTTGTCTGTATAGCGACAGATTTCAATCTGTCGTAAATTTTGAGAATGAAACAGCCCTGCTTTGACAAGGGGGGCTGGGGGGGTAAAAACTTTGTCAAAAATGAGTATCTTTGCCAAAGTGGGATGCTCCCAAACGATTCCCCACTCACTTTTAATACCGAATTTGCAATGTCACAGATTGTTCCACTTTTTGTTCGCCACCAACAACTGGAGTATTGGCATTTAGAGAATCAGTTTTAATTGCCTGCTCTGTTGGAGCAGCATAAGGTAATGGTTGAGGTGGATTTGCGCCATTAATGGAAACACCAATAACTTCCTTAGATTTGAGATTTAGGGCAGTTAAAGCCGCCTCAGCTTTCTTTTTTGCATCATTACTAGCTTGGGCGATGGCATTTTGTTGAGCTTGGGCGATTGCTTCATCACTGGCGACAAAACTAATTCCATCAATTCTGGTCGCACCTGCTTTGATTGTATCATCTAATAGTGTGCCAGATTTCTCTGTTTCAATTCTAAAGCTGACAGTATTAGTCCCAGAATATCCGTTGATGGTTTGCTTCCCATCTTTGTAAGTATAATTAGGATTGAGGCTAATGCCAGTGGTTTCTAGTTTATCGACTTGACGAGATTTGAGTAGATCTACCACAGCTTGCGATCGCACTGCCACTTCCTTTTGCACTTCTTGGGCTGTTTTCCCTTGCACTTCAACCCCCAAACGTACCTGAGTCATGGTTGTGGGGATATTTATTTCTCCTTTACCAGAAACACTAATTGTTCTCGGTAAAGAGGATAAATTGCGCATTTCTACTTGAGTTGGCGTGGATTGACAGGCGGTTAAAGTCAGTAAACCTAGGATTAAAGCGATAGTTTTGCCGTGGAAACTGGATATAATAGAGCAATTCATAATTTAACTTGCCAGATAGGATATTCCTAATCTGACACTACTGCTTCTGATTGCTGGGATGGGTTACAGTTTTTGAAACAGAGAATTTCGTGAAGGGTATCTGAATCTCTGGGGTAATACATCAACCAAAGTATAACCTAATTCACCTTCTGTAGCTGTACTAATAATTTTCCCATCCCTCACCTGAATAGCGCGTTTAGGAAGAGTTTCATTCGGTAGGGGTGCGCCTGCGACGTAAATATTTTTGCCAATAGTTACTGCTTCCGATTTACCCAACTTTTCCACCGGATAGCTTTTATCGCTTTCAAACTCTATTACCGCTAAATCCAACCCTTGATAGTAGGTAAATTTATTCTTTTTAGCGGTATATCTCTCTTTATCTGAAGTAATCACAAAACAATCCACATCTTTACTCACAACGTGTCGCGCTGTCATTACGAAATAGCGATTATTCTCATGTTTAAAAATCACTCCAGATCCCACACTACAGCTATCAATCAAAACGGTAATTTCTTTGGCTATTTCACTTGGTGATTTCTGAAAACCGCAAGATGATTGAGACAGGATGACGGCAACTGCCAGACTCGCGATTATACCAGGGAATTTCCACCTCGCCATCGGCTTACCTGTAACCTTTTATATATAAATATGCCATGATTTTTAGTTTTTGTCATTGGTTAGAGGATTATTGATATCTTTGGGCAGTGGCGATAACCCGACAGTGGTTAAAACCACTGTCTAACAGCTAAAGTCGGTTAAAACCGACTGGAAGTTTTATGTAGGGTGGGCACTCTCCTGGAGAAGTTGAAAAGCTGATAATGAAGTTAGTGGGGAGTGCCTACCGTTATTGAAACTGGTGCAAGATCTCAGTTAAAATCGACTCGAAGATATTTTTAGTCCATTTTAATGGACTTAAGCTATGAGACAGAGAATTTATTCTCTGTCGGGTTGTCGCCATTGGTGTAAAATTTTAGAAGATTGCCCACCCTAACGCTACATAATACATAAATTTATAACTCACCTCCACCAACCAACCAACCAATTAAATCTTCCAGATTACTGAAATCTAGCACCGCCTCACCCAAATTTTCTAATTGGCTACTAGATAATTGGAGGATGCGAGTTTTCATATCCGGAGCAATTTCTCCCCAGCGGGGATCTAATACACGTATAATTAGTTGCGCTTGTCCTTGAAATTACATCATCAAACTTGGGAAACATAGTAAAATCTGTAATTGTCATATATATATTGATAGGGCGATTTTTTTCTTTTGTAAGGGGAAAAGCTTATTATTACCTTGGTGGAAGCTGCCCACGCTAAGGTTATTTCAACTATACAAAACTACCAAGTAACTCTTCCATCTAACCTTTGCCGCAAACTCGCCCCAACTCCTGATACCCGCTCAATATCTTCTAAAGAATTAAATGGTTTCTCCTGTCGCGTAGCTATAATTTCCCGTGCTAATTTTGCTCCTACTCCTGGTAGAGTTTCTAATTCCGCTTGACTGGCAGTATTCAAATTAACTAATTGCCCAGTAGATGGGATATTTTTATCGGTTGCCTCAGTTATCTGAGGACATTCTGTCTCCTGTTTTTTAACTGCCTCTTGTACTTTTATCGGTACTCCCAAAACCGCTTTGGCGTAGAGTCGTTCAAATTCGCGATTAAAATGGGCGGCTACTGTGGTATTTTGAATTATTAATAAGGTTTCATCATTATTATGATTTGCTGCTTCTGACCAATTATGAGAACCTGTAATAATTATTTCTTTATCTACAAGACCAAATTTATGATGGAGAAGATCGCCTTTGGGTAATTGGGGGATACCAAGAGTTGCGATCGCATTTTGCCAAGGATGGTTATTGGCTTCGTACTTACATTTGTTACTCAGCGCGACTCCCAGCATATCTAGTCCCTCACTATAATAGCGATAAGCAAAGCTGGGTTCAATTAAGCCTCGTACCTCCACGCCTTTTTCATGAGATACTTCTAAAATATCTGCTAATTGCTGTTCAGAAAAAACAAATAATGCTAAATCTACCCTTTTCTTGGCTTGAATCAGGGTTTTGCCAATTAAACCATTACTACTTTTACTCCAAGGTTGTGTGGCAGAGATTGGAGAAAACTGGACAGTGATGGTAGTATTGCCAAAAGTAAATTCTTGTGGGATTCGTAATGGTTTTTTCACCCCAAATCTACTGTCTGCTTTCCCACCAACGCCATCTCCCCACATTAAATTAAACTCTTCTGTAAAAGGAGTCGCTAATTCAATACTATCTATTTTCAGGAGATTATTAGCATTCCCGCGACTTTCTGGCATAGTTAAGTCGCCATGAATATCGCTAGGGGTAAAATTAGCTGAGGTAACAATTAAACTATTGCCATCCACAATTATAAATTTATGGTGCATCAAGTCGCTACCTTTAGACCCATCCGCAGTATCATCAATTATGGGGATACCAGCATTCCGCAGAATAACTAAGGCATCTTGTTGGTTAATTTCTGCTGGAGTCAGCTTACCATCGCCATTAAGATCGATTAATTGTATAGATTCATGATAGCGATCGCGCTCTCTTTGGGGTAGTTTGGCTACTTCCGCCACCGTAAAATCGCTCCAAGGGCGACTGTAACTATTCTCTAAGATAACTCTTACCTTCACACCTCCTTGGTGACGTGCTACCAAGGCTTGAGCTATTTTAGGTAAACGTAACTCTTGCACAGCGATATCTATAGTTGAATTTGCCTCGGCGATCGCGTTTATAATAAGTTGTTCTAGATCGTCCCCAGATCGAGTCACCTTTCGTAATGATTCCGTATACTGAGCCGACTCAGAATGGTTAAAATAAACCTGAACAAAAGGATCTTGGGGCAAAGGAGGTAGAGGGCGAATCTGAGACTTAACCTCTTGACAGGCAGACAAGATTAGTGTAATCAGTAAGATGCCCCAGAGATGGCAGTGAGTTCGAGCTATTGAAAATCCTAGTATCTTCAGCACTAGATGATGTATAAGTAGGGTTTTGGCTTTGGAGTCAGTATTCCCAAAT
>NZ_JAMZMM010000470.1 GCF_024178385.1 Limnofasciculus baicalensis BBK-W-15 | reverse complement strand
GTGATAAAAATCACCAAAACTTTTTCATTATTATCACAATTTCTTTTCCCTGGAGATCACAAGAAATCCAGGGGAAAGGGTTCATATTAAAAGTATCAAATATTTGTTTGTCATTATGATGTCTACCGAAATACAAGAATTACCAACTAGTATCGAAGAAATGATTGCGAAAATCCTAGTGACTCGGCAAATCACTCACACTGAGCAGCTACGCCTCAAATTTGCCCTACTTTATAAAGATGGATTGAATCAACAAGATCGAAGTCTTATCGATCGAGTATTTTATGGTATCCGCCATGACTTGCTGAAAGTCGTTGAATAATTTGATGATATGGAGATGTGCTAGGTGTTAAATTTTACCTCGCAGACACCTAGTTAGGACTCCTTGAATAAATACCCTCTACCCTGTATGATGACTGTCATGGCAATAACCCCTATATCTAGCGTATTTAAGACGATTTTATCCAACCGTAACAATAGGGATAGAGAAGTAATAATTATTCATAAAAAGTTAGATAACTCAATATTTTTATTTGAAAAAAGATAGGAAAATATAGACATAAATTTATCCAGTTTAGGACTGACACAGAAACCGGGTTTATTTACCAGAATAGGTCGTTTCACGGGAATAAGTCCAGAAACTGGCTTTAGTCACTGACAGTGCGGAATTCATACAGTTAACCGATGGGAGACTTTACCTCTAAGGGGTTGGAGGTGATGAAAGAATTATGATAAGCAAACATTTTTGTCCTTGTTGCGCTAGCACATTGCTGCGCCATATCTCTTGCCACAGGATTTACTGGTTTTGTGGCTACTGTCACCAAGAAATGCCTGTTATAGAAAACGCTTTAGACAGTAAAGTGAATAGACAGCTTGGAATTCCCCAAATTACGCTATATCAGCGGTTGTTGGGCGGATTGCAGCAACCGGAAAGGCTTTTTCCTGCCAGGGAAACAGTGGGATGGCACGATAGTCTGACTCAGTTAGCCAACCATCACCATTTTGAGATTTATCTTGAACAAGAGTGGCGGCGGATGGCGCGGGAAGAAATGCCCTTATCCCTGATTCTCTTCGATATTGACTTTTTCAGCAACTACAAGCATAAATATGGGGAAGCCACAGGGGAGCAATGCTTAGAAAAAGTCGCCGTTGCGATCGCAACTACTCTCAATCTTCCCACAGATTTAGTCACTGCTTATGGCGGCGATAAATTTGCGATTATTTTGCCCAATACCAAAGCTGAAGTGGCGCTTCGAGTAGCGGAGGTAATTCGTAGTGCGATAAAAAATTTACATGTTACCCAAAACAATGTGGTTTTAAGCCATAACATCACTCTGAGCGCGGGAGTGGCGAGTATGATTCCCAGTCAGGAATATTCTCCGGCGATGCTGATTACCGCTGCGGATAAAGCTCTCTATCAGGCAAAGATACAAGGATGCGATTCTGTCATCCTCCACGAGCAACTCCTGCGCCAAACCCAACTATCAGAGTCGAACAAAACTCTAGCATTACGGTAGTGTTTGGTTATTATAGCAACCGCCTTGGCGGTTAAGGCATCCAAAAACGGCAAAACCCATTCACAGCAATCATTTCACTTTTGACTTTTGCTATAGAATGTCTCAAACACCTTGGCGACTGCTTACCGCGCCGAGAAATGGCTGAAACCTTTATTCTGGCGTTGAGGCGGTCGGTTCCTTTCCCTGTATGGGTTTCAGCCATTTTTTCTCGGCTATTTGTCGAAAAGTTTTCCCCAAAATTGGTGGCGGTCGGAAAGTGCCTCTAGACGTTTTACGGGGTAAGGGTTTAGAATCAAGGGGTCCCCACTCGCTGGGGAAACTAATTGAATGGAAACTTCTATTACGTTCTGACAAACCAGTATTGCCTGTAAATGGGGTGTCCCCACTCGCTGGGGAAACTAATTGAATGGAAACAACAATGAAATCTTCTTTTTCAATGAATGTTTCGCGAGTCCCCACTCGCTGGGGAAACTAATTGAATGGAAACATGGTGTGAGTTGCTGCGCGTTGGTGCAACATTTTGTCCCCACTCGCTGGGGAAACTAATTGAATGGAAACTCAACTATTATCAAGTCGAAAAAATCTGGGTTAATAACTGGTCCCCACTCGCTGGGGAAACTAATTGAATGGAAACACCTGATCCCAGTATCCCTTAACTTCCCCTAATTCCCCTGTCCCCACTCGCTGGGGAAACTAATTGAATGGAAACGCTTCATTAACCTCCCAGACACCTTTATCTGGTCTCGTCCCCACTCGCTGGGGAAACTAATTGAATGGAAACGTTACAATGTTGCTCATGATTAATTGATTAGGTTTAGTCCCCACTCGCTGGGGAAACTAATTGAATGGAAACGAAGATTTCTTGAATGAGTTATAAAGTAAAAACTATTGAGTCAAGCAAAGGTTATGTATGGTGTGTTAGCGCAGCGTAACGCACCATCGGTACTCATCATAGCTATCCGTAAATCCTGTCCTAAGCTACTGTGGATCTAAATTACATATTGAAATGTTTGAAAGGGTTGCAGGGTGTGGAGTATGGGCTATGAAGATATACAAATTAACTCCGTGACAGCTTATTTAAAATTCCAGGCGGAGACAGCTAGACAGCCCCATCCTACTAAAAAAGCTACTCCTCCCAAGGGAGTAATTGCCCCTAGCCATTTAATGTCAGTTAAGCTGAGGGCGTACAAGCTACCTGAAAAAATTATAGTACCGATGATGAAAGCTGCACCCGCTGCTACTAGTGTAGATTCTCCTGTTTCAGTGCGACTTAAGAGTAATGCTACGAGTAGAAGTGCTAAAGCATGGTACATCTGATAGCGAGTACCCGTTTCAAAAATTTCCATCGCCCGTTGACTGAGTTTTTCTCGCAACCCATGGGCAGCAAATGCACCAAGAGCCACAGAAATACCGCCCAGAATGGCAGCGGTAGCCATCAGAATTCTAGTAATCATAATTATCTTAGTGATACGGCTAATTGCTAATGGTTAATCGCTAGTTAGCAATTAGCCATTAGCAATTTTAGCCTGCTTGTGTGGCTAACTATTTTTGAAGATAACCCATTTCTGTCAATTTATTCAGGACTTTTGCTACACTTTCTGATAATTCTTCTTTATCTGTGCGACATTCTACTTCAGGGTTTGCAGGTGCTTCGTAAGGATCGTCAATTCCGGTAAATGATTTAATTTCGCCAGCCCGTGCCCGTTTGTACAGCCCTTTCACATCTCGCCCTTCGCAAACTTCTAGGGGCGCATTGACAAAGACTTCCACAAAATCACCAATTTTATGACGCACCTCTTCCCGCATGTTACGGTAGGGGGAGATGGCTGAAACCAAAACAATCACTCCATTACGAGTCAGGAGGTGGGATACAAAACCAATACGGCGGATGTTCTCATCTCGGTCTTCCTTACTAAAGCCTAACCCTTTAGTGAGGTTGGTGCGCACTATGTCTCCATCCAAGACTTCTAGTTGGTATCCTTGCGATCGCAGAGTCTCTTCTACTGCCTGAGTAATGGTTGTCTTTCCTGCGCCGCTTAAACCTGTGAACCATACTGTCACACCACGCTGCGTCATGAATATTTTTCTCCTAGGAATTGATAGTTTTAAGTCTAATCCACTTCTTAATATACCATGTTGTTCGATCGATGTCACTATTGAATTACATTAAAACAAATTTATTGACAACAAGATAATATCTGATCTTATACTTAATAAAGAGAAGCGATTAGACAAATAAATAACTGTCAACAACCCACCGTTAAATCGGAGTACCGACTATAACGGGGGCTTGTAAGATAGCCCTAGTTGACTAGACTCAGGTAGAAATGCCTACGTTAGCGGCAAGTGTTCAATTTCTGCCCCGTTGGATGCGTAGCTACCAATGATTCCAGTTAAATTGCCTCAAGGGGGATCGCCCCTCTCCAGAAGGCGGTTAAAACCGCATCTACACAAACAAAACCCGCCTG
>NZ_JAMZMM010000071.1 GCF_024178385.1 Limnofasciculus baicalensis BBK-W-15 | reverse complement strand
AACCCGACAGAGAATAAATTCTCTGTCTCATAGCTTAAGTCCGTTAAAACGGACTGAAATATTCGCTATTTAGTCGGTTTTAACCGACTTTAGCTATTAGCCAGTGGTTTTAACCACTGGCGGTTGCGCGGTGTGGTAATATATCGGGCGAGAAACAATATTTCCATCTACTTTTTTTCCTCTAACTCTTCAGTTACCCCTTCCAGAAAAGCGATCGCACCTTTCCCCCAAGGGTTTTCCTCCACAAAATGTTCCCCTACCTTCAGTGCAGCCTTTTTGCCACCATTCCAGAGGCGTTTCAGGTTGAGGAAATTTTGCTACCCGAAAACCCGCCGTAGAATTAATTCTACGGCTAATAGCTTAAGTCCGTTAAAACGGACTGAAATATGCGATCTTTAGTCGGTTTTAACCGACTTTAGCTATGAGACAGTGGTTTTAACCACTGGCGATTGTGCTATAAGTTGTTTCCACTGGTGTAAGTTATCAGCTAATTATCATTCTAATTACCTGGAAGTTGTTGGTTATCCTTGTGAATCTCATAGAGTCGCTTACCCACTTCGATGGGAATACCTGCGGCGGGAAGGAACATTTTCACGGCTTCCATACCACCTGCAAAAACAATACTGAAAATATTTTTCCAGCTTTGCCATTGTTTGGGGTTATTCTGGGGCATGGTTTGAAAGCCTTTGGTGAGGATATCGAGGATTTCTATATCTGATGCTTGGGGGTTTTGTTGGTGCAGCTTTTCTAGTAGTTGAGTGATATTTTTTAGGGCTTCTGTAATTTTTGGATCAGTAGCGTAGTTATTTTGTGTACCAATTTTAGTTACATCTTGGGAACCTTGATTAGGGGCAAAGTTGACATGTCCACTGAAGGTTGCGCCGCTGAAATCTTGTTTTGGTGTTTCTGACATTTTCTGGACTCCTTGGTTAATTTCTTGTAATGTGTTCAATACTGGATTGTCTGTTAACTGCTGAGGGCTGACAACTGGTGGTAGTCGAGCGGTGAAGATTTCGTAGTTGTAGAATTGGCAGTTTTCTTGGATATTAGCAATTGCGCGAAGTGCGTCTTCTCCTGATTTAGTGGGAATTAGGGTAAGAAGATGGGGGAGGATGTGGGCAGCACGCTCTCTCTGGAAGCCTCCCAAGACACCTGCAATATCATTGCGGCTTCGCACATATGGATCATTCTCAAGAATATCAAGAAAATATGGAATTGCAGGCTCTGCTTGCATTTTCCCTAGTATTTCAATTGCTGTTCCTTTACTATCTAAATTAGACGTTTGAAGAATATGGATAAGATCTGGGATTACGCTTTCATCACCAATTTTCCCCAAGGCAAAAATAGCTTTTTCTTTAAGGTAGCTATTTGATTTCGCTAAAAAACGATGCAATTCCGGAATAGCCTTTTTACTACCGATTTCTCCCAAGGCATCTATTACGCTCCAGCATTCATCATCAGATTTGTCTGAAACGCATTGAAGATAACTAATCAATTCTGGAACAACAGCCTCATCAGCTATGAAACCAAGTGTATAGGCTGCTTTACTACGAATATTACTACTGCAATCTCGTAATCTCTTGATAAGACCTATGACCGCATCTTTATCTCTAATATCACCTAATGCATCCACTGCATACCAACGAACACTTTCATCTGAATTTTCAAGAAGAGAAAGCAAAGAATTGACAGCTTTTTGGCTACCGATCTTGGCAAGTGCAGAAGCTCCAAATCTACGCAATTGACCAGCTCTGTCTATATCATTACTTGGGTTTTTAATGAAATCAATTAGACCGTCTATAGAGTTTTCATCACGAATTCTGCCTAATACTATTGCTGCACTTCCTCGGACATCATCACTGTCATCTTGTAGAAGTCTCAGTAATCCTGAAGTCGCACTACAATCACCAATAAACAGTAACCCATGAGCTACACCCCAACGTACATTAGGATCTGGACTATCAATCAAATTCAACAATATTGGAATATCCTCTACTCCTCCGTATCGTTCTAAGTCAGACATAGCATTCCAGAGAACTTCAGGTTTCGGATCTTCAATAAGCCTGCATAGCTCTCCATACTTAGGGGAAGATCTGAAACCAGGCTTTATGCTGTGATTGTCTACATTTTCTCGGCATGAAAGTTGTGACTTGATTGTAGTGTTTGATTCTGATTTATCAAGAGGTGTTGCGTACTTTAAAAGCCTAACCTTCAACCTCTCCGGTATCTCCAACCCACTCACCATTCCAACAGTCTGCACCTGAAACCCCAGTTTCACCTCCCCCGCCAACCTCGCCCCCAACTGCAAATCCACCGCCAACGCCAACCTTACCACCCGCACCGCCTGCGCCTCATACCCTAACAACCCCAACATCAGCGCCACAGGTTCCCTCCATTTGAGATAATTCAAATAGAAATGCTGCAATCGCCCATCATCCATCACATCGGGATCCCGATTTTTCACCATTATCAGCAACGCTTCCGCCGCATAATATTCCTGAAACAATTGGTGATGAAATTCAATTTCCCTGCCATCAGCCGCCACTTGCAGTAAATGATGTTCTAATAAATCTTCTAACCATTCCTTCGCTTTCGTCGCCGCATCAGCTACCTGACGCTTACCTAACCAAGATTCCAAAATGCCCTCAGCTTTCTGGCGAGAAATCCTCAACCACGCTTCTGTTGGTTTCTCCCTATCTCCTTGCATCATTTCCCATGCTAGATACTGCAAAACCTCCGACTGAAACCGCCGAAAATCTCCAGAAACGGGCGGATTTTGTTTATGCTGATGATACTTCCGGTCAAATGCCCGAAATAACTCCCCCTTACTTTTAGGAATCTGCCGCGTTTCGGGATCGAAAACTTCGCACAACATCTTCAACAATAAGGGAGTTACTGCCACTTCCCGCAAACGATTCTCTAATTGCCGTAATAATAAATCCCTATACTCCGGCAAATACTTCCCCACAAATTCCCGCATTTGACTATCAGTCAGGGGAGTCATTTCCAGCTTTTTCTCAATCCCAAAATCACCCCCCACCGCCAAATCCCGTGTCGTGAAAATCATCGGCGTATCCAGATTATTTTCCCGAAACTCCTGTAATTCCCGCCGCAACTCCTCCGATGGGATTTCATTCACCCCATCCAGCAATAAAAATAGCCGCTTTTTTCGCAGCAGCAGTTTGATATACTTCCGATTAATTTCACCATCGAGATCCCCATTCTCCAATTCCTCTATAATAGATTGCCAAACAGTGCGATCGCTCTTTAGCTGCACCAATACTGGAATCGGTTGATCATCATCAGCCAAAGCTACCTTTGCCATCTCCAACAACAACCGCTTCAGTGTCGTCGATTTTCCGGAACCAGGTTTACCCGACAGCAACACATGATGACTCGCATATTTCCGCAAACCCTCTAAAACCGGAAATCTCTCCACCCGCTGCTTTGCTTCCCTGGATTCCCTACCTTCCTTTTCCTCCCGCACCACCGTTTGCGCTTCCAACACGATATCAATCGCATCCGTCACCGTATACCGAGATAATGTCTCGTGGTAACGGGGACTAGTCCGGACAAATTCTAAATAGGGAGAAAAATCAACATCTACCATCGGTCGTTAAATATCACGGCTTATCTTCTATCTTACTAAACCTCTTACCTAAATCGGGTCAGGGTGAAGCATTTCCGGATCAATACTTATAAAAAGGTTAGTAGTAAGCACTTTAGTGCTTGAAAGTACAGGTTTTTGGGGCACTGAAGTCCCTACTACGAACAAGGTGGTTCTCAGTTGCATGACATACAATCTTTTGGCAATTAACTCGATGAATCTATAACTGGTAACTTGGGGTATTTGTATAGGAAATTGGTTTTTTATGATAAAATTTAAGATGAGATTCCTTTAGGCGAAACCGGGAGAAACCAATGAGATTCATCAGCCCCAAGGTGGATTATGCCTTTAAAAAAATATTTGGTTCAGAACAAAGTAAGGAAATATTAATCAGCTTTCTCAATGCCATCGTCTACGGGGAAAAAAAAGTCATTCAATCCTTAACTATTGTCAACCCCTATAACCCCGGTCAAGTCCTCACATTAAAAGACACCTATTTAGATGTCAAAGCCGTTTTAGCTGATGGCTCTATTGTCGTCATAGAAATGCAAATTGCTAGGGTTAGTGCTTTTAGCAAACGAGTAATTTATAACCTGGGCAAAGCTTATACCAATCAACTAGGAATTGGCGAAGATTATTTAGGTCTCACCCCAGTAATTGCTGTCACCATCACCGATTTTATCTTATTTAACCAAAGTCCCGGTGTAATTAGCCAATTTCGGTTTCATGAAACTACGCATAATTTTCCCTATCCTGACACGGAATTGCAGCTAATTTTTATCGAATTACCAAAATTCAAGAAGATTTTATCAGAGTTAAACAGTTTAAGCGATAAATGGATTTATTTCATTAAACAAGCCGCTACATTGGAGGAAATACCAGAAACATTAGGAGAAGTGAGTGAGATAGAATTAGCCTTGAATATTGCTAACCAAGCCAAAATGACCGTGGAAGAATTGGAAGCAGTAGATCGCAGAAGTATCTTCTTGCAAGATGAAAAAGGACGGCTAGCTTATGCGAAGGAAGAAGGACGACTTGAAGGGAAAGAAGAAGGAAAAGCCGAAGGACTAAAAGAAGGACAAATTCAACAAGCACTCTCTCTAGCAATCCGTTTAGTGAGAAAGCGTTTTGGCGAAATTCCAGAGGCAATAATCAGTAAAGTTGAAGGCTTACCTTTGGATGCTTTAGAAAGTTTAACAGAGGAGATTTTAGATTTTCAGAGTTTGGAGGATTTATCAAATTGGCTGGACGGGCGATAAAATATTACTTTCTCAATTGGGGAACTTCTTATCCCAGGATATACGTCTTCAATATCTGTGTACTGACTTCTCTCCTAATTATTAGCGATCTACTCGCTCCTATGAGCTAGATCGCTCTACCAATATATACTGTCAACAACCCGCCGTTAAATCGGAGTACCGACTATAACGGGGGCTTGCAATACAGCCCTAGTTGACCAGACTCAGGCAGAAATGCCTACGTTAGAAGCAAGCGTTTAAGTTCTTACCGAAGGATGCGTAGCTAGTCTTTCGCTCTAAAACCCTTGAGTTAAACAGGTTTAAAAGGGTTAAGCCAGTGCTTTTGGGATAGTACCGACTTCTAACATTGTCAAAGCTAACTTTATCGGAGAAATCCGAGGTTTTGTGGGTTTACAATCAAAAAACCTACATTTTTGTTTCAATTGGGAATTAATTTTATGTTGCCTAAATCCCGCCCTCTCTTTCCTCTCACCGCCATAGCTGTACTCAGCTTGGCGGGAGTCTCCAGGGAGGAAGAAAGATGAAATACCGCCGTCCAACCATTGCTCAATCGCAACAAGTTTTTACCGCCTTAATTTTAACCAGCATTTTATCTTTAACTGCTGGAATATCTATTTTAGATAGTGCTATTGCTTCTGTGCCATCTTCCCCTCAGAGTAATTTACTTAAAGAGCGTCGTGGGGAGAGGAATCATCCTCATCAATCTCGCGCTAATCGATTACCTCCTCCTATTCTTAATGCTGTACGCCGCGATTTATCTAAACTTACTGGTATTCCTGGCGGTGAGTTAAGATTAGTTAGTGCAACTCAAGAAACTTGGTCTGATAGTTGTTTGGGACTTGGTAGACTTGATGAATCCTGCGCTCAGATGTTGGTCAATGGTTGGCGTGTGGTTATGTCTAATGGTTCCCAAAATTGGACTTATCGTACTGATTCTGATGGGAAAATTCTCCGTTTAGATACGGAAAGTTCGGAGAATCCATCTGGTAATTTGCCGAATGTAGTGGCTAATGCTGTTTTGCAAGCTGCATCCCAACGTAGTGGTTTACCTATTTCTCAATTACGGATTGTTAAATCTGTACAAGTCACTACTGATGGCTGCTTAAGTTTGCCCCGTCCTGATGAAATTTGTACTAAGATTGCGATGATGGCTTGGGAGGTGACTGTAGCTGCCAAACAACAAACTTTGGTTTATCGCTCTGATAATGGAGGGGTGCAAGTTAGGTTGAATGAAGCTGCAAGTAGTATTGATGATACTGGCTTACCTAAGTCTGTTAGCGATCGCATTTTACAACTTGCGTCTGAATTATTGGCATTGCCCATCTCACAATTCCAAATTACTAAAGCGGAATCCCAAACTTGGAACAATGCTTGTCTTGATTTACAGCGCCCTGAAGAAAGGTGTAGGGGTATCCAAACTCCCGGTTGGCGGGTTACTGTACAAAATAAGGGACAACGATTAGTTTATCATAGCGATCGCGAAGGTTCCGTTATCAGGTTCAATCAAGCTGCTAGTAAGCTTTCCGAAGGTAATCAATCTAATGGTGGTGTGCCAATTCCCAAGGAACAACTCCCAGCACCATTAGCCCAAGGAGAAATTTTCCGCGCTATTACTAGTGGTGGTTTTGCTAATCTTCATTATCAAACGACGCTGATGAATGATGGGCGCGTAATTAAAGTGCAACTCAACCAAAATAACAATACCACATCTCAAGAAGTAATTCGACAAATTTCCCGCCAAGAGTTGAGAGAATTTCAACGTTTATTGGCACAAGAGAAATTTGCTAAATTTAACCAATTAGATTTTCCTGCACCTTCAGGTGCTGCTGATTATTTCACTGTCACTCTCACTAGTAAAACTGCTACTACTCGTTATGCGGATATTGGCACGGATAAATTACCTGAATCTTTGGAGTCTGTAATCCAAGTGTGGACTAAAATTAGCTCGCAGTGATTCTTTTCGTTTACTTGTTTTAGGGATGAGGACATACTAATCGCTAAAACAAGTAATCGCTAATGGTAGAGTTAGACAATTAGCCATTAGCCATTAGCCATTAGCTATTAGACTTAATCTACGGTTTATCTATCGGAATACGTTGCATGTGTCGAAAATCCCTGCTATAATATCCGATTAGTAAGAATTAGAATCTTCACCAAGTAATGAGCGGAACGTCTAACAAGCTTCAAGATGCACCGACAGAGTTGCACGGGTATTCCTATCCACACGAGCAACCAGAGAAAACCTTCTACTACTTCGCATACGGCTCTTGTATGTGCCCTGTGGATTTGAAGCGATCCCTAGGTGAAAATACTCATAATTTTGTCATAGGTTCAGCAACTCTTAAAGGCTATCGGTTAGGATTTTACCGCAAATCGCAGCTTCGCAACTGTGGGGTGCTTGATATGGTAAAAGATCCAGAATCAACTGTTGAAGGTGTGTTATACCGTTTACCTTGGCGATTGAGTGATGCTTTGGATGAAAGGGAAGAAGTGCCTCACGGGGGCTACCGATGGGAAATGATTGAGGTAAACCATCAGGGACATTTGTATAATAATGTCCGTACTTATGTAGTAGTAAATAAATTGCCCAAAGAATTGGCTCCCAATGATTGGTATTTTAATGTGGTGCTGCGAGGTGCAATTACCTGTGGATTAACGGAACCTTATTGTTGGCAGTTATTTCACCACATGCACCAGCTACAAAAATATCAGTGGTAAACTCATCTAGCTCAGTCAGCTTAGACTATATTACTGCCAATAATCGTTCGATTACTTATCTTTTTTTCCCCACTCCCCCCACTCCCTAATAAGTATTATTTCTAAGGCAAACGAGTACCTTAGTGGTTTTTGCTGCCCTCAACTGTGCCCCAACTTCATCACTAAACTAACGTCCTGTGCAACAATAAAGACAAGTGCTGGAAGACAAAAAAGATGATTTGGCTAGCTGGGCAGCAGTTGTATGGCGGAAGGTACGTTATTGAAAGAGTTTTGGGTGAGGGAGGCTTCGGTATCACTTATCTTGCCACAGACAAACAGGGAAAGCAGGTTGTAATCAAAACCGTAAAGGATGAAGTACTCAATGCTACTAATGTAAGAAGCCTTCGCAATAAATATCAACGGGATTTTGAAAATGAAGCCTTGCGCCTATCACTATGTAGACATAGGCATATTGTCCAAATTGAGAATGCCTTCCATGAAGATAAACTGCCATGTATGGTTATGGAATATATCGAAGGGGAAGATCTTTGGCAGCGGGTAAATCGCCAGGGTATTCTATCAGAAACTGAAGCTTTGCTCTATATCCATCAGATTGCTGAAGCACTAATCGTAATACACGAAAAAGGATTGCTTCATCGCGATATCAAGCCCCATAATATTCTCCTCCGCCATAGTACAGATAAGATGAATCAATTAGAAGCTGTCTTGATTGATTTTGGTATGGCACGAGAATTTATTCCTGATATTGCTTTAACCCAAACCCAACAGTTAACCCACTGCTTTGCGCCGATTGAACAGTATGCTAAAGAAGCCAAACGGGGAGAGTTTACTGATATTTATGCCCTAGCAGCAACCCTCTATTACATTCTGACAAAACAATTACCAACTCCCGCACCAGCCAGAGCTGCTAGAGATATTTTAAAACCACCTCAAGAATTCAATTCCAGTATTAGCGATGTGGTAAATCAGGCAATTTTACAGGGGATGGAATTTCATTCAGAAGATCGTCCTCAGTCAGTAATTGACTGGTTAAATTTATGGGAATTTAACCTATCTGAGAGACGAAAAATTCTGCCTGTAACATCTGTAGATATTAAAATCCGTCGCATTCTTTGGGTAGATGATAATCCAGCTAATCCTGGGGAGCGCATTACTGAACTTCGTAATCGAGGTATAGAAGTTATCCTAGCTACTTCTACCAATGAGGCAATGGACATCCTCCTATCTGATTCTTTCCATCCTGATGTGGTAATTTCCGATTTAGTCCGTTTTGAGGAAGGAGAATATCGAGTCGATGCAGGTATTTTATTGATTAAAATAATTCGCGGAGCAGGAATTACAGTACCGATTTTCGTCTATAGTGCCCCGTGGCGTGTTGCTAGTATGAAAGAGGAAGTTTTAGCTGCTGGGGGAAGCAGTATCTTCGCTTCTCCTGTAGAACTATTTAACCTACTACTAACTTATATTAGTCCCGTAGAAAATAAACCTAATATTATCAATAATTCAGATAATTTAATTTCATCAGTAGAAATTAATTACAGCAAATTGAGTAATTTACTAGCAGCCGGAAAATGGCAGGAAGCGGATGAAGCAACTCGTTCCTTAATGCTACAAGTATTTAGTAGAGAAGAAGAAGATTGGCTAAATGAACAACAAATTGAACAGTTTCCTTGTGAAGATTTACACACTATTGACCAACTCTGGTTAAAATACAGCAACGGACAATTTGGCTTTAGTATTCAGAAACGGATTTGGTTAGAGTGTGGGGGGAAACCTGATGCTGGTTATGAAACCTATCGTATTTTTGTGGAGCGCATCGGTTGGCGTGTTGATGGTAATTGGTTGTCTTGGTTTGATTTAACTTTTAGTTTAAATGCTCCCGAGGGACATCTACCGTTAGGATTGGGAAGAGGGATGGTTGATTTTGGTTTGGCTTTCTTATCTCGTGTGGAAAGTTGTGGTTTGTAAGAATAATAAACTAGACTTTTTGGGGTCTTCCGTACTTAGTGTGCTAATTTAAAAAAAATGCCTGAAACTATTGTCGGGAAAGATTTCTTAGCAAGACAACGGTTCCTGCTTTTATTTCGTTCCACCCTGCCTGGTTAGCATTTTTATTCATTAATAATAGCAACTGCTCTCGTCCAACCCGCTGATGCCCTTCTGATTTTCACTGGAAAGCATGAAACCATAAAACCACTCGATGGTAATATCTCAAGATTATGTAGCTTTTCTATATGACAATAACCAATATCCTTTGCCCAGGCTTCGCTATCTGGTAAGTCTTCCTTTTTTAAACCAGGAAAAAATGATTGTATTTGCGAAAATGTATTTTGATGATTAAAGTAAGTAATTTTAGGCAGGTATCCATCAGGATCAGAAACAACATCGTTTTCTAAATAAATAGAAATATCAATAATTTTTCTCGACATATTTCACCTATAGCTTTGATTTCTATCTAACGTATAGCACGACTTCTGCGGAAGCCGTACCTATTTACGTTCATAAAAATAATTTTACACGCACAAAGGTAATTTGGATCTCCCGTACTTGTGGTGGAAAACCTTTTTTTGGCAGGGGAGCAGGGTTTTTTGGAGCAGGGGGAAACCTGATCTAGTATGCTTTTGGTGATTTCAATAACTTTGACTTATCACCATAACTCCGGGAGAGCCGATAAAATGAGCAGAAGTATATCCGAAGTTCAATGTATTATCCATACTGATTGTTTATGAGCGTAATAATTGCCATGATCGAGAGGTGACAATCAAGAAATGTAGTAATTATTCCACTCCTTGACTATCAAAAAATTTAACAATATCATCTCCCAGAGAACAAGGATCGCTTGTTTGCTCCTGTTAGGAAACGTCATATTCTCGTAATGCAACAGCCAGTTGTTTTGCGTCATCCAAATCAGATGCAATGCAAATAAATGCGGCAAGCCCATCTTCCAATCTTCCGGGATTAAAAGGAATTACACCAACACCCGTCTGAGGATTAAACAGTAAATCTTGATATATTACTTTTAACTCAGCGAAGCAACTAGGGGGAACCGTTAAATTTTCTGTAATGTAGAAACTTGGAATCGGTAGTCCATTCTGTCGCTGTTTCTGCTGAATAATGTCAAAAACTGCTTTAGCATAAAGTCCTGCATTATAACGAGCATTGATTTCAGAGAAAAAGAACTTGTAGCCACCTGCCACTTCATCGTAGTACTCAACGAAATCAAAGCCAACCCAGCCTTTTACACCAATTTTATATAAGTGTTTAGCTAATCTCTCTGAAGCCTCAACAATTTCTTGGTATAAAACTGCGGAACAAGGATAGACACTGCCTGAAAATACCAGTTTCTCACTAAGGCGCTGATCTGTACTATTTACCAAAGAAATAGTGCCAGTTTCTTGGTCAATCCAAAATGTGGCATTTGGTGCAGAACTTAATTTAAATAAGGGTTCAACCAAATAAACATCATTATCTCGACGCTTATCCAGTGCTTGTAGAAGCTCATTGATGTCGGTTTCATCATTAATTACGAAAGTGGATGATCCTGATGCGCCAACTGCCCCCTTAACAACTACGCCACTCGTTAGTCGCATTTGGCGTTTTATTGCTGATATGAATTTATCTTCTTTTAGTCCACCACCATCATTATCGAATATGTCTGTGATTAACTCGGCAGGTGCAACCGGAACATTCGCCTCAAGTGCCAATTGCCGTGCAACATCTTTTCTGTTGACTGCCTGCGCTAAATCCAAAGCAGCACTCACATAGCTCACTGAACAAGGCAATAATTGCTCCAATTTAACAGCCAAACTGATTTCCTGCTCAGTAATAGTGAAAGTATCCAATAAAACTGCACTTGAATTTTTATCAATTAGGCTTATTATTTGATTAAAGGCATCTGTATCTTGCATAAGCATACTGATTAGCGGTTCGCTAGTACCATCCGCTACGACCACAATATGTTGTGGATTGATCTCAAACCCTAGATCGTTGAAATATTCGAGGAAAGCCTTCTCGACAGGTGATGCAACAACAACTATATCATTTTGACGCGCCAATAATACTGCTCGAGCTGCGCCCTTATCATTTAAATTAACAACTGATATATTGTCTATTGATGTTACAGCATGAATAAAAATACGAGTAGCTGAGGATTGTGCATAAACCTCGGGAATACTAAGAATGGGTATGGTCATAAATACACTCAAATAGACTGAGACAATTTAGGGTTGGTACAAGGATTACGATCTACACAAATCTACACAAAACTGTAGTGCTATAGATTAGAAGACATAAAACAATAGGATATTTTTAGTTTATTTTTGTACAATAGCAACATTTTAGTTTATTGATCGGGGTATTTTTAATGACTCTTGTAACTCAATTGGTATCGAAAAGCTATAACCCATTACTTTATTGGACTGTCATCCTTTCAACTAATTGATATATGACTCTTTCAGCAGAATTCAACATTGAGCCATCTTACCGCGTTGTGTCCCTCATCTCCCCCGAAATTTTTCGCTCTCCCCTTATGCGTAAATCAGGCAGAAGACTTGCCCGTGACAACGGGAGGTTCATCCTTCAATGTCTTTTGCACAAGTCCCTGCGGTGTTTTCAACGCTCCTCTGTCAAGCAGATCTAAGCCTAAGTGACTTCCTGGAGCTGTTAATTTGGAAATTCTTTGCATCAAGCTGTGGACTTGTGCTTCTTCTAAATACAGAAACAATCCTTCCACTAAAAAGACTGAAGGTATGGTAACTTGATATCCTTTCTCTAACAACAAATGTTCCCAAGGTTGATTAAGATCTGCATTCACAGTTTCCATTATAAAGTCATCGAAAAAGCGTGTACGAACCAAGATGTAGGCACGATCTCGAGGTAGAAGTTGTTCCAGCATCGCAAACCCTTCACTTCCAGCAAGTTTAGCAGCAAACGGATCGGTAAATAACCCTTCTTTTCGCTCATGCTCCATTGCTCTAATTGCAGCCATCAACTGAGCAGTTTTCCCTACAAACTCTCTTTGATTCATTTTCTTATCTTGCTATACAACTTATTGCTAGTCTCAAGTCCAGTACGGTAGTCTGCAATTCTTTTCTCTTGAAACTTGACGTATTCTTTCGCTGACTTAATTTGTGTTTCAAGGATTTTGATGTGACGCTAAGGTCGTGTAAGTTTTTGTTGCCGTTCTTGAATCACCTCCTTGATTTAGCGCTACTATTATTAAGAACTACACAAAACTTGGGTAATCCTTACCTGTGTACCACTACCAATCAATTTTATGAGCCACATCTTGTAAGATTGCTAATACCTCTTCCATCACCTCTTCGGTATGCAAGGTAGAAATGAACCAAGGCTCATAGCGATTTGGATGGAAATAGACCCCTGCACGCTGCGCAGCATGTTGGAAACGGATATATGGCTCTGGGCGTGTTGTGGACATGATACTGCGATAATCCATTGGTACAGGATCGCTGACCTGATTCATGATTTGCAGACTGAATAGTGAGCCAACATGCTGTATATGAACAGGTACATTGATCTTTGCAAAGATTTTGTATAAACCCTCTGCCAAGAAACGAGTATTTTTTTCTAGCAGTGCGTAAATCGTTTCGCCATCACGCTCATAAGCCATCTGTGTTGACAATGCACCTGCCATACAGAAAGGGTTACCCGAATAGACACCACCGTGGAAAACTTTACCATCAACCAGTTGCTGCATAATGTCTTGACGGCCACCAACAGCACCAACAGGCACACCACCCCCCATAGCTTTGGCTAACATGGTAATGTCTGCCTGTACACCATTTTGATTTAGCGCATCAAAGCCTTTCCTGCCTCAGATACTCCGATCAAATTAAATACATCATTTTATTCCCCACTCCCCACTCCCCTACTCCATTATTTCCAGCAATGCCCCTTGCATTTTACCCAAAAAGTCAATTAAATCCTTTAATTGTTGGTCAGGTTTCACAATTCCCAAACCCCGAATCTTTACCTTACCAGGAGTATAGATAAAACGCGATCGCAAATGTTTCGGTAATCTCTCTGCCATAAGATCCCACGCAGGTTCCGCCATCGGTGTTTCCAAAATAACGTGCTGTTTTGCTTCTGATTTTATTTTACTAAATCCTAACGATTTGGCAATCTGTTTGAGTTCTAATACTCTCAATAATTGCTGAACTGATGGCGGAATTGGACCATAGCGATCGCTCCAATCTGCGGCAATTTGGACTAATTCTGTTTTGGATGTTGCTGCTGCTACTGTTCGATAAGCGGTCATTTTTTGATCTAAATCGGTAATATAAGTCGCGGGAATAAATGCGGTGAGATTAAGATCGATTTGAGTATCGTCTACCTTGGGAATTTCTTGTCCTTGAATCTCTTTAATTGCTTCTTGTAACATTTCCATATAGAGATCGAAACCAATCGATTCCATTTGTCCAGACTGCTCCGCACCCAAGAGACTACCTACTCCCCGAATCTCCATATCTCGTGTTGCTAAATGATAGCCGGAACCTAACTGAGTAAATTCTTGAATTGCTCGCAAACGCTGGCGGGCAGTTTCGGAAAGTTGCTTATGTTTGGGATAAAATAGCCAAGCATGGGCTTGAATTCCGGCTCTACCAACTCGTCCGCGAAGCTGATATAATTGGGAGAGACCAAACTTGTGCGCATCTTCAATTAAAATAGTATTGACTCTCGGAATATCTAACCCAGATTCAATAATTGTTGTACAGACTAAAATATCAGCCTCACCATTACTAAATGCCAGCATAGTTGCTTCTAATTCACTTTCTGGCATTTGGCCGTGTGCGATCGCTAATCTCACTCCTGGGACTGTTTCTCGCAATTTTGTCCCTAATTCTTCAATCCCTTCAATGCGCGGTACAACATAAAATACTTGTCCTCCTCGATCTAATTCCATCCGAATTCCCGTGCGAATTGCATCAGGATCGTAAGGTGATAGATGGGTTTTAATCGGGCGACGTGAAGGAGGTGGTGTAGTAATTAAGCTCATTTCTCGCACGCCAGATAGAGACATATAAAGAGTACGAGGAATTGGTGTAGCGCTTAAAGTAAGGACATCAACTTGAGTTTTCAGGCTTTTAATTTTTTCCTTCTGATTGACACCAAACCGCTGTTCTTCATCGATTACTAACATACCCAAATCCCGGAAATTTACCTCTTTACTTAATAATTGATGGGTTCCCACTACAACATCTAACTCTCCTGTGGTGAGTCGATGTTGAATATCTTTGGATTCGCTGGCGGTGCGAAAGCGATTCAGTAATCCGACATTGATAGGATAGGGTGCAAAGCGTTCTTTAATTGTGTGGTAATGTTGTTGAGTCAGAATAGTAGTTGGTGCGAGAATGGCTACCTGTTTTCCAGCCGTAACTGCCTTAAAGATAGCCCGAATTGCTACTTCTGTTTTACCAAAACCCACATCCCCACATACTAAACGATCCATGGGGCGATCGCTCATCATATCACGTTTCACATCTTGTACTGCTTTCAGTTGATCTGGAGTGGCTTGGTAGGGAAATGAATCTTCTAATTCCTGTTGCCATGGGGAATCTTCTGGAAAAGCATAACCTGTTTTTTGCGCTCTTTGAGCATATAATTTTAGCAAATCTACTGCTAACTTTTTAATACTCTTGCGGAGTCTATTTTTAGCCGCTTCCCAGTTTTTGCCCGACATTTTATTTAGTTGTGGCGGGCGGTTATCGCTACTGCGAAATCGAGATAATACTCCCACCTGATCCGCCGCTACTCGTAACAAGCCATCAGCATATTGCAAAACTAAATATTCGCGGGTTTGGTAGTCTACAGTTAAACTTTCTAGTTTAATAAATTTACCCACGCCATGGCTTTTGTGGACAACATAATCCCCCTGACTCAGTTTATTGAGGTCAATCTGTTTTGAAGCAGCTCTGCGACGCTTGCGAATGTAATTGGGGGTGGCTAAACTATGCTGTCCAAAAAATTCTCTATCAGTAATTAGGGCAATCCGAAAGGTGGGAAGAATAAATCCCTCTATTTCGGCAAATCCGGAATATTTTACGGCGATAGGTGTTTTCTGAATTTGTAATCTATCAATTGCTGGATAGTCGCGAGGATTGGGGACAAATTGAGCTGGGCAGTCATGTTCTTGTAACAGGGAAACGGAACGACTCGGTTGAGCAGAAACTAACCAAATAGAGAAATTATGAAGACTGATTCCACCATGAACATCCTGTTTTCCTCTAATTATTTCGGCAAGTTTGGCAAATTGGTGAGGCGTTGTGGGGATAGGGCGACTTGATAGATTAACTGCTGTTTCTGTAGTTGTTTCTACCAATTCAGATAGGTAAACTATCGGTAATTGTTTATTTGTTTCTCCAGCTATTCCCTCTTCCCCACTCTTATCCGGTATCCGCTGTTCCATTCTAATTGATTCATCAAAAGAACAATGAAGAGGAGGAAGAGGCTTTTTAAGTGTTTTTAATTGTTCTTTTGCATATTCTAATGCGCGATTACTATGGGCGCGACATTGATCCGGTTCATCAATGGCAAGAATTGTCTCTGGTGGTAGATAATCTAATAGTGATGCAGGCTTTTTGAATGGGATACCTAGGAAGCGGCTGCTACCTTCTAGGTGTCCACCTAATTGCCAAGAAGCTTGTTCTTCTGGAGAGAGATAATATTTTACTTGTTCGATTTGATCGGGGCTTAAAGCTTCAGTAATAATTGGGCTAAAATTAGTGGGAGTTAGTACTAACTGCTCAATTTTTTCCAGGGAACGTTGTGTCGCGGGGTCAAATTCTCGTAATTGTTCTAATTCATCCCCCAACCATTCTAATCGGACAGGTAATTCGGCAGCAACTGGGAAAATATCAACAATATCTCCGCGCCGACTCCATTCACCTTCTGTTTCTACTAAAGGAACGCGCTTGTAACCTAGGCGTGTTAAATTTTGGTCAACTTTCTTAGATTCCCAAATCATGCCTCGATTGAGGGTAACGCAATAAGGTGCGAAGGCTGTTATTGGAGGTAAATGGGGTTGAAGTGCTGTATGTGTAGCAACAATCGCAATTGGTTGTTTGTTGTTGGTTGTTGGTTGTTGGTTGTTTGTATTTTCCGTTTCACCAATTACTAATGAGGAATTACTAGTGACTAAATCGGCTAAAACTTGCATTTGTCCCCAAGTAATTTCCGATTCCGGATCGAAAGGTTCGTAGGGGGAAGCTTCTGAGGTAGGATATAAGTGAACAATTGCCCAACCCATGGTTTCTAGTTGGGCACTCCAGCGACTTGCTTCTTCCAAGGTGGCACTGATTACGCACAAGTTACGCCCGCTAGCTTGGGCTAAGGCAGATGCAACTAATCCTTTTGGCAAGCGCCCGATACCATTGAGATGTAGAGAGTCCTGACGATGGAGTTTGGTGAGTAGTTCACTAGTCAGGGGTGCGCGTTGTAGAGTCCGAACGATTGATGAAAGAGCCATGAGTTTTTGAGGATTTAGTATTTATAGAAATCTATACTATTTAGGCAATAATTTCTAACTTGCGTTCTCCCAGGCTGTTAAAAATCTCGAATGAAAGGTTTTGATCCTGTTCCATCTTATCATATATCCGATCGGTCTTGGTTTTTACTCCTTAGAAAAAGGTAAAATTAGCCCCCCGACAACTCTATTCTGATTCTATTGGCGCACCTGGTAGTGAAGGGGAGACTTATGTCAAAATGTTAGTTGCTAATACCCAAACTAATAAGAATCCCCTTAAAAAAAAGGAGATTACATCAACGGAATAATCCTTTAATTTCTCGCCAAATTTGTGACTGATTTGATTTAGTACGTCGATGAGTTAAAATTCCTTGAGTTGGACTTAATAAAAAGGCTAGGATAAAGAATCCAAAGGTAACTAAAACAATAGCCGGTCCAGATGGTAAATTGAAAAAGTAGCTGAGATACATGCCGCTGATACTGGCAATTACGCCAATGGCTGCACCTAAAATCATCATGTGGTGTAATCGAGTTACTAGTAAGTATGCTGTTGCACCGGGAGTGATTAACATTGCTAGTACTAAAATAACTCCTACTGATTTGAGACTGGCAACTATTGTCAGGGCGATTAAAATCATTAGCCCAAAATTAAGTAAATTCGTGGGCAATCCCGATGCTTGTGCGCCGATAGGATCGAATGTATAGAACATTAATTCTTTGTATAATAAGATGACAATTGTGAGGACAATTGTGGTAATAATGGCTGTATTCCTTACCTCTTCATTGGTGACACTGAGAATATTACCAAAAAGAAAATGATTTAGATCTATTTTATTGTCTTTTTGAATAATTGTAATTAGCGTCACTCCCAAAGCAAAAAAAGCCGAAAAGACTATCCCCATCGCGGCATCTTCTTTAATTTGCGATCGCGCCCTAATCCAAGTTATGACAATGGTACTCAGTACACCTGCAATGAATGCACCGACAAAAATATCCGCACCTATCATAAACGCGATCGCTAATCCCGGCAATACCGAATGACTAATCGCATCACCCAACAACGCCAAACGCTGCACCATCAAATAACTACCCACCGCCGCACAAACAATACCCACCAACACAGCAGTAATCAAAGAGCGCTGCATAAAACTATATTGCAACGGTTCAATTAAACTCTCCAACATCAATCATTCCTCTCTTAATCTAAATATATTCCCTAGGTTCGTAGTGAGCGATTCATCGCTCTTTGAGACGATAAATCGCCTACTACAAACTTCTGAATAAAACCAACCTTCGCGTACCTTTGCGTAAAAAAAAAGACCATTCCCCCAACCCAAATCAACTAGCAAAAAACACCACCTCACCCCCATAAGCACGTCGCAAATTATCCCTACTCATTACCTCTTGCCGAGATCCCCAAGCAATCAACTCCCGATTCAATAAAATTAAATCGTCAAAATTAGTAATCGCTTCCCCTAAATCGTGATGGACAACTAACACAATTTTACACGCATCAGCTAGCTCATGAAGTATTTTAAAGACAACAGCTTCCGTTTTTTTATCAATACCTGCTAATGGCTCATCAAATAAGAAAATTTCTGCCTCTTCTGTTAATGCTCTCGCTAAAAAGACACGCTGTTGCTGCCCCCCCGATAATTGTCCAATCGGGCGATCGCGAAATTCACTCATTCCCACCCTTTCTAAGGCTTCCATGGCTGTCCGACGCGATACTGAGGAGAAGCGACGAAACCACCCCGTTTTCCGCACTCTGCCCATTAATACGACATCCCAGACTGTGGCAGGGTATGTCCAGTCAATTTGCGATCGCTGTGGCACGTAGGCAACTGCTTCTAACCCATCTATCAACTGTTTTTTCTGGTAAATTGCCCTGCCGCTACTGACAGAAACTAACCCAAGTATCGCTTTCATTAGCGTACTTTTTCCTGCCCCATTCGGACCAATTATACCCGTCAGTCTTCCTGGCTTAATCTCGCAATTGATATCCTGGAGGGCTTCTACTGTGCGATACTCTACACTTAGTTGCTCAATCGTCAGCGTTTCGGTGGAAATGCAATCTCCTTGCAGCAGCGTAACGCTCTCGCACTTACTATATCGCGTCATTCTATCTGTCCAATCTACGTTATTAATGGTAATGCTTACCATCTTGAACCCCTCTAGAGCCGGAAATATGAAATGAATATGAAAATATTGTATCATGAAAAATGAGAAAAATATGAAATTAGCCAAATTAAGCTAGGAGGAAGGGGCAGTGGCGGGAACAACAGGGCAGATAAAGAAGGATAAGCAGGTGGGGGTAAATAAACCTTATACTCAGAAACTATACATCCAGAAACCCGGTTTATTCGAGAAACCGGGTTTCTTAGCCCCTGTGAGTTTTAGGTTTAATTTTGCCGATTTACTGACAAAAGGAGAAGCCAGAGAAACGACTTTAGAGGGACGACTTCTGACAATAGTTACCCTGATCTTAGGGCTGTATTTAAGTGGGTGCGATGGAACTAAAAGCGATCGAACTGATTCTGATACTAATTATAGGCCTAAAGTAGTTTCTACCAGCACTATTATTACTGATTTAACCGAAAAAGTTGGGGGAGATGAAATTGAGTTAAAAGGCATCCTCAAACCAGGAGCAGATCCCCATGTTTACGAACCAGTACCTGCTGATAATCTAGCATTAGAAAAAGCCGAGCTAATTCTCTACAACGGCTACAATTTAGAACCTGGACTAATTAAACTGATGAATTCATCTGGTGTTAAAGCAAAAAAAGTTCCAGTGGGTGAAGTAGTCAAGCCATTAGACTTTAACTATAAAGGAGCAACTAAACCAGATCCTCACGTTTGGGGGAGTGCCCAAAACGCGATCGCCATGGTTAATACAATTCGCGATCGATTAATTGAATTATCCCCTGAAGACAAAACTGAATTTATCGAAAATGCAGCTAAACTTACTGTGGAATTAGAGGAAGTTAACACCTGGATTACCCAAGAAATTCAAACCATTCCAGAGAATCATCGCCAATTAGTCACTACTCATGATGCCTTTCAATATTATGCTCGCGCCTACGGATTAAAAGTCACAGGCACATTAATCGGTATTAGTACCGAAGAACAACCTAGCGCCCAGACAATAAAACGCTTATCCGATGCCATCAAATCTGCTGGAGTACCAGCTATCTTTGCCGAAACTACGATTAATCCAGCCCTGATTACCACTGTCGCCCAAGAAGCCAAGGTAAAATTAGCCCCACGACAACTATATTCTGATTCTATTGGCGCACCCGGTAGCGAAGGAGATACTTATGTCAAAATGTTAGTTGCTAATACCAAAACTATTGTAGAATCATTAGGAGGAAAGTATAAAGCATTTGAGCCAAGCCAAAAATAATGGTTGTTGGTTGTTGGTTGTTGGTTGTTGGTTGTTGGTTGTTGGTTGTTGGTT
>NZ_JAMZMM010000469.1 GCF_024178385.1 Limnofasciculus baicalensis BBK-W-15 | reverse complement strand
GGAGAAGGGAGGGGTCTACCGTACTAAGAGCCTATCCGAAAAATCCGTTACGCTGTAAACTGACATAATGGACAACACCAAACAAAGTCAAACCTCAGTGCCAACGATTTGACGAACACCTGATGATTTATGGCAACGCCTTGCCCCGATACTGGTGGTCAATAAACCTCGCCAGAGACAAGGACGACTGAGAACTTATGACCGGAGAATCTTTGATGCCTTGATTTATCTAGCCCGCACTGGCACACAGTGGTGCGCCTTGCCGAGAGAATTTGGACCGAAATCCACAGTCTACTCAAGGTTTAAGGAATGGGTAGAATATGGTTGGAAAGCAAAAAGCACCGGGCAGTTTTGTTACTTGAGTATGAAGAAGTTGTGGGGATTGATTGGCAGTGGCAAGTAGAGAGACCAACTCCTGAAAAACTCTCTCAACACCTTTGTTTGGATCGGGGGTATGATTATCAATCCTGTCGGGAATCAGCTCGACGATGGCTAGACCATCATCGGTTCCTGGTGGGCTTTTTTGCGAACTGACCAGTCATGACCACGCGATCGCGACTAACCACCCAACCCTACCTACCTCAGCCTTAAGCGCTGTTTATTATGTCAGCTTACAGCATAACGGATTTTTCGGATAGGCTCTTAGTGCGATCGCAAAGCGAGCGAAGCGAGTAAAGCAAGCAATCTCCACCCCAATTCCCCCTGTAAAGCAGATTCCCCCCAACAAACCCGACTCCCCAACCCAGACAAATCCCTGAAACGCCGTATTCCCGTACATATCCCCGATTTCTCCCCAACTCAGAGCGGATCGTAAAAAAAAAGATAGACATGTATCGCCCAATAGTTTATACTGGACAATCGTGACCAAATCACGGTAATTCCATCTCGCCTCCGAAGGATACTGAGTAGTGACACTAACGAGTTCGCGACTTAAGTCCCGAAGAATAAAGGCGACCTAGTTAGCCAAAACTAACTGATCGCAAAAGTTCACAGAATCTGGCTATTCAAGTCTTACAAGGCGATAACAAGGCAGTTCCTCTTCCAGTGGCAGAGTGTATTTAACCTGAAGTCAGAATAATTGAATTTGTGAGGTAGGACAGATTCGGGATAGAATCGCTGCCAATCTCGCCAAACTGTAACGTCTAAAAAGGAGAAGCCTGTGTCGCTCGGTATCCTCGGCACTAAACTCGGCATGACCCAAATCTTCGACGAGGAAGGAAGAGCAATTCCAGTCACCGTCGTTCAAGCAGGTCCATGCACCGTCACCCAAATTAAAACCAAGCAAACCGATGGCTACGCTGCCATTCAGGTTGGCTATGACGAAGTAAAACCCAAGGCACTCAACAAGCCAGAATTGGGACACCTAGCCAAATCAAGCGCCCCGCCCTTGCGCCACCTGCGCGAATATCGTTTAGATAATAGTGCAGAATTTGAACTGGGCGGACAACTCAAAGTAGATATTTTTAGTCCTGGTCAAATTATTGACGTAAGTGGAAACACTATTGGTCGTGGCTTTGCTGGCTATCAAAAGCGTCACAACTTCAAGCGCGGTCCCATGTCACACGGTTCTAAAAACCACCGCCTCCCCGGTTCGACAGGTCCTGGAACAACACCCGGCCGCACCTTCCCAGGGAAGAGAATGGCAGGTCGTTATGGCGGAACCAGAGTTACCATCCGCAAGCTGCAAGTCGTGCGGGTAGACTTAGACCGAAACTTGATCCTAATTAAAGGAGCAGTTCCCGGCAAACCAGGAACCCTCTTAAGCATTATCCCGACAAACAAAGTCGGACGTTAATCGCGATAGGTCATTAGTCATTGGTCATTGGTGATTGGTCATTTGTTATTTGGTATTTGTTATTTGACAAACAACTAAAAACAAACAACCAACAACCGACAAATGACAAACAACTAAAAACTAAAGACTAAGGACTAAAAACTATGGTTAATTATGTGGTGCGAAACTGGCAAGGAGAAGAAGTCGGAGAAGCGACAATCGAATTGCGAGTGGCTAAAGAAGAGAATGCCAAACATATAGTTCACCGAGCATTAGTTAGACAAATGACAAATGCTCGTCAAGGAACAGCATCAGCAAAAACCCGCGCTGAAGTAAGTGGCGGCGGACGCAAACCTTGGCGGCAAAAGGGAACTGGTCGCGCTCGTGCTGGCTCGAACCGTTCACCACTCTGGCGCGGTGGCGGTGTCATCTTTGGACCAAAACCCAGAGACTTTAACCTAAAAATGAATCGCAAAGAGCGACGACTAGCGCTGAGGACAGCCTTGATGAGTCGCTCTGAAGATTTGATTGTGGTAGAAGATTTTACCTCACAACTAGAACAGCCCAAGACCAAAGAACTAGCAAGCGCGATCGCACGTTGGGGAATTGAGCCTGATGCCAAGGTTCTACTCATCCTACCTCAATCGGAAGAAAAAGTTTACTTGTCAGCACGAAACATGGCAAAAGTCAAGCTAATTTGTGCAGACAGCTTAAATATTTACGACGTGCTAAACGCTGACAAAATCGTCACAACTAACACCGCTCTTAGCAAAATTCAGGAGGTTTACGGTGATTCAGTATAATCCCTGCGACCTGGCAGATTTGGTATTGCAGCCAATAGTTACAGAAAAGGCAACCCTGTTATTAGAAGATAACAAATATGTCTTTGAAGTGATTCCCAAAGCCACCAAACCCGAAATTAAAGCGGCAATAGAAAGCCTATTTAATGTCAAAGTTACCGCAGTAAACACCATGCGTCCACCACGCAAAAAGCGTCGAGTGGGCAAATTTAGTGGATTCAAGCCCCAATACAAACGAGCGATCATCACTTTAGCACAGGGAGACTCGATCGTCCTATTCCCAGACGTATAAAGGGCTATTTAGTTATTAGTGGTTTGTTGTTTGTTGTTAGTTATTGCCAATAACAAATAACGAATAACAAATAACAAATAACAAACAACAAAGGATATTTTTATGGGCACTCGTTCTTTTCGACCGTATACTCCCGGTACTCGTCAGGCAGTTATCTCAGATTTCGCCGAAATTACCCGGAGCGAACCAGAAAAATCATTAACCCACTCCAAGCATCGCGACAAAGGTCGTAATAATCGGGGTGTGATCACCAGTCGCCGTCGCGGTGGCGGACATAAACGCTTATACCGGATCATTGACTTTCGCCGGAATAAATACAATATTCCTGGCAAAATAGCCGCCATTGAATACGATCCCAACCGGAATGCCAGAATTGCTCTGGTTTACTATCAAGATGGAGAAAAACGCTATATTCTTCATCCGGTAGGGTTAGCCGTAGGCGCGACAATTGTATCCGGTCCTGATTCTGCCATTGAAATAGGCAATGCCCTACCCCTGAGCAATATTCCCCTGGGTACTGGCGTTCATAACGTAGAACTCACACCAGGAAAAGGTGGACAAATTGTCCGCGCTGCTGGTGCAGTAGCTCAAGTAGTGGCCAAAGAAGGGAACTACGTTACCCTCAAACTGCCATCCACAGAAGTCCGGATGGTACGTCGTGAATGCTACGCCACCATCGGACAAGTCGGTAACATTGAAGACAGAAACCTCAGCTTGGGTAAAGCTGGACGGAATCGCCATTTGGGACGACGACCATCCGTGAGAGGAAGCGTCATGAACCCAGTGGATCACCCCCATGGAGGTGGAGAAGGCAGAGCGCCAATCGGCAGATCCGGTCCTGTGACTCCTTGGGGTAAACCAGCATTGGGAGCCAAAACTCGCAAACGCAAGAAGAAGAGTACCGCTTTAATCGTCCGACGGCGGCGGAAATCCTCCAAACGAGGACGGGGCGGTCGTCAGTCTTAATTTAGTTGTTGGTTGTTGGTTAGTTGTTATTTGTTGTTGGTTATTAGTTATTAGTTATTTGTCCTTCAAAAGCTAACAACTAACAAGGAGATTAAACTCCTGGCGAACAACAAACAACAAACAACAAACAACAAACAACAAACAACAAACAACAAACAAC
>NZ_JAMZMM010000468.1 GCF_024178385.1 Limnofasciculus baicalensis BBK-W-15 | reverse complement strand
AATTCTAATGATTCTTTATACAAAGGTTCAGCTTCGTCGTACCTTCCTTGATTATCGTATAATAATGCTAAATTATTCAAACTAGTGGCGACATCGGGATGGTTTTCTCCTAATCGCTTTCTCGTTACAGATAAACAATCCTCGCGCCAAGGTACTGCTTCCTGATAGAATCCTTTACCTTCGTAAAACCTACCCAAAGCAACAAAAGGCCAGATTAAATCATCATCCCTCAGCCAATCTTGTTGAGTAGTCGCCGCTGCCGCAATATGAGGAATCGCCAGGTTTACTTTCTCAATATCCTCCAGAGTTGGTGTCTGAGGAATTTTCTCAGCTTTCCCTACCATTACCTGACAAAATCTTTGCTTCCAGTCATCTGCGATGCCCAATTCTTCGCCCTTGGCAATCAAGAATTCCCGAATCAGTGGATGCAACTGATAAGTATCTTTCTCGCTACGCTGAATCAGATGGAAATATACCAAACTGTAATCTCTGGTTTCCTCTAATTCCTCCGAATCAATATCCGGCAAACACTCTTCCACCAATTGCCAGGGAATCGGCGCAAGGGCAAATAAACTCAAATATAACCCCAACTCCTGCCCTGACTTATTCAATTCCAACCAACTCAACTCAAAAGCATCTCTTACCCCCAATTGCCCCGTCATAGTCGCCTCCGACTTGGGTTTTTTCAGCCCCAACTGTTGTAGCTGTTTCGCCTCAAGCCGAGACAACATTTCCGCCAGCGACAAATCCAATTTCCGCATCAAATATCGCCCCACCAACTCCAAACCCAAAGGTAAATAACCCAACCATTTACAGATATTTTCCCCTACTTCTAATTCCGCCCCTACTCTTTCCTCTCCTATCAGCGATTTCAATAAATCCAACGCCGCCTCACCAGTCAAAACCTGCAAATCTAACCGCACAATCGGCGCAGGCAACTCTAACCGCGTCGTCATCAACACCTTAAAACGCGCTTCCCTAGGTAGATAGGGTTTCACTTTTTCATAATCTATCACATCATCGATTACAACCAATACATCAGAAAAGATTTTTTGCTCCCTTCCTTGATAAGAAGAAATTTCCTGCTCCCCCCCTTGATAAGAAGAAAGTTCTTTATCCCCCCCTTGATAAGAAGAAAGTTCTTTATCCCCCCCTTGATAAGAAGAAAGTTCTTTATCCCCCCCTTGATAAGGGGGGTTAGGGGGGTAATGCCAATTTCGCCAGCAATAAGCCACTCGCTGCTGCAAATCAAAATCTTCCGGCGGATTTAACCCTAAATATACCCGCGCAAAATCCACAATTTGAATCCCTAAATCCAAACCCCGCGCCAACAACCAACAAACCCCACCTCTGTAGAAATGCTTCGCCCCTACATCAATTTGGGAATATCGCAAAGCATATTGCAGCGCCAATTCGGTTTTGCCAATACCCCCCATAGCAGAAATAGCCACAGGCTCATTCTCCTGTAACATTCTGTGTAAGTTTGCCAGTACTTCCTCTCTCCCGACAAACTTAATTACACCACTCTCAGGAAGATTTTGAGGAATACCTTCCGGGGGATTTGACTTTACCCCATCCCCATTGGGCGACTTCAGTCAAGTATAGTTATTAGTTTGTTGATGAATTACAAGAGACTGAGCAACCATTGCTCCTTTCTCAGCTTTTATCTCCTCCGCTAACTTAGCAAAATTATTCACAACCGACGGCTGAGACTGAATTTGGGCAGCCAATTCTCGGATAACTTTACTTGCCTCTAGCGGCTGATTATTTACCACAGCCTCCACATCAATCACGGCTTCAGCAATATCTGGATTAGCCTCCGCTGCTCCTTTCAATTGCAATACCGCTTCCCCATAATCCGAAGGTGGCTGTGAATCTCCCTCAGCCGTTAAAATATGTAACTTATTCTTTTGCCGTAATTTTTCTACCAACTTACCACTTTTCTCGAATACAGCCTCTCCAAGCCTTTCGCCGCCCTTTTCCAGCGCTTTCGTTGATATGATAGTTGCGATCGCAGTAGTCAAAGCCGTCAGTGTTATTGGCTCCATCAATTTACCATCCTCACTTACTCTCAAAATTACTTCTATCCTGACAACAGCTATTCCGGATAAAAGGGATATTCCATCATCGGGAGTAATTGAGATCCCCCTAAATCCTTTTTTAAGGCAGGTTAGGGGAAGCTACACCTTACATCTGCTGCACAACCTCATCCAACCAAACAACTAAATCCCCCACCGTCTGAAAATCCAACAGCATTTCACCCAACTCTCCTAATTGAGCCATTGATAGTCGCTGAATTCGCTGTTGCAACTGCGGATTAATTTCACCAAAGCGATGAATTAGTTGACGTATGATAATTGATTTTACCTGACACCTATTCAACCAAACAGCTAAATCTGTAGCAGTCTGAAAATCTAATAATTCCTCACTCAAATCTTCTAACTGAGTCAGAGATAATCTCTGAAATTGTTCTTGTAACTCAGGGTTAATTACGCCACATCGACGAGTCAGTTGACGGCTCAACAATGATAATGCTTCCTCTTGCTTTCCTTCCAGTCTTCCTTTTTGCACTCCCCTTTGAATAATATCCTGATAAGTTACTGACTCTAACATCACTTCCTCCCGGAATAGTTGACGAATTGTATTTTTATCAAACCGTAAACCCGCCAGTATATCTACACAAGCAGTTAGGTTTCCTTTCATTCGTGGTTCTTCAATTTTATCGATTTCAAGAGCAACTTGCTCTAGTAAAGTTTTCGGAGTATCGCTGCGGGCTAAAGTCGCTAAAGGTAACAAAGCTGGAGTTGCTAGCAGTGGTGCGGGATCTTCTTCCCACAAGCGAATTACTCGATAACGATGGCTGGTATTTACATCAGTTAACTGATTCACAAATACCCCTTCAGCAGTAGTAGACTTAAGAAAAATTACCACCTGCTCGATATGACACCCATACTGTCGTTTGAGTCTCACCCAATAATCTAACATCCTCAGAGGCAAAGGTGGCTGGGAAGCAGGTAAAGTTTGGAATTCCCAGTGAAAAATACGGTTAGATCCTTGTCGTAATATGAGAGAATCAGCACGAATCGGTTCTAGACTAAGTTCAGTTTTGATAACCGTAATATCAGTAACATCTTCTCCAGAAAGCCAGCGAACAAAATCGGCTGGGTATTCCTCAGCGAGATATTTGCAAATGTTGTCGGAAGCCACAGTAAATTTTCCGTTTGAAAGACTATCAGTCCGCTCGTATTTATAAGAAAATAGCATGAAAACCCCGTGACTTTAGACCGGGGATTGTCAAAATACAACTTACCCAGCTCTATTAAATATAGCGATCGCAGTGGATTAGCTTTCGCCTAACGCACCCTACAGATAGAGACTACCCATCCGTTACATCCGTTACCGCATCCGCTGCCCCATCCACCCTTGGCAATTCCCCCTCGATGTTGGATAGTTGTAAAATATAAATTTGCGATCCATCTATGTCCCTCTGCATTAACCCTAGCTGTCCTCGCCCAGACAATCCCGCCAATCACCTCAACCGCTTCTGTGGTAGTTGCGGCTCCGACTTATTAGTTATGGGGCGCTATCAGGTAATGCGTCTGATTAGCGATCGCACTGGTTTTGGTAAAATCTACGAAGCCCAAGAAGAGGGGACTACCAAAATCATCAAAATCCTCAAAGAAGCCCTCAACCAAAATGCCAAAGCAGTAGAATTATTCGAGCAAGAAGCCAGTGTTTTGGGAGCGCTTAATCATCCCGGTATTCCCCAAGTTGATGGCTACTTTCAGTATCAAACTCGCAATAGTTTGTTACTCCACTGCATTACCATGGAAAAAATCGATGGCTCTAATTTAGAAGAGTGGATGGCAGTAAGAGGAAATCGCCCCATCTCCCAAGAGAGAGCCATCCTTTGGTTAAAACAAATTGCGATAATTTTGGAGTTGGTACATAGCAAAAATTACCTCCATCGAGATATTAAACCTTCTAATATTATGCTCCGCACCCCTGCTTACCAAGGGGGGG
>NZ_JAMZMM010000070.1 GCF_024178385.1 Limnofasciculus baicalensis BBK-W-15 | reverse complement strand
ATCAAATGTTGCTCCCTTCTCATGGGTAGGGGAGGAGGAGTATCAAATCTTCCTCCCCTCTCCTTTCAGGGGAGGGGTTGGGCTATAATAATTAGCATCATCGGGAGGTTCTAATAATGACACAAACCAACTCCAAAACTTTAGCAGGATTATTGGGTGTCTGTGTAGGAGATGCCCTAGGTGTACCTGTAGAATTTACTAGCAGAGATAAACGGACAAAATCGCCAGTAATTTCCATGGAAGGTTACGGCACTTATAACCAACCTCCTGGTACTTGGTCCGATGATAGTTCTCTGACATTTTGTTTAGCTGAAAGTCTTTGTAGTGAGTTTTCTCTGGATACAATTGCTCAATCTTTTTGTCGTTGGTATAATAAAGCTTATTGGACTCCTCACGGCAAAGTATTTGATATTGGTGGGACAACTTGTGATGCTATCGAAAACCTCCTTGCCGGAGTTTCACCTGTAATGGCTGGAGGTGCTGATGAATGGAATAATGCTAATGGTTCTCTGATGCGGATTCTGCCTTTAGCTTACTATCATAAATCTTTAAATTTTTCTGAATTAATTGAGAGAGTACATCAAGTTTCTTCTATTACTCACCGTAATCCTCGCTGTCAAATGGCTTGTGGTATTTATATTAGTATTGCCATTAATTTATTACAGGGGGATGAGCCAACTACTGCCTATCTTCAGGGGATTGAAGCGGTTAGAGATATTTATAATCAGCTTCCATACAGTTCAGAAATCCATCGATTTAGTCGAGTATTTAGCGGTGAAATTCATCAATTGCCAGTGGAGGAAATTAAATCCGGTGGCTATGTCATTGATAGCTTAGAGGCAGCTATTTGGTGCTTTTTAAATAGCACGTCATATTCAGAAGCTGTGCTAAAAGCAGTTAACTTAGGTGGAGATACGGATACGACAGCAGCGATTACTGGCGGTTTAGCGGGAATTTACTATGGTGTGGCAAATATTCCAACAGAATGGATTAATCTACTTGCCAGAAAAGAGGATATTATTGATCTGGCTGGGCGTTTGGAAGCAGCAATTTATAGCTAGTAGGGTGCGTTACATAACGCACCCTATAAATAGCTAAGACTGATTAATCAGTAAAGCACCATTCTCAATAAATGTAGAGTGCGTTACATAACGAACCCTACAAATAGCTAAAGCTGATTAATCAGTAAAGCAACTGGGAAATGTTTAAGTACATCTCGAATCCAGATTGTATCTTCTACAAGAATCTTGTCCCCAGTAATTGCATCGTACCAAACCGATGAAGCACCAGGTGGTAAAGCAATACGGGTTTCATGCCAAACTTGTTCGCCGAAGGGATATTCTCCTGGTTTAATTAAGGAAGTGAGAAACCGTGGGATAATTGCGATCGCCATTGTATCTCCCCAATTTCTGGCAAACGCCACTATATGTTCTTTCAAGCTCCCCATCACTGCTAATTTTTGATAATCTCCTCGTTGAAATAATTCCAAATACTTTTGACGAGTTTGCAAGGCGCGGTAGGTTAAAAACAGCTTAATTCGACCATCTTCTTTTGTTTTCAGTAGTTCATCAATTAAGCTTAATGAATCTTTTGCGTTTCGCTTTTTGATATCTTTGATGATACCAATCCGTTTATCAAAATCAACGGGGCGACGATTATCGGGATCTACTAAACTCAAATCCCACAATTCTGTACCTTGGTAAATATCGGGAACGCCAGGAGAGATAATTTTTAGTAAGGTTTGGGAGAGAGAGTTAAAGATACCGTAGAATTGGACTTTTTGCTGGAAGGGGCGAAACGCTGACAAGAATCCATTTTTATTGGATTTTTTCATAACGCTACTGGCAAATTTAATGAAGGCATCTTCGTAATTGGTATCTGGTTTTAGCCAAGCGGTGTGAACTTTTGCTTCTCGGATGGCTTTGATAATATATTGTTCTACTCTTTCTACAAAAGTGGGATACTCGCTTTCATCAAAGGGAAATGAACCAATTATGGTTTGGTAGAAAAAGTATTCATCATTGGCATCAGGGACGTTTAAATCGTCAATACACTCTTTATACCCACCATTAATTTCCTGCCACTTTTTCAGATTACTATCCCATTCACCAGGAATTTCTGAAAGGACATTTAATCTTGCCCTCACATCTTCACCGCGTTTTGTATCGTGAGTGGCGGTAGCATTCATTCCATGGGGCCAATAGGCGACACGGTGTTGGTTAAAAGTATGGAATTCCTCGATAGAAATACCAAATTTATCGGGATTAGAACCCACTTCATTCAGGGAGAGGAGGCGATTGTAAACATACATTCCTGTATCTTCAACTCCCTTCGCCATCAAGGGACCAGTAAACTGTTGGAGTCGCATCACGAAGTAACGCCACTGATCTTTTTCTTCGTCAGTAAAATGCTCGTCAAATTCCAGCAAGAGGAACTTTTCAATAAAGAATAATTCGTTCAAGAAAATTGGTGTATTTTCTTTTGCTTTAGCAATTACTTCCTTGATACATTCCCTGTCCGAGCGACTCATGCCATCCTGATTCACATAAGTTCGATAAATGGGAAATACTGCCATAATTTCCACCAATGCGCCTTTCAAAGCATAGCTGGTAAAATCGCTAGCGTATCGATATCGCATGGAAAAGCGCTTGAGTAAGTTAGCCAGATTATCGATATCACCCATCAAATGCTTGCTAATAATTAGCCGTTTTTTCTCATCGATTAATTCCTGGTAAGACAGGGGCATTCCCAGAAATCTTTTGTAGACAATATCAAACTTATCCTGGGTAGATTGTTGACAAAATACACCATTAACATGAGTGAGAAAGTCATAACCTGTTGTCCCTTGAACTGCCCAGTTTATCGGTAATTCTTCATGCTGTTCCAGTATTTTCTCTACGACAATATATATATCATTGTCCTTTTCCCGCAGTCTTTGCAAATACTGAAAGGGGTCAAATAATCCGTCGATATGATCGATGCGCAATCCTGTGATTTTTTGCTCTTTAATTAGTTGGAATATTAAGGCATGGTTCAGATTAAAGACTCCCTCATCTTCCATTCGTACTGAGATGAGATCGTTCACGGTAAAAAATCGCCTGTAGTTTAGTTCTTCATTCCCTACTTTCCAATAAGATAGCCGAAAAAACTGCTCCGATAGTAAGTTTTCTAATAAATTAAAACTTTCTGGCTTACCAGGAGTACCGTTAAAGATACAAATGTTTTCTGCAATAAAGTCTTTCACGTCTGGATTTTCTGTCCAGAGTTCCCACAACATTCCTTTGATAAAGGCAATTTGGTCGTACCTTTCCATCCCTTCTTCGCCAGATGGGATATATTTTAGTGCGTAGAGTACCCCAAGGAGTTTGACAAATGAGGGGTGATTTCTGCCTAATTTATGGCGCAGTTGCCCTAAGTTATAGGATAATACATTAGTGTATGATTCAATGCGGATGGGAAATTTGAGGTCGTAGTAGTTAATCGTCAGTCCTTGTTGTTCGTACTGAAGTTGCAGTTCCCCACTTTCTAGACAATCACCGCAAAACTTACCTAAAAATGGTGCTAAAACTCGTCCGCGAATATCTTCATAGCGATGTTCCCAATTAATATCAAAGTAATCTTTGTACTGAGAATTAGATCCATTTTCTAAAACATCCATCAACACATGGTTTTGACGGTTAAATGCCATGTGATTTGGTACGATATCTTGAAGGAATCCCAGATTGTGCTTCTGGATTGCTTGGCTCAATTCTTCAAATTTATTACTTCCTCCCAATTCTAGATTAATTTGATTGGGATCTACAACATCATAGCCATGGGTACTGCCATTTCTCGCCTGAAAGATGGGAGAAGCGTAGAGATCTGAAATTCCTAATTCAACTAAATAGGGGACGATGAGTTTTGTGGCATTGAAGTCAAAGGCTGGATTGAATTGAATTCGGTAGGTTGCTGCGGGGATTCTCATGGTTTTATTGGTTATTGGTTATTGGTTATTGGTTATTGGTTGTTGGTTATTGGTTTTTGGCTTAACTGTTTTTTTTCATTTTTTCTGTTCGCGTCTTTAGGTAGGATGGAAGTTTGGATTGGATAAAAAAACTCCAGATTTATATTTGATTAATGTCCTATTAATGTGCAGAAAAGCTTAGTCAGAGAGGAGAAATAAATCAGTAATTAACGGCTATAGAGAAGATGGGGGCAGGAAAAAATTGGTTAAAAAAATTTTGTTTTGTTGTACTAGTCCATATCCCCCAGTTTCTATTCCCTAGTTACTCCTATATAATGCAAAACTTAAGGGGTTCATTGTTATCGTATCTCCCGATTGTAGCTCCTTTGGCAAAGCGGAACCTCCTCCCATCCATTCTTCGCCAGATGAATCTAAAACCTGTTCCCAGTTAACTTGGGGAAGTTGAGGTGCAAATGTTACCGATTGTTTTTCAAAATTCATAATACACACTAGATGACTTGACTCAACCGTGCGATAGTGCCAAAGCACTTTTTTGTCGTCCAATTTGGATACCGCTAAACGCGGGATCTCTATTTTAGCGAATTCAGGAGATTCTTTCCGTATCTTAATTAACAATTTGTAGAGCGATCGCAAAACTTGATGTTTCCCTTGACCCGCCAGTCCCCAATTTAGCTTAGACTGGAGAAATACGTCGGTACTCTGGGGGTCTGGGATCTCTTTGTCCCAACCAAAGGCTTTAAATTCTTCTGCCCTGCCATTCCGTACTGATTCAATTAGGTTAGAGTCGCCATGACTGACGAAATAGAGAAATGGCGCTTCTTCCCCGTATTCTTCTCCCATAAATAGGAGGGGAATATAAGGAGAAAGCAAGACGGTACCAGCGGCAAGCTTCAATCCTTCAAAATCAATTAAAGTAGATAACCGTTCCCCAGCCAAGCGGTTGCCAATTTGGTCGTGATTTTGGCTAAATACTACAAATTGTTGAGATGTAAAATTATTAGTAGAATTGCCATGATTCCGCTGGCGGTGCTGAGAATATTCTCCGGTATAAACGAAGGCTTCCCGGAAGGATTTTTCTAAATCATCGATTTGGCCATAATCACTATAGTAGCCAGATATTTCTCCTGTGAGTAATGTATGAAGTGAGTGATGAAAATCATCGCACCACTGAGAATCGTGACCAAATCCACCTTGTTCTCTGGATCGAATTACTCGCACATCATTCAAGTCACTTTCGGCAATTATATAGCGATCGCGACCTGTTTCTTGGGAAAATATACTAACCCGTTCCGCTAACTCCTGTAAAAATGGTTTTGCACTCATATCATAAATAGCATGAACCGCATCCAGCCGCAAGCCATCAATATGATACAAGTCTAACCAATAGAGTGTATTCTCAATAAAGAAATTTCGCACCTCATTACTATATGGCCCATCAAAATTAACAGCACTACCCCAAGGTGTTTGATATTTATCGGTAAAATATTTACCATAACTCCACAAATAATTACCTTCCGGTCCTAAATGGTTGTATACTACATCTAGAATTACCGACATCCCCACTTCATGACAAGCATTAACTAATTTTTTTAATCCATTTGCCCCCCCATAGGAATGCTGCGGGGCAAAAAGATAAGTGCCATCATACCCCCAATTTCGTTCTCCTGGGAATTGGGCAATCGGCATAATTTCAATAGTATTTACTCCTAAATCCAGCAAATCCGGTAATTTAGAAATAATCGCTTCAAATGTTCCCTCTGGGGTAAATGTACCGACATGTAACTCGTAGATAATCATTTCTGCCAGAGGAATGCCAGACCAAGTACGATCGTTCCAGATAAAGTTATGATCTACTACTTGAGAAGCTTTATGTACGCCTTCAGGTTGAGAGTGGGATGCCGGATCTGCTCGATCTGTTGTACCATCTAACTGGTAAAAATAGAGCGTACCGGGTTCAATTTCCGATCCTTGTCCATGCCAATATCCCCATCGATCGCGTTCTAATTCAATCAGACGCTCTGTTGGTGAGATAATGTGAACAGCGACGCGATCGCAAAGAGGCGACCAAACTGTAAATTTACATTGACCATCACCTAGGTAGTCAGTACCAATTTTCATGATATATTGATTGTTTAGGTCTGTTTCATTGAGAGACAGGCGATCCGCCTCTGCTACGATTTTACAATATTATGGAAGAATAATGAATTATTTATTTAACCACTAAGACAGTAAGGCACGAAGGCGGAGAAAAGAGGAAGTAAGGTGGCGATGGGGTGAGATAGCGGGTTTTGGAGAAAGATAATCCTTTTTAGATCAAAATTATTCCTTAAACCCGCTCCAATATTTTCTCCTCGATCTAAGCAATTTTATTTATCCCACCCGCTGCAACATAATCAACGATCGCTCCCTCACACAAACAGGCTTATTGCCAATATAAATCAGCCCATTTTTGACAAAAAGTGCTTCAGTTGTGTCAAGGATAGTTTGCCAGCGAAATTCTTGTAAATTAAGGGGTAAGATAAACTCAATTGGTTCATAATGGGCGTTAAAAAACAAGATAAAACTATCATCAATAATCCGTTCGCCTTTTGGTCCAGGTGTGGTAATTTCTTCCCCATTTAAGAAAATTGCGATCGCCTTGGCAAATCCATCCTGCCATTGGGCTGCTGTCATCTCTCCTCCATCGGGATTAAACCAACCAATATCCTTAACTCCTGAGCCATGAATCTCACGCCCTTGAAACCATCTCCTCCGGCGAAATGTGTGGTGTTGGCGGCGGAAAAAGATTAGTTCACGGGCAAAACTAAATAACTGAGAATTTTGGCTTTTTAAGTCCCAATTTAACCAGGTGAGTTCGTTATCCTGGCAGTAGGGATTATTATTCCCATTGTGAGATTTGCCTAATTCATCTCCACCGACTAGCATGGGTACACCTTGGGAAAGGATTAGGGTTGCTAAGAAATTTCGCCTTTGTTTATCCCGCAATGCCAATACATTGGGGTCATCTGTTTCCCCTTCTACACCACAATTCCAGGAACGATTGTGGCTATCACCGTCCCTATTTTCTTCCCCATTCGCTTGATTATGTTTCTGGTTATAACTAACCAAATCAGCAAGGCTAAATCCATCATGGGCTGTGACAAAATTAATACTAGCATTCGGACTTCTACCATTGGATTTATATAAATCGGAACTCCCGGTAAAACGATAGGCAAATTCGGCTAAAGTTCTATCTTCACCTCGCCAGAAATCTCGTACTGTATCTCGATATTTACCATTCCATTCTGACCATAAAAGGGGAAAGTTTCCCACTTGATAGCCGCCTTCTCCCACATCCCAAGGTTCGGCAATTAATTTAACTTCAGCAATTACTGGATCTTGGTGAATAATATCGAAAAATGCGGCTAAATTATCAACTGCATGGGATTCTCGTGCCAATACTGAAGCTAAGTCAAAGCGAAATCCATCAACGTGCATTGCCAAAATCCAATAGCGCAAGCTATCCATAATTAATTTTAAAACCTGGGGGTGAGGCACGTTGAGGGAATTACCGCATCCAGTATAATCTCTATAGTAACGAGGATTTTCTTCTACTAAACGGTAATAAGTGGCGTTATCTATACCCCGTAAAGATAAAGTGGGACCGAAATGATTCCCTTCTCCGGTATGGTTATAAACCACATCCAAAATTACTTCAATTCCCGCCGCGTGTAACGCCTTAACCATTTGCTTAAATTCCCGCACCGCACCTCCCAATGTTTTGTCGGAACTATAGTCCCAGTGGGGGGTAAAATAATTAATCGAATCGTAACCCCAGTAATTTTTTAGTCCTTTATCTACTAAATGTCCTGGACAAGACAGAAATTGATGTACTGGTAGTAATTCTACCGCAGTAATACCCAAAGATTGCAGATAGGCAATGGCGGCTGGATGTGCCATTCCTGCATAAGTTCCTCGCAATTCGGGTAGGATATCTGGGTGTAACTTAGTAAATCCCCGCACATGAGTTTCCCGAATAATTGTTTCGTGGAAGGGAATGTGGAGTAACTCGTCATCATCCCAATCGAAACTATCGTCAATCACTACAGATTTAGGGACAAGATGGGCATCATCAGCATCGCAAAACGAAAGATCTCGAATGGTATCTTGCAAATTATATCCGAATAGTTCTGCACCGTGACGGATATCGCCATCTAGAGCTTTAGTATATGGATCTATGAGTAATTTATTGGGGTTAAAACGATGACCTGCATTCGGCGCATAAGGACCATAGACGCGGAATCCATAGCGTTGTCCCGGTCCGATTCCTGGTATATAACCATGCCAAATAAAATTATCTACTTCTGTAAAAAGTAGGCGCGTTTCTCGATCTTCTTCATCAAATAAGCATAGTTCTACACCTGTAGCATGTTCGCTGAATAGGGCAAAATTTGTACCTTTACCATCCCAGGATGATCCGAGGGGGTAAGCTTGACCTGGCCAAAGGGGAAAATACATAGGTAGTGCTGTTTCTGGTTTTGCGCGATCGACTTAGGAGATGGAGATTTAGTTAAAATTGTAACAAAATATCACCAAATTCTGATCGAGAATTCAGTCTAGAGAGAATAATATCTATCATACAATCTGTAGTTGACGATCTAACATATTTGAGTTAGGTTTAGTTCATGTCTTTGCCTCTCGATTCTTTTCCGCTCGATTTTTCCCCTATCTCCGGTATTTGCTCTGCTCCTCCTGTTGCTGATACTGTAGGAGCTTCCCCTCCTTGTTGTCCTGCTCCTATACCTGGTGAGATTGCTCGCCTTGCTGCTGCTGCGGGTGCGTCTTTCCTCTCTATTCGCCCTTCTACCCGCTCATTCTCTCTCTGGGTTTGCTCTGTCTTATTCCCCTCTTTTGCTGAGGCTTCTGCCTTTTCTGAGTCGGCTTCTTGTGCCTTTGACTTGCCTTTTTGTGCTATCAGGTTAGTGGGTTCAGGGTTTACAGTTTCTGTTCCCTGCTTTATCTCTTCTTGGTATTCTCCCGCTGATTCAGTTCCCTGTTTGGTTGTTTCTTTCCAGCCTCCTCCCCCTCTCCTGACTTAATCGTTTTGGCAACTCTCCTTAATGTTGACCTTGTACCTAGCATGGATTAAGACTTACAGAGATATTCTCTTGGGTTTTACTTAAAAAGAACGATCGCTGATACAATTATGTAGGATCATTTTTGATCTTACTCAACAGGCGAGACACCTGTTCTACGGATTACGATTTTACTCTGACAACTCATAGCTTTTATCTCCTCTTGGACTCATTTTAATCAATGAAAACTGGATTGTTTGCCAAAAAATCAGTGGCTAGTTTATTGCAACAAGCAGAGGATTCAACTTCTCAAGGATTAGAGAGATCTCTTAATGTATTTAATCTCACGGCGCTTGGTATTGGTACGATCATTGGTGCAGGTATTTTTGTCCTGACGGGGCAGGTGGCGGCTAATTATACTGGACCTGCGATCGCGTTATCATTTGTTATAGCTGCTATATCCTGTGGGTTTGTCGGATTATGTTATGCCGAATTCGCTTCCATTATTCCCATTGCTGGGAGTACCTACACTTATGCCTATGCCACTCTGGGGGAAATTTTTGCATGGATGATTGGCTGGGTTTTGTTGTTGGAATATGCTTTGATGGTAGCGACGGTAGCTGTTGGTTGGTCAGGATATATGACCAGCTTTCTCAAAGATATTGGCATTACGATTCCCGAATATTTATTATCCGCTAATTTTAATGTACCAGCAATGTTTATTATAGCACTGATGACGCTATTTCTAGCAGTCGGGATGCGGAAGTCAGTCGGAGTTAACAATCTCATTGTTGCGGTTAAACTAGGAGTAATTTTACTATTTATTTTTGTGGGAATAGCTTACATCAAGCAAGAAAACTGGCTACCATTTATCCCAGAAAATACTGGAGAATTCGGAGTATTTGGTCTGAGTGGAATTTGGCGGGGTTCAGGAGCAATCTTTTTCGCCTATATTGGCTTTGACGGGATAACTGCTGCGGCTCAAGAAGCGAAAAATCCCGAAAAAGATATGCCAATTGCGCTGATAGCTTCCTTGGTAGTTTCTACTATACTTTATATTAGTGTGGCATTGGTATTAGTAGGAATTGTGCCCTATCAACAACTCAACGTACCGGACCCCATTGCCATTGGAGTGGATGCCCTAGGAGCAGGATTGAGCTGGTTAAAATTTGTCGTTAAAATAGGTGCGATTGCAGGTTTAAGTTCGGTGATTTTAGTAACGATAATGGCAAATTCGAGAATTTTTTACGCCATTGCCTATGATGGCTTATTACCACCCCAATTTGCCCAAATTCACCCCGAATTCAAAACTCCTTACTTAGCCACGATTGTTTCTGGTATGATTGCGGCAATTCTCGCCGGATTGTTTCCTATTAATCTCTTGGGAGAGTTGGCTTCATTCGATGCTTTGCTGGCATTTTTTATTATTTCCATATCTGTTTTGATATTGCGCCGCACTCAACCAGATTTAGTTAGACCTTTTAAAACTCCATTTGTTCCTTTTGTCCCGATTTTAGGGGCGTTAACTTGTGGGTTGCAAATGCTAATTTTTCCCGTCAATACCTGGTTACAGTTATTTGCATGGCTGTTAATTGGTTTAGTGATTTACTTCAGCTACGGGCAGAAAAATAGTCTCCTTAATCAAGGAGAGAGATTAGAGGTGAGAGGATAGAGGTTCGCAAAGCCTCTATCTGTAGGGTGCGTTATGCTTTGCTAACGCACCATTACAACAGGGTTCTCAATTTAGTGAAGCGCCAGTAGGGTGCGTTATGCTTTGCTAACGCACCATTACAACAGGCTTGTCAATTTAGTGAAGATCCGGATTTAGCAAAAGAGAAGGTTTTGGTAAAAGAAAAGCGCCGTTTGAAGTTTAATCTTCAGAATTATTTACATTCTTCTTTTGGTTAATTATTGACTAAAGAACAGTAACTTTATTCTAAGGATGACGTGTACCATCGGGTAGAGTTGAGTTACTAAAATTAGTCCGATTTTTCTTAGCACCCACGATATCTATTTTTGCTCCTTCTAAGTCTGCTTCAGCAAAATTAGTGTCTTTAAATGTAGCATTGCTGAGATTAGCATCCTGTAAATTGGTTTTGCTCAAGTTAGCATTTTCTAGGATAGTTCCCCTTAAATTTGCCCCAGTTAAATCTGCCTCAGTTAAGTTCGTATTTTTCAGATTAGCACCACTCAGATTCGCATCCCGCAAATCGGCTCCACTTAGGTTGGCATTTCCCATATTGACACCACTCAAATTGACACCAGCTAATTTGCCTTGATGACAATCAGCATTGATGAAATTTTCATTGCGAAGGTTTCTTTCCTCAAGATTGATTCCTTCACACTTAAAAGGATTTCCTGCTACATTAGTATTCGCTACCTGAGTTTGGTTAGAAACTGGCGTTACGGGTTCCACTTCTGCTGTTTGTGCTGGTTGATTAATGGCGGCATTACTTGTCGCATTTCTGGATAGTAATGAACCAGCGACGGCTAGCGCAGCCAGGGTAGGAATTGCGATAGCTAAACCAATCAATAAAGGCTTGGAGCGGTTAGTTTTAACCATGGGTTGCTGATTTGGTATTTTTTCTAACTGCATCTGCTCGAATGCCTGTTGAATAAACTCTGGTGGAATTTTTGCTTCTGTGCCAGCGGCGATTAATTCTTCTACAGAATAGCTTTGGGTTTCTTGGGCATATAATCTAGCCGCGAGATTAAAAACTTCTTGGATTTGCTCTTCTGGAATGCGATTGTCTGATAGTTTCATAAGTAGTTGTTGGTTGTTGGTTGTTGGTTATTGGTTATTGGGTTATTAGGTGATGGGGTGATTGGTGGTTGGTGATTGGTGATGGGCTTATTAGTGGTATTAGTTATTCAACGAACAACGAATAACGAACAACAAACAACAAACAACCCCACTCCCCTTTAGGATAACTTTTCCTTAGCGAAGGGAAAATTATCCGTGTCTTTTTTCGGGCTAGAATGAAAAATCTTTACGAAATCTTCAAAAACCTCTTGTGGATAGTGCCCCCTTCAAAGCGTAACGCACCCCACTGACGTGGCTAAAAATGTAGGTTGTGTAGAGCGCGAATGTCGGAAGACTCCAATCAACCATACTTAACGGTCAGGTGGAAGAGGTAAAGTAAAGTAAAATGTACTACCTTCACCCAAAACACTTTCCACCCAAATTTTCCCGCTATGCTGCTGAATAATACTGCGACAAATAGCCAATCCCAAACCTGTTCCCCCTTTTTGACGAGAGTCAGAAGCATCTACTTGTTGGAATTGTCCGAAAATAGTTTCTAGTTTATCAGGAGGGATACCTCTGCCTCTATCTTTAACAGAAAAGAGAACAATTTCTCTCTCATCGGTTAGCTTTTCTGTTTCTTGAGATATATTATTTTGTATTAGTTCGGCAGTTAACCAAATAGTACTACCGGGGGCAGAAAATTTGATGGCATTGCTGATAAGATTGGTTAGGGTTTGGACAATCGCATCAGGATCTGCCCAAACCAAAATATTTAGGGGATTTACTGATAGATTAATGTTGTTTTGTTCTGCATTTCCCCCCATTCCATCGGCGGCTTGTAACATTAAAGCAGCCGCATCATAACTTTGCTTAATTAAAGTAACCCTCCCAGATTCTAATCGCCCTAAGTCGAGGATATCATTAACTAGGCGTACCAGCCGCTCTGTTTGAGTTGCAGCAATTTGTAACATCTGTTTGCCACGTTGAGGTTTGCGATCGTAAACGCCATTGGCGAGTAATCCTAATGAGCCGTGAATAGCGGTAAGAGGGGTGCGAAGTTCATGACTGACAATAGAGATAAATTCATTTTTCATCTGCGCGATCGCACGACTTTCTGTGATATCTTCAATAGTGCCGACATGTCCCATTAATTCCCCTTCAGGAGTAACCAGAGGAGAAGTTTGGACGCGACAAAAATGAAGTTTACTCTCGAGATGAATATAGCGAGCTTCACTAACAAATCCCCCGTTATTAGATACAGCATTTCTCCATCGACTCAATAACTCTTGACGCTCTTCTGGATGAATAAAATGTTCCCAACCTCTTCCCAATGCCTCTGTAAAAGTACAACCACAAATCGCCTGACAGCGAGGATTAGTATAGGTAAATCTTCCCTCACTATCCACAAGAAAGATACCGATATGGGAACAGTCGCTGAGGGAACGGAACTTCATTTCACTTTCTCGCAAAGCCGTTTCTGCTTGTTTGCGCTCCCTCAATTCTTCCTGAAGTTGCTGATATATTTCTGACTGTTGAATGGCAATTGCCATCTGATTTGCGAGTTGTTGGAGTAGAGTTATTTCCCAAAATTGCCATTCCCTACTTTGACTGCATTGATGAGCAATTAGCAAACCCCAAAGGATATCTTGCTGAACAATTGGTACTACCAGTTTTGCTCGTACTTGAATCTGTTCGAGAAACTCAACCAGACAAGGTAAAACCTCACCATTATCTCTGTCAGTTAAGGCATAAATTCCTCCCTGAAGATAGCGCCATCTACACTCTTCTGGGAAAGTTTCTTCTGGAAAAACAATGTCAAGAATTCTCAGCCATCCAGGAGCAGTTGCTTCTGCGATCGCACTTCCGCTACCATTGTCCCAGATTCGGTATACTAAAACGCGATCTGCTTGCAGTAATGCTTGTACTTCATTAACTGAGGTATGGAGAATTTCTTTTAAATTAAGGGATTTGCGGATTTGTTGAGAAATTGTCGCCATCAGCCTTTCTCTTTCCACTTGTTGGCGCAGAGCTACTTCAGCTTTTTGTCGCTGTAAAAGTTCGTACTGAAGTTGATTATTCGCTTCCATAAGTTCCGCTGTTCTCTCTGTTACCCGTACTTCTAATTGTGCTTTAATCTCCATTAATTCTTCTGCTTTCCGCAGTAAAATACCGACAATTGCACTTCTAAGCTCCAATGCACTTTCAATTTCACATTCCTGCCAAGGTAAGGAAGTTAGCCGTACCGTTTCTTTCCATCTAGCAAAGGATTGATGGGGCGTTAACCCCTTACATTCATCCTCTGTTTTTACAGTAATTGAGTCTTTAATATCGTCACTCAACTTAACTATTTCTAGTATTTCTGGACGGAACCACAAAATACAATATTTGTGAATTTTAGAAATAGATAAAACTAGCAAACCACTACCAACTTCTTTAAATACCTCCGCCGCAGGATAAAGTTTAGCAAGGGAATCAGTGTAAAAAATATCTTGTTCAATTTGGCTGCCAATCCAGCCAATCAAGTCTTGAATTTCTTGGCTATTAGGAGTCTTACCCAGATAAATTAACTGCTCATCAAGATATACGATTGCACCTTCAGCTCCCACTAATTCTAAGAGGCGATTGCTATCTACCACCAAAACATCTAACAGGTTATCTGCTTGGGATATAGCCTCAATAAATGTAGACTGAATCGACTTTAACTTAAGCTGATAATCCAAATATTGACGATCTTCTTTGGCTCCCAATTCCAGCGCCATTGCTCGTCCCAAAAACTCACAAACTGTTCTGATTTGATAACTAATATACTTGGGAGTTTGATGATAACAAGCAATTGTACCCCATAGTTTTTGTCCCCCGAGCAATGAAACTGTCATCGTCGCGGCAACTCCCATATTTTTCAGATACTCAATATAGAAAGGAGATACGCTCCTTAAAATACTAAAGCTCATATCTAGGGGCTGCTGAGTCACCGGATTTATTTCAGGGATTAGAGAGATAGGCTCATAGTTAAGATCGGGAATAAATCGTAGTAAATTATTTAAAGATAGTTGTTTAGCTGATTCAGAAATATCAGAAGCGGCATAGTGCCATCCGAGAAAAGAGGTTAAATTTTCTGCTTTCTCTTCAGCAATAATCCCCCCGGAGCCGTCAGCCTCTAACCGATAGATTGCAACCCGATCGAATCCGGTAATTTCCCGAATCTCTCTCACAATTACTTGACATATTTCATCAATAGTCCGCGCTTTCTGCATCTGAGCGATCGGATTTTTTATTAAGTGATAGAATCCAAAGTAATTATAAGTTTTATCAATATCTTTCGGCTCTAATTCTAGTATAATTAGTTGATTTGAACGATGAATAATACCATTAAGCCATAGAGTTTTATTGCGACATTGGATCGACAAATCTAATGGATTCAGGTATTCTAAGTCACCTTTTAAACCATTTTTGATGGTCTTAAATTGTTTAACATTAATTATATCTTTGAGTCTCTTATTCAATAGAAATTGGGGATGTAGTCCTAAAAAATTCCAGGTATTGCCGCTCACCTGTTGGATAGTGAGTTGAGGTTCTTTTAACACCAGGAGGACACCGTGGGATTGAATGGAAGTGGTGCTATAGCTCGGTTTATTGCTATTATTCAAATTAGATAAATGATTATAAATTTTACTCACAATAATTATTAATTAACCTTTTATGTTAGATCGCATCTCCCCCAAACAACCGATCATCTGCATCATCAATCCTGGCTGTACTAAACTATCTTCTCCCGGAAAAAATACTACGGGCATTTTGGATAAAAGATCGGTCAATTCTGTGAATAATGTTAATCCTCCTTGAGGATTTTTAGAAAAGTCAAAGTTAAAGAGAATAAGATCTGCCCTCGCATTCCGAACCACAGTAATATCTGTCACCACCTCAACCTGCATTCCCAAGGAGATCGCTTTTAGTTTAACTTGTTCAATCAATAAAAGATTGTTATTAACAATTAAGAGAATAGGAACATAGCCTTCAGGATCTGGAGATGTGGTTTCTGAACTATGATTTAATGCCTGACGGAGAGATAGAACCTGAGATGCCATTAAATGTACTTGAGATGCTACTAAAGTTTCCGAACTTTGCAGTAATTCTTCAATCTCTCTTGCCAGAGTAGAACCTTGCCACAAACCAAAAATACCCAAAGATCCAGCTAATTTGTGAGCTGTTTGTTCTGCTTGTTGCTGTTGAGATGGAGTTAGTTTGCCTGCACAATTCAATGTGTTAGCTGCCTTTTCCAAAACCTCAACTTGTTCTAAAAACTGATGTTTAAATTTCTTACCAACCCTTTTCGCCGTTTCCAACGCACGCCACCGTCGCGAGGAAATTACATGTTTATTTTGTTGAGAATGCGCTGTAGAAATTACTGTTTCCTTTAGGATAGATGGTGCTTTGAGCCGATAACCTAAACCATGGACAGTTTCAATCATATCTGAAGCACCAGCCGCCTTGAATTTTTGACGCAAACTATATATATGACTGCTTACTGTTTCCTCACCAGGAGACTCGGCAAAATCCCACAAGCGAGAGAGGATAGCACTGCGACTGAAAAGGCGTTTGGGATTGAGCAAAAATAGCTCTAGTAAACAATACTCTTTAGGAGTTAGGTGTAGAGGTTTCTCATTGCAGGTAACTTCACTATTGGTGGAATCAAAGCAGACATTTTCCCACGTAATGACTGAAGATGACAGCCCTTTCCCCCGACGCAGGAGTGCCCGAATCCGGGCAATTAATTCAGGACAATCAAATGGTTTGACAACATAATCATCAGCACCTGCTTCTAATCCTAATACGCGATCGCTACTAGCATCCTTTGCCGTCAGCATCAGAATCGGTACCTGATATCCCTCAGCCCGAAGTTGACGGCACAGACTGATACCATCCAGTTTAGGAAGCATGACATCAAGTAGAAGTAGGTCATATTCAAAAGATTCTGCCAGTTGTAACCCCATCTCGCCATCGGTTGCCAGATCAACTCCATACTGATGAGTTGCTAGGGTATCCGCAAGGGCTGACGCTGTGGGGCAGTCATCTTCGACCAATAAAATTTTCATGCTACACCCCTTTCTGACAAAATCAATATTACACTAAAAGGTTTGTTTTACTTTGCGAATGGCAACCAAACGAGTCCTAGTCATTGACGATGAAGAAGCGATTCAAGAAGTGATCCAAGGTTGCCTGGAAGATGTCGGGGAATGGGAAACACTTCTAGCGGGATCGGGTAGTGAAGGAATACGCCTAGCCACCGATGAAGCGCCAGATGCCATATTGCTAGATGTATCGATGCCAGAGATAGATGGCGTGGAAACCTTCCGCAAACTTCAGGATCATCCTATTACCAAAAACATCCCAGTTATTTTATTGACTGCCAAAGTGCAGCCTGCCGATAGAATCCGCTTTGCTGAGTTAGGAATTGCTGGCGTAATTGCTAAACCCTTCAATCCAATGACTTTGGTTGAGCTAGTTGCTGAAATCTTGGGCTGGGAATTGAAGGATGAAGGATGAAGGTTGAAGTCTAAAGGTTGAAAAAAATTCCACCGAGCCGTCGCATTTATGCCCCCGCGCCAGAAAACGGGAGCTACCATCCTCCCGACTGTCAGATGGTGTGGGTGTTTGGTATCTCCACCCCAATTACACTATGTTTTACTGTCTTTTACTACTATTTATATCATAAATCGACCAAAGCCCTGTTTTGGAAGAAAATTTCAACTGCTCCTGCCATCTTCAAATTTTCTTTAAAAATCTTCCCTACACTTGCTAATACGTTAGGTGAGCTTAAAGATCTATTCATCAGGCTTGTGCCAGTCACAAGTCTGGCTTCTAGTCTGTTTTGGTTTGATTAGACAAACCGATCCCATGGAAGGACTTTAATCTCTCAACCAAAACCCAAGCTGCATAATTCAAACGTAGAACAGGCATCTTGCCTGTCAGAGTCAAACCGAGAACAGGCATCCCGCCTGTCAACGGCAAATCCTGTCGCCCATTCTACAAGTTCTATCTTTGAACGCAACTTAGTAGTATTCTAGACTTCTGTTGTTAATCAGGAGATTACAGTACATGCCATTTGGACCAGCTTCACGATTAGGTGTCAGTTTATTTGACGAAACCTCGCCAGTAACTTGGCACCCCAATCTCTCACCTGAAGAGAAGGAAACAATAATTAAAGCCGTTTACAGACAAGTGTTCGGCAATGCCTACGTGATGGAAAGCGAGCAGCTTACTGTAGAGGAGTCCCAATTTAAGCTAGGCCAACTGAGCATCCGCGAGTTTGTCCGTCAGGCTGCAAAGTCTGATTTATACCGCTCGCGCTTTTCTGAAAATGTGCCTCACTATCGAGCAATCGAACTGAATTTCCGCCATCTCCTAGGGCGTGCCCCCGACAGTTTCGAGGAAATGAAAGCCCACAGTGCGATTCTTGATACTAAAGGATTTGAGGCAGATATTGACTCCTATCTTGACAGTGACGAGTATCAAAACACCTTTGGGGAAGATATTGTCCCTTACATCCGAGGCTACAAGACTCAAACCGGGAAGAACATGGTACAGTTTACTCACATGTTCCAATTAGTGCGGGGCGCTTCAACTAGTTCCCTAAAAGCGGATTTGGCTGGCAAGAGTCCGAAACTGAATTCCTTGGTAATTCAAGGTATCCCCACCGCTGTAATTCCACCAGGTAGCACCTTCCGTAATTCATCTACGGTTGCTCGGAGTCGGTTTGGGGTACAAGCTAGCGAAGATGGAAAAGTCTATCGCATTGAAGTAACTGGTTATGGGGCAAAAACCCTTAATCGCGTGTCTAAATTCCGCCGCTCTAACCAAGTTTACCTGGTTCCCTTTAATCAACTTTCCGAAACTTATCAGCGCATTCACAAAGATGGTGGCGTTATTGCCAGCATTACACCTGTGTAAATGGGGAGTAGGGAGTGGGGAATGGGGAGAGTGTGAAAAAAGATTGTCATAAATGATGGAGGAAACGTTTTTATGAGTTCTACAAGCATAGAACTATGGCCGAATAGTTCAATCGATGAGCTTCAGACTGCAATCCGAGCAGTCTATAAGCAGGTTTTGGGCAATCCTCATGTGATGGATAGCGAGCGATTGGTGAGTTTAGAATCACTATTGTGCGATCGCAGTATTTCTGTCCGTGAATTTGTCCGGGGAGTTGGCAAATCTGAGTTTTATCGCACTCGGTATTTTGAAAAATCTGCTCCTTACCGCTTTGTTGAGCTAAATTTCATGCACTTTCTCGGTCGCGCTCCTAGCGATCAGAAAGAGATTTCTGAGCATATTGTCCGCTGTATTGAAGAAGGCTACGATGCGGAAATTGATTCCTACATCGATAGCGATGAATACCAAAATGCCTTTGGTGAAAATATAGTACCGTACAATCGTGCCACCACTTTGATTGGCAAAAAGCAAGTTTCCTATAACCGACTTTTTTCAGTTGATCGTGGTTCCGCTCAAGTTAGCAGCGCTGTCAAGGCTTCTCAGCTTGTTTATGCTGTAGCTACCAACAGTACTAATAAAATCCAGAAGCCCGCATCTGGTGCAAATCCAGGCGGATATGCAGCACCCGCCAAGCAGTTCAAGATTGTTGTCCAGGGAGCGGCTTTTGATAGTCCCCGTCATCGCAGTAGCAATACTTACATTGTTCCTGGCGATCGCATGACTCCGCAAATTCAGCGGATTAATCGCACCGGAGCCAAGATTGTTAGTATCACTGAGATTGTTTAATCTCTAGCCTTGGTCACTGTAGAGATCTTGGCCCAATTGAGTTAGATTTCTACAGTGGCTAATTTAGATTTTAGATTGTAGTTTAAATAAACGTACTTTTTGGTACAAACCGATGGCTTCAACTGGGGAAAAAATCCTGGCATCGACAAGCAAAAATCCTGACTACTGCCGATCTACCTTAACAGATCCACATCACTTTAGGGATGGTGTAAATCCCAAATCAAAAGCAGATACAAGGAATCTTAACTCCTTATTCTTGCAAGACAAAGGACTAATGTTACCGCCAGTAGCCCGCCAAAAGATACAAGCATGGATTCGCAGTCGGCATCTAATTTGTTCAGGTAATTTTTTCATTTTTGAGACATTAGATTACTCAGCGATTGAACGTTTTGAGGATTGTATTTCTAGTTTAGGAGGCACTCTAATTTCCGTTGAGTCTCTCAAAAAAGTTTGGATGGGCAATCACCGACAAGTCATTCTATATCACGCTAAAGCTAGTTTACATACTCCCCATCATGATTTAAAACAATATTGGTTTAAATATGGTGCTTTTCATACAAGATTTGATCTTAACGTGTGATATTAAATCTGGGAAAATTAAAGATCGATTCAGATAGGATCTAAATCCATTAAAGTTTTGGAAAAAGGTTCTTACTGCTAGATAAAACTGATTTTTGCCATTTGTGAGAATAGGGAATAGTGAAAAAAAAGACCTCAGCTTAAAGAAGCTGAGGTTTTATATGGGAGAACCAATAATTTATTGCTGGTATAAAAGGAAGAAGAAGACTATTGCTAGTAACTGCGTTAGCGTTACCATAGCTCGGCTAAAGCCACAGACTACCGCAGATTGTGCCTTGAGGGGGATGGCGCTTTTTCTTCTGTTCGCTCGCTTATGTAAATAAATGTAACAAATTAAGTACCCATTGGCAATAGTTGTGATATACAAAATCGTTTTGTCCCCGTTAAGCAACGCTTATCGGTGGTTATTTGCGATTTGAAAAACAATAAACCGATCGAAATTTACAGGATTCACAGGATTTTTCC
>NZ_JAMZMM010000467.1 GCF_024178385.1 Limnofasciculus baicalensis BBK-W-15 | reverse complement strand
AAATAATGTTAAGTATGGGTGGCAAGTTTATTAAACGCGAATGGACATATCAATTTTTATGAATACAGCGGGGAGTCGCTGGTTTCTCTATGAAGTAGTGGGTTTGCGTCAAAACGGAGAACCCAACAATTCATGCTATCCAATACGTCGGAGTGGTAGCGTCTTTCTCCGTGTCCCCTACTATCGCATGAATCAAGTCATGCGACAGGTAGCTCAATCTGGGGGCACAATTGTTAGCATCAAACCCTTAACGCTAGAAGCAGCATCTACAGAATCAAGTATAGAGGATAGGGAGTGGGATATAGGTTTGGTTGAGCGTGTGGAGAGTGAGTTATCGGATATTACGGAGAATATCCCCACACCAATCATCCCACAACCTAAAGCGATTCCGGGACAAAATCCTGAACCATCAGCCTGGTGGGTGAGAATCTCCACAACTCAACCTGAAGTTATTTACTACTTTGGACCCTTTGATAATTTTGAGGAAGCCAAAGATTCTCAAGGGGGTTATATTGAGGATCTTGAACAGGAAAAAGCTGTAGGGATTACCGTAGAAATCTTATGGTGCAGTCCCGTTAACTTAACAGTTTTCTAGTTCCTTAATTAAGCAGACAGAATTAAACTTTTGGTGGGGCATGTCCATCATACAACCTGTAATCTAAGCTGATAGCAGATTGCGGACACCACCCACCTGACAATATTTTTCTCCACCTACTTACTGTTGGTTAACTATGCAACTCCCACAATCACCACCGTGATATTATCTCTACCTCCATTATCCTTAGCCGAATCAATTAGTTTCTGGGCTACTTCTTCGTAGGCTAACCCGGATTGGAGATAAGAGGCAATTGTCGTATCGGAGACTTCTTCAGTGAGTCCATCGGTACAAAGAAGGAAGCAATCGCCAGCTTGCACATCAGTGGCTTCGATTTCAACTTTTTGCAAATCCTTGCGGCCAAGGCATTGAGACAATACATGTCGCCAGGGATGGCTACGTGCCTGTTCAGGAGTCAAGTCTCCCGCCTTCATTGCCCGTGCCACCCAGGTATGATCGTCTGTAATTTGCTCTAGCTTTGAGCCTCGAAACCGATAGATCCGAGAGTCACCAACATGAGCGAACCATAGCCGATCCTGACGGAACATGATCGTAACAGTGGTAGTCCCCATATCCGCACGTTCGGGATGTTTTTGCTGATCCAGCAATATCGCCTCATTTGCTCGATCGAAGGCTTGCTCCATTAACTCATCTGAGGCTGTATTCGACTCCCAGTTTTCCTGCAAATGAGTTTTAATCGCCTCTGTAGCGATTTGACTGGCTTCCTGCCCACCTGCATGACCTCCCATGCCATCGGCGACAATGAAGAAGCGTCCGTTAGCAGAGGTATAGTAATAGTCCTGGTTGACGGTACGAACTAACCCCGGATCCGTGAGACCCGTGAAGCAAAATTTCATAGATGGTTTGGAGTCAATAATTGTACAGTTTCTATAACATTCGGTCGAATTTGTCAAGCTTATTAAGTAAACGAATTAGGACAAATGCCAAAATAGCTGCTATTACAGCAACGACGGCGGCTAGTCTTATTTTATCGTTGACAAATAGAATTGTAGCCGACAGAGTAAACGCACCGACTAATAAGGCATAGTTGGTTCCCAATTGTAGGGAGCTAATCCGTCGCAAGAGCCGATCGGATTCAATCGACCGAACTCGCAGACGCACATCCCCTCTTTCTAATTTATCTATGGTATCTTCAATTCGTCTGGGTAAACCCAAAGCTGTGTTACTCATTTGGGCCGCTTGTCGCCCCAGTTCGTTGAAAAAGCTATTGGTATCAGGAGTATTGCCGTTTGTCATAATCTGTAAAGCAAATGGTTGTGCCACCTCCATAAAGTTGAATTCAGGATCTAATCCCTTCCCTACCCCTTCTAATGTAGAAAACGCTCGCATGACAAAGGTAAAGGTGGCTGGGAAGCGAAATGGTTGTCCGTAGGCGATTTCATACAAATCATCGCTAATTGCGGTAATGGACTGCTCCTCAAAGGGCTTATCCATAAAATAATCCAGCATATACTGGATTGAGCGCCGCACTGGTCCCATATCTTCTACAGGTGAAAGGGCACCCAAAGCCACGAGGGAATTAACCACCCGTTCCCCATCTTTTTGGGCAATGCCGAAGAGGGTTTCCATTAATTGTTCGCGAACATTTGTCTTAATTCGCCCCATCATACCGAAATCATAGAAGATCAGCGCCCCTTCAGGAGAGACGGCAAGATTTCCTGGATGGGGATCTGCATGAAAGAATCCATCATTAAGCAATTGTTGTAAGTAAGCTTTTGCTCCCAATCTTGCCAATATTTTCCGATCTAAACCTGCGGCTTCTAAGGCTTCGTAATGGCTAATTTTAATCCCTGGAACATATTCTAAAGTCAGAACCCGTGGGGAAGCATATTTCCAGTAAACACGAGGTACTTTTACCCATGCGTATGGACGGAAATTCCGACGAAATGTATCGGCATTTCGTCCTTCGTTGAGATAATCAATTTCTTCCCAAAGAATGCGACAGCATTCTTCATAAATACCATTCCAGTCTCTGCCTCGTCCCCAATCTGGATGGTTTTGAAAGTAACGAGTAATCCCTTTAAGAATCTGCAAATCTATCGTAAAAAGCTTCCGTAAACCTGGGCGCTGTACTTTTACGACTACCTCTTCACCACTATGGAGTTGAGCTTTATGAACTTGTCCTAGACTAGCAGCAGCAAGGGGAATTGGGTCAAAACTGCGGAATAATTCTGCTATTGATTTGTCTAAATCTTTCTCGATCATAGCTTCAGCTTGTTCGTAGCTGAAAGCTGGCACTCTATCCTGTAATTTAGCTAATTCATCCACATATTCGCTGGGGAATAAATCAGCACGGGTGGAAAAAAGCTGTCCAACTTTAATAAAAGTTGGTCCTAAATCCAAGAATGTATCTCGAATCCAGATTGCTAGAGCTTTCCGTCTAACTGCTTTTTTGGCATCTGTAACCCCACCTGGATAACTCCAAGCTTTCTTGTCGAGCCACAATCGGAACATTAGGGTTAAAACGAAAGCCCAAATGTCAATGAATCTTCGTTGACGGGAGTAATTTTCCTGATTCCAACGATAGGATTTATCATTGTTTGCCTTTTTGAGGAGACGTTGGTTAGGCAACTGTCTTTCCTTGTATGGCGTAAAGTTTACATAGTCTTGAGAAACAGCAGACACTAGGCTTCCTAAATATTTTCAAAAAATCTTAATTAAAACTGGGGAGTGGAACAGCGGATGCCGTATCGGGAGGTGGGGAGTGGGGAATGAAACTATTTTTTACTTATCCTTCAACCTTCAACCTTCAACCTTCAACCTTCAACCTTCATCCTTCAACCTTCATCCTTCATCCTTCATCCTTCAACCTTCATCCTTTTATTTCGGTAAGTTTGTAATTCAGTCCGCAAACTGGCAATTTCGGCTCTAAGATCGTCTATTGTCTCCTGAAGATCCACAGAAGTGGAGCCAACTGAAACACTGCTGATGCTCGTTCCTGTTGCCATTTCCGCTTCCCTCTCTGCTCTTTCCATGACTTGCTGGGTAAACTGTCGCAGTCTTTCCCGTTGCTCGGCATCAAATTTGCCAACTTCGCTCAGGGCATTAGTCAGGGAATCTTCTAGCAACTCGCTCATCGAGGATGCCATCGCCCTGCCTACAAAAAAGGCATGAATGACAGGATTGCTCATAAAAACCTCACGGAAGCGTGTAAGCCACCGTTTTCTAAGTTATAAGGGGTGAGAAACTGTTCGTTAAGAATTATAACGTGCTTACCGTGAATAATGCACCGATTGGGGATCGGCGAGAGCGCAGAGAGAGTTATATCAAAAGTCAGGCATTCAAAAGTCACGCATTGAAATGATTGCTGTGAATGGGTTGTGGCGTTTTTAGATGCCTTAACACGGGCGATTGCTATATTCCTCCCCTACTCCCTACTCCCTACTCCCTACTCCCTACTCCCTACTCCCTACTCCCTAC
>NZ_JAMZMM010000466.1 GCF_024178385.1 Limnofasciculus baicalensis BBK-W-15 | reverse complement strand
GATAAACAAACAGTATATTGCTATAGTAGGGTGCGTTATGTAACGCACCCTACTGGAATGAAGCCTTTAGCACCCAATCAATCCCCCAATCAGCAACCTTTAGTTCAACCAATGGATAGTCAAAGTCACCATCCCAAAATTATTCACCTGGAAAATATATCCAAAATCTACGGAATTGGTAATACGGAAGTTAAAGCTATCAATACTATTAACCTAATAGTAGAGCAGGGAGAATATTGCTCAATTATGGGCGCATCGGGTTCTGGCAAATCTACGGCTATGAATATTATCGGTTGTCTGGATCGACCAACATCAGGACACTATTACTTAGATAGCGTTGATGTTTCTGAATTAGGCGATGATGAATTAGCCTGGATTAGAAATCTCAAGCTGGGATTTGTTTTTCAACAATTTCACTTATTATCTCAACTAACTGCCATGGAAAATGTGATGCTTCCGATGGTTTATGCGGGTGTTCCTGCTAAGGAACGACGGGAGCGTGCCCTGGCAGCACTTAAGCGAGTTGGATTGGAAAATCGTAGCTTCAATAAGCCAAATCAACTATCTGGTGGACAACAACAGCGAGTTGCGATCGCGCGTGCTATTGTTAATAGACCTGTTTTGCTTTTAGCCGATGAGCCAACGGGAGCGCTAGATTCTCGCACCACTGCTGAAGTTATGGATATTTTTACTGAATTGAATAATAGTGGGATTACTGTTGTGATGGTGACTCATGAGCCAGATGTTGCTCGTTTAACTCATCGTATTATTTTGTTTCGTGATGGTGAGGTTGTAAATTCCCATTTGACTCCAGAGGAAATTACTGATTAGTTGTTAGTTGTTGGTTGTTAGTTATTTGTTGTTAGTTGTTTGTTTTTGGTAAAGTATAGCAGTCGCCCCTGTTAGTGGGACTTAAACAGACACAAAGGCAAAAACAGGTTATAAACCTTTTGTTTCAATCCGTAAAGCAGATTGCATTAAGTTTTCTCCTTCATGTTAAAGAAAATTATCGCTATTTTTCTAATTTATCCATTGGACGATTTCCTCAATCAATCGTTCCGCGCCTAGATCGATCTTGACGGTGATTTCTTCCAATTCCAGTTCTAACGGATCGTCAGTAACTGTCCATTCGTCTTTTTCTAATCCGCGTCTGACTGTATCGTGAAATAGGTCTTTAGCCATTGTTGATATCTGTTTAAGTCCCAATAACAAATAACAAATAACAAATAACCAACAACAAATTAACTTGAAGTTGTCAGCGATAATTGGTTTGATTTATTGCTGCGTAAGAAACCTACTAAATTTTGAACAAATGATTGACCGATTGTTTCCTCCTCATTTTCTTCTGTTGAGTTTTTGGCTATACTAGGCATGGATTGGGTGGGTGGTTTACTAACAAATAACGGAACTTCTTCCGCTAAACCAACTGCGATGAACTGATAGGCAATCTGCTGCACTTTTTCTATAGGTACTCTCAATTCTCTAGCAATCGCTTTTAGAGAAACAGTTCCTTTTGTGTATTCCCAAATCTGCCATTCTAGAGGAGTCAGTTGATAGCTAGGTTTATCGGTAATTGTCCCGACTAAACTTCCATCAGTATCTGGTAATTTATCTACTAAAGTTTCCCAGTTTTTCAGGTATCGCAATCCGATTAATGTTGCTTCTGTCGCCAACATACTCAATCCTGTCATTTCCTGCCCCGGCATTGATACCTTTTGGTCAAATTTAAACTCAGCATCCTTAACTTGAAATAAGGCGGAGACTTGCTGTAATACTTGGAGCTGAAATAGCTGTTTGAGTTGTTTTACTTCGAGAACACCGTTATTTCTGAGACAAAACCCTAATGGTTTATTTATTGGACAACAACACTCCATGAGTTTACCAACAACTCGATTGCTAACCCATTGGGATTCTTCGATCAGCGATACTAAACCTTGATAATCTAATCTATTCGCTGCTGCTACAATCCGTCCCTGAAATATCCATATATAATGAACTGACTGCACTACTCCTTGAGTGTCTCCTAATGGACGTAATGTCAGCAATCCACTTTTCTTGCCTTTTTCCGCCCAGTGGAAAATTTCTGGTAACGAAAAGTCTGTTATGCACCCTATAATACTCATGGCTGTTAAATTGAAGGCTAAAGGGTATTCTCCCAGAGGTTATTGGGATATGTATCAGGCAATCCAATCAATACCTAAATATTTAAGTTTTTCTTAATATTTTATTTTTGGGCAACTCCTACCTCTAGGGTATTCGGTTTAACCTGAAAAGCGACTTCAATTCTTGAAGATACACGCCAGAGTAACACTTAGATTAATAACTTAAAATTTCTTAAAAAACCGAAGATGTTCTGATGAAGTGTTCCACTAGGATAATTAAGGTTTCAATCACAGAGTCTTTCTGATTCGCATTGAGCATGACAAAGGGAGGGCGAGTTTTCTCATCCACAAAACCCAATGCGAGAGCTACATTATCAATTGACCAAGCGCCCTCGCAATCTGAATGAGTTATACCAATTAGCATGGGAATATCAACCCTTTGGCGCATAAATGCTAAAAGTTTTCGGGCTTCCCGAAAAGCGCTGGGTCGATGAGCGTCAACCAGTATTATATAAGCGTGCGCCTTGCGAATCAAGATATCCCACATAAAATCAAAGCGAGACTGTCCGGGAGTACCATAGAGATGCAGAGCCATTTTGGGGGCAAATTGTAAGCGCCCAAAATCCATCGCCACTGTTGTTTTTCTTTTCAACATGGCTGTTTCATCGGTTGCGATTCTATCTGTATCTACAACGGCAATTTCACTGACTGTACGGATGAAGGTGGATTTACCAGCACCGACTGTGCCAGTCACAACCAGACGCATGATTTCCACGCCTACTTGCTACTCCTCAAAAATCCTAGCAAGTTTTGCATGAAGGAATTGCTTAAATCTGGCACGTTAGTAGTCTCCTTTGGACTATTAGCTGTTGGGCTGACGGGTTGAGGTGCTTCAGGAGCCACACTTCTTGAGCGAGACTGGACTAGCATAGGCACTTCTGCCACTAAACCCACACTGATGAGACGAAAAGCCGTCTGTTGAATAACTTCTACGGGTTGTTTGAGCTGAGTCGCGATCGCATTCAATGTAACCGATCCATTCGCCAACTGCCAAACTCGTCCTTCCAAAGAATCTAACCGCAAATGACGCTTCCCAATTACTACTCTCGAAAGGGCTGAGGTTGCTTCCGGTAGCTTGTCTGCTAATAACCGCCAGTCTCTCAATACCCGCAACCCCATTAGAGTTGCTTCTGTCGCGCTCAAGCTTAGTCCCGTCATTTCTGTTGTCGGTAATGTCGCTTTAGCATCAAATTTGAACCGAGCATCTTTGAGCCTGAACAACCCACAAACTTGCCGCAGGACTTGCGCGTGAAATAGTAATCTTAACTGTTCTGGTTGCAAAAATCCATGAGTCTTCAAGTATAGACCAATAGGTATATTTGCTGGACATCGGTTCACTTGTTCCCGCAGCACCTCTGGACTAATCCAACCCCGTTGGCAAATCATTGCCAGTAAGCATTGGTGATCCAGGCGATTGGTAACTGCTACAATACGTCCTTGGTGCAATAGAGCATGACGTACCCTTTTTTCTTGGCTGTCTGTCTGAAAGCGTAGAGTAAGTAACCCGGTTTTGGTTCCGTGATCCAGGAACTGAAACAGTTCGGGTAGGGAAAACTCTGATAAACAACTTGTAATTGCCATTACTTTTCCATTGGGCTTAAAATTGGCAGCAACGATGCAACCCTTACATTGATTTTCTTAATTATTTATTCCATATTGAAGAAAAATCAACTTCTTGTTGCCTTACTTAACACAAATAGATATAACTTTACACTATATAACAATTCTCTCAGATTGTTTCAACAAGATCAATGAAGCATAAGATAGTTATCTTGTCAAGACCATTACCAATTGGATCGATATACCCTCTAAACCATCTCAGCCGCGATCCTCCCATTAAGATAGCATAGCGGCCAAGATAGCGGATAAGCTGTCACGCTTTTAATTTGTCTG
>NZ_JAMZMM010000465.1 GCF_024178385.1 Limnofasciculus baicalensis BBK-W-15 | reverse complement strand
ACTCGTCTTTCATCCCACGCCAACCCGAAGCGGGTATGGACGTGGGGATTCCCGCTTGTCTAGCTAAAATGGTATTTTTGACACTCCCCGGTCTAAAGACACGGGGTTGAAAGCGACTCACCTTATAATTCCTAGTTTTTTGATTTATAGCGCGATCGCCCTTTTAGTTCGTATATCCCCAGTAACCCAGTTGCCAGAAATAGTGGTAGGAAGTAGTAAACGCATCGGTAGGCAAGTAAAGAGCCAAAAACGGCTGGTCCGGGAATATAAGGTGAGAGGAAAAATAGTACGATGGTTTCAAATACTCCCAAACCTCCGGGTACATTACTAATCACACCAGCCCCCATGCCTAATAAGTAGATACTCAAAAATGTGGGATAAGATAAGGCAGCGGTTGGCGGGAGAAGGCTGTAGATGACGCTGGCAGCTAAAGCCCATTCCACACAAGACACCAGAATCAGGAAAAATGCTAGCCTGAAAGACGGAAAGCGAAATTCGCGATCGCGGAATTTTAAAGGTTTCCGGATCAGAATACTACTCAACAAGTACGCGACAGTCAAGATTAGGAAAATAAAACCGAGGGGACGTACTGAAAGCCACGGTAAATTGAGTAAGGGGGGAATTGGTAAGGGTGCAACCAGAAACATTACCCCACCGAGAGCAAAAAGTCCCAGACAGAAACTTAAATTCACGAAAGCAATCACAACTGCGATCGCAATTGTCGGTACTCCCCAAACCGAGTAAAATCGATAATGGATAGCGCTGCTAGTCAGGAAAGCCAAGCCAATCGAATTGCTGAAGGCATTACTAATAAAATTGGCAAATATAATCTTTGGCAAGGAGAGGCGATGATTGACATAGTTCAACGCCAGGAGATCGTAGCCACTCAGAGCTAGATAGCCTAATCCAGTCAACCCAATCGCTGAAAGTAATTGAATCTTTGGTATTGACCTGAAACTGTTTAGTATATCCTGATAGCTATATTGTCGCAGTTCGTGGGCGATCGCAAAGAGTGAGAAACCGAGAAGCAGGAAGCCAAATAATGAACTGAATTTATGAATGAGCTTTTTGTCCATATATGGAGAAGGAAGTGGAAGAGGGGATATAAGGATGGGGAGTGGGGACAAAAGAATCTCAATATACCATGAATAATTTTTAGGTTCTACTGTTACTAATTTAATGGCTAATTATTAATTTAATTTCCTCCGATCAGGGATTGGCGTGGGATGAGAAGGGCTAAAATAAAATGCTTTATCCTTCCCGTGCGAGTTTTAGCTATACGAAGGACGATTTTCTATATTGTTCCACATGTTCCACAATCTGCGCGTAGAGCCAGTAACCAGCCTCTGCTAAAATCGTGACTATCCCCATATTAGACATCATAACCGTGGGGGCTGCGATCGCAAACAGGAGCAGCTTTCGCTAATTCCGCACCAGCGTTTAGTCTCGATCTGTCTGTCTCCTGCCATTATCGAGCTTAATCCCACCACTCCCTCACATCCCTGTGAGGTAAAAGAATGAAAATCATCACAGAGGTTGAATCTGGTGAGACGCAATTGATCTTTTGGCTTTATCCTTAATAAATATCTAGCACAAATTATACCTACTCACCCCTTTTCATCTGATGAAATTAACAAATAAACTGCCCCGTTGGTTATCAATTGGATTCATCTACCCAGTACTCTTTTTGAATGGGTGGCTATTCGTCCTAGCGTTTGAGTATTTTAAATCGCCAATCACTATTTTTATCACAGCTAACTTACTTGCATTTGTTTTAGACTATCCTGTTAATTTTTTAAAGCGGTGCGGTATGAGGCGTAATTTCGCTATTTTATTGGTTTTTTTGATAACTTTTTTACTATTAACGGTTTTAGCAATTATAATCGTGCCCATCTTAATCAAACAATTAACAGATCTAGCGGAGTACTTACCAAGTTGGATTGAATCAGGCAGACAACAACTAACTCACCTTAGTGAATGGGCAATTGCTTGGAAATTACCGATTAATATCAGTGGTTTAGCGACTCAGATTGCGGATCGTCTTTCTCAACAATTGCAAACTCTTGTCGGTGAGGTTGTCCATTGGGTAGTAGGTACGGTTGGTAGTGTATTGAATGTCGTACTAACTTTAGTGTTAACCTTCTATCTAGTCCTCCATTCTGAGAAAGTATGGGACGGAATTTTTCAGTGGATACCCTCTAGCTATTCTAATAGATTGCGAGAAGCCCTGCGGCAAAACTTTCATAACTATTTTGTCGGACAAGCGACGATAGCATCACTGATGGGAATATTGATGACAGTGGCATTTTTAATCTTACAAGTTCCTTTTGGTTTATTGTTTGGCTTGGGAGTGGGAATTATGGCGTTAGTTCCCTTTGGCTGCGCTTTGAGTATTGCGATAGTTAGTTTTCTGACTGGACTAAAAAGTATCTGGCTTGGGGTGAGAGTCCTAATTGTTGCTACTATTATTGAGCAGGTGATTGAAAATGGATTTGCTCCCCGCCTTTTAGGGGGATTTACTGGACTAAATCCCGTCTGGGTGCTATTTTCATTAATAGTGGGAGCGCATTTGGCAGGATTACTGGGCTTGGTGGTAGCTGTCCCCTTGGCTAGCTGCTTTAAAAGTCTTGTTTCAATTTTACTTGAAAAACGGAATGGAACAGCGGATATGAGAATGGAGAATGGAGAGTTTTGAGTTTTGAGTTTTAAGTTTTGAGTTTTCAGTTGATGTTATAATTAACATGGGGGCTTCATACTAACAATCAACAACGAACAACCAATAACCAACAACGAACAACCAATAACCAACAACAAATAACCAATAACTAACAACCAACAATATTATGGATCGTCGAGAATTTTTAACCTGGATGGGTGTGGGTGGAATGGCTAGTTACTTACCAGTAGCACTTATTGCTTGTTCCCCCAAAACTACTAAATCAGAATCTCCTACTCCTTCTGTTAGTGCAGATGGGTTTCAGCCTGTTGGGAAAGTAGCTGATTTAGATAAAAATGGTCAAATCCTCAATAAGGAATTTCCTGGGGGAGCCGTGTTAGTTGTCCGGAATCCCGATGGAAATAATGCGATCGCGGCTGTTAATCCTACTTGCTCTCACGCAGGTTGCTTTGTCGCATGGAAAGCTGACCAAAAACAGTTTGTTTGTCCCTGCCACGATTCTAAATTTACCATTGATGGCAAAGTTGTTCAAGGTCCAGCCAAAAAACCCTTACCAACCTATGAAGCTAAGTTGGCAGGAGATTCGATTGTGGTGAAAGGAAGTAAGATTTGAACTAGTTAATCGCAGCAAAGTTATCCCGGTTAACTATAGACAGTAATGGCTGAGAATGTTCTTGATAAGACATCTCCATAAAAGATTCTCTTTCGAGAGGCGAGACACCTGCCCTATGTGAATTATTGGCGATGTCTTATTTAAAATATCTAGAAAAAGAATGAGCAAGACTCCCTGGCATGAAATACGGATTAATATTTTGGATGTTTGGGATTTTTTCAATAGTTTTTAGTTTTAAACTTCAGCTCCTTATTATTAGAGGCAAAACTTATATTTGTATTCCTACATTAGATACATTAGAAAAATGTCGCTATCTGGATAATTTTGTTCAGGCTATAGCGATCCTAAATTAGTTGTAACAAGTGAGTGGATTGAAACCCAGGCATAGCAAGAATCGCGTTTCGGAAAATTGCCACAACCGATTTAGGATTGCTATAGTTGGTACTAAACACGAAATATTTGTGAATATGTTGGAGGATTTTATGATAAATTCTAATTCCGATTGGCATAAAGGTTAAGTGATTGGTGGTATGGTATCTAAAAGCATAACTTACTTCAATAATCATGGCAAAAGGGAGCATCCCGATTTGGAAGAAATGCAGGATTCTTGCTCCCCCCTTTGATAAGGCAGGGCTGTTTCATTCTCAAATTTTACGACAGATTGAAATCTGTCGCTACACAGACAAAACCTGCCTTCGCAGGTTAGCAAGTCAAGCATTAGCTGATTAACAAATAAGTTGAACCGCCGAAGGGCGGTAAAGCCTGTGTA